>NCCO01000299.1 GCA_002279705.1 Allobosea sp. 12-68-7
AGCTACAGCTTCAGGACCAACCTCACCATGGAGGGCGGCTGGCGGCTTTCGCTGGGGGCCAAGGTGCAGGGTGAGGACGGCACGGTCGAAAGCCGTCTGATCCTGAAGGCCACCCCATGAAGCGAGTCCTGCTCTCGATCCTCGCTCTCGCCGCCGTTACGGCGGCGGGCGCGGGGGGCTATGCCGCCGGAACGCGCGGGCTCGTCCTGCCTGGCCTCGACCGGCTCCATCATGCATTCATCGCCAGATCGCCGGTCGCACCCCAAGCGGGGCCAGCCGCCGCCACAGGGCCGATCGCCTATTACCGCCATCCAGACGGCGCGCCATTCTACGCGGCCGAACCCCGTAAAACCGAGGACGGTCGCGACTTCCTGCCCGTCAGCGCCAGCGAAGAAATCAGCTTCGATCCGGCTGCGGCAAAGTCGGCGCAGACGGTCGCCGAGACAGCCACGACCACCGGGGCAGAGCGAAAATTGCTCTACTACCGCAACCCGATGGGTCTGCCCGACACCTCCCCAATACCCAAAAAGGACTGGATGGGGATGGACTACCTGCCGGTCTATGCAGGCCAAGAGGCCGACGACAAGGTGATCAAGCTTTCGCCCGGACGCATCCAGCGCAGCGGCGTACGTTCCGAGCCGGTCGTCCGCCAGGCGATCAGCCGGCCGATCCGGGTGCCCGGCACGGTGCAGCTCGACGAGCGCCGCGTCTCCGTCGTCGCGACGCGCTCGGACGCCTTCATCCAGGAGGTGGCGCCGGTCACCACCGGCGACCGCGTCGCCAAGGGGGATCGTCTGGTCAAAATCTATTCGCCCGAGATCACGGCGGCGGGCGCGCAGTTCGTGTCTGAACTCAACGCCTCCGGGCGAGGCGTGCCCGAAGGCGGCGCGCGCCAGCGGCTGGAGAACCTGGGCGTGCAGCCTGAAATCGTCGCCGAGATCGAGCGGACCCGGAAGGTGCCGTTGACGATCGTCTGGTCGGCTCCGCGAGACGGCATCGTGCTGGAGCGCAACGTCGTCGACGGCATGAAGATGGCGTCCGGCGACAGCCTGTTCCGGCTGGCCGATATCTCGACGATCTGGGTGCTGGCCGATGTCCCGGAAGTCGATCTGGCCGCGATCCGCATCGGCGCGCCGGCCACGATCCGCCTGCGCGGGCGGCCGGGAACGGAGTTCGCGGGCAAGGTCGGCCTGATCTATCCGCAGGTGGCCGAGGCGACGCGCACCACCAAAGTCCGCATTGAAATCGTGTCGAGATCGGCTCCGGTGAGTTCGGTCTGGTCCTCGCTGTCCCCGATAGTGCCGTGATCGACTCTGGCACGCGCCGCGTCGTCATCCTCGATCGTGGCGAGGGCCGCTTCGAGCCGCGCGAGGTCCAGCTTGGCCAGCGCGGCGAAGGCATGGTCACGATCAGCGAGGGTGTGAAGGATGGCGATCGCGTCGTTGTCTCGGCCAACTTCCTGATCGACGCGGAGAGCAACCTGAAAGCTGCGCTGAGCGGGCTCGGCACGCCGGAGGCAAAAGGGGCTGAGACGACGCCTGCGGAACCAAAGCCATGATCGCCCGCCTGATCGCCTGGTCTGCCCGCAACCTCGTCCTCGTCTTCGTCGCCACGGCGTTCGCTGTCGCGGCCGGGGTCTATGCGGTCCGGACGCTGCCGCTCGACGCCATCCCCGATCTCTCCGACGTGCAGGTCATCGTCTACAC
>NCCO01000300.1 GCA_002279705.1 Allobosea sp. 12-68-7
GCCGTCTCCGGCTCCTCCTGTTCCTCGGTATCGACCGCGGCGGTGAGCGGCGCGATCTTGAGCGCCTTGCGGTCCGCCTTGCCCGAGGTCAGGCGCGGCAAGGTCTCCATCGGCTCGAAATGCGCCGGCACCATATAGGGCGGCAAGGTCTCGCGCAGCGCCGCGCGCAGGCCCGCGCGGTCGAGCACCGCGCCCGACTCCAGCACCAGGAACGCCACCAGCCGGTCGATGCCATCGTCCCGGCGCAGCACCACGGTGGCCTGCGAGAGTCCGGGGAGCGCCGAGAGCTTCGCCTCGATCTCCCCCAGTTCCAGGCGGAAGCCGCGCAGCTTCACCTGATCGTCGATCCGGCCGTGGAACAGGATGCGGCCATCCTCGGTGAGGCTGACGGCATCGCCCGAGCGGTAGAGAATCGGGTCGAGGGCGCTGGCGCGGAACGGATTGGCGATGAATTTCTCGGCGGTGAGTTCCGGCCGCGCAAGATAGCCCTGCGCCACCCCGGGACCGCCGATCAGCAGCTCGCCCTCCACCCCCGGGCCGACAAGCTGCATCTGCTCGTCCGCCACATAGCAGGTATAGTTGGGGATGGGCACGCCGATGGTCACGACGCCGTCCACTGTCACCTCATCCACGGTGGCGACCACGGTGGCTTCGGTGGGACCGTAGGAATTGAACACCTTGCGGCCGGGCTTGCACCAGCGCTGCCGCACCGAGGGCGGGCATGCCTCGCCGCCGAGGATGATGATGCGGAGCGAGGGCACGTCCTGCGGCATCATGGCCAGCAAGGTCGGCACAGTATCGAGCACCGTGATGCCGGCCCCTGCCATCAGCGCGGGCAGCTTTTCCACCTCGCCGAGGGTGCGGGAGGACGCGACCCACATGGTGGCGCCCACCAGATAGGGGACGAAGATCTCTTCCAGCGACAGGTCGAACGCCACCGAGGCGCCCTGGAACACGATGTCTTCGGCGGTGAAGCCATAGATCGCGTTCACCGAGCGCAGCAGGTGACAGATGTTGCGGTGGGCGATGACGATGCCCTTGGGCTTTCCGGTCGAGCCCGAAGTGTAGATGGCATAGGCCGGGCTGGACGGCGTGACGCCATCCGCGCGCAGGTCGATCACGGCGCCCCCCGCCCCTTCCGCCAGAAGATCAAGGCAGGCAACGGCGGTCGCCGGGAGCGGGCGGTCGCGCTTGGCCTCGGTCACGGCGTCGATGACGATCACCTGCGCGCCGCAATCCTCCAGGC
>NCCO01000301.1 GCA_002279705.1 Allobosea sp. 12-68-7
CAGCGCACGAGATGTTCGATGTCGATCCGCTTCATTTTGGTCCCCCGTTTTACCTGTTTGGGAGGCTAGGGAGGCTAGGGAGGAAGATGTGAACCGCCCTGCCGCCGGAATGCCCCGTCAAAACCATTGCAAACACTGAACTCTCAAACCCTCTTGGGAGGCTAGGGAACCTAGGGAGGAGAAATCACGCCCATACATAAGAATGCTCTGGCGTTGTGATCTCAGACCGCACCGGAAAAAATTCGAAACACGCACATGCGCGGGTGCGAAAACTGCCTCCCTAGGCTCCCCAGCCTCCCAGGAGGCGCCGCAAACCCTTGCGCCCCCTACACCCCCGAAAGTCTCCCGCCCGTGCACCCAGCCGCGACAGCCTCCCTAGCCTCCCACATCCTCGCACGCGCGCGGGCTCACTCCCCTCCCGCGCCGTAGCTGTAGGGGGTGCGTGAGGGGTCATATTCGGGTCTGATGCGGATGCCTGTGTAAAGCGAGACGGATGACTTGCCCTTTTCAAAGCCGAAACTTTCCGCCGCCTTGGGCATTCTTCGGTTGAACGTGTTCTTGCCCAGCGGGGTGATAGCGCTTTTGTTGCAATAGGTGACAAACCCGCTGTAGAGCGAGCCCGCCTCCACCGTGTCGTTTGGGTTCCGCGTCACCTCCAGCGCTGCGCGCACGAAGGCGCCCACAATGTCGCTTTCGTCGCGGTATTCCTGCGTGGCCGCGAGGATCTTGTCCGGCGCCTGGAGCGCGCCACGGGCGAGGAAGTCCACCGCCCCCTCAATCATCCAGTTGAGGATGCCCGGCGCCTCCCGCCACAGCTTGGCGGGCAATTCCTTGTCCCGCTCCTCCTTGGGAATCTGCACCTCGAACGGCACCATCGTCACACGACGCCAGATGCCGTCATCATTGCCGTAGATCTTCGGCTTGCGATTGCAGGAGATGACCAATTTGAAGCGCGGATAGACCTCCACGAACTCATGGTTCAGCCGGCGCACATTGACCGGCTCGCCGGATGTCATGTCCTTGATCAGGCTTTCATCCAGCGGCAATCCCTCCTTCGGCTCGGCCGAGCGCACGAAGCGCGCGGCCGGCAGGCGAATGAGGTCCGGTGTCGCCTCAGATCCCTTCCGGTTGGTGTCATTCACCAGGCTCATCACCGGGACGGAGGTGGCATAGTCGCCCATGACGCGCGCGATGATGTCCACCAGCGTGGATTTTCCGTTGGAGCCCTCGCCGTAGAAAATG
>NCCO01000187.1 GCA_002279705.1 Allobosea sp. 12-68-7
CTCCCGGAGGCTCCGTCACCCTCTGGAGCATCCTTCGAGACGCGCTCGTGCCGAGCGCTCCTCAGGATGAGGGCTGTGGGGGAAAGGCTCGTCATCATGCCGGCCGCACGTCGCGCGCCAGCGCGGCGCATTCCTGCCAGCGGAAGCAGCCGGTGAGGTGGTCGTTGACCAGCCCGCAGGCCTGCATGAAGGCGTAGACGATCGTCGGGCCGCAGAAGGTGAAGCCGGCCTTCTTCAGATCCTTCGCCATCGCCTCGGAGGTCGCCGTCTGCGTCGGCACCTCGCCCTGGGTGCGGAAGCTGTTCTGCAGGACGCGGCCGCCCTGATGCTTCCAGAGGAAATCCGCGAAGGGCTCGCGCTCGCTGATGGCGAGATAGGCGCGCGCGCTCCTGATCGTGCCCTCGATCTTGCCGCGATGGCGGATGATGCCGGGGTCGGCGAGCAGGCGCTGGACGTCCGTTTCGTCGAAGCGCGCGACGGCCTCGGGCTCGAAACCGGCAAAGCCGGCGCGGAAGGCGTCGCGCTTGCGCAGGATCGTGATCCAGGACAGGCCGGCCTGGAAGCCGTCGAGGATCAGCTTCTCCCAGAGCGCGCGGGAGTCATATTCGGGCACGCCCCATTCGGTGTCGTGATAAGCGAGATAGAGCGGGTCGGTGCCCGGCCAGCGACAGCGGAACTTGCCGTCCGGTCCTGCGATGGCGATGCGCTCCTCGCTCGCGGTGGTCGTGTCGCTCATGCCGCGGCTCCAAAGCCCGCCTCGCCGGGGAAGGGGAAGCGGATGAAATCCGGCTTTGAAAGCGTAAAGCCCATGCCGCCGCCGAGCAGCGGTTCGCCCGCGGCCTGCGCATCGGCGACGCGGTCGAGCCTGAGCAGAGCGAGCGCACGGCCATTGGCGGCCGAGCCGATCTGGCCCAGCGGCTTGCCGCCGGCCACGGCTTCGGCGCCGGTCTCGGCCGCGATGCCGCCGTCGAAGACGACCGGCACGACGCGGGTGCGGGCGGTGCCGCGATGCTGCATGCGGGAGACGACCTCCTGGCCGATATAGCAGCCCTTCTTGAAGGAGACGCCGCCGGTCTGGTCGAGCAGCGCCTCATGCGGGAAGGCATCGCCATAGGCGAAATCGCGGCCGCCCTCGGGGATGCCGAGTGCGACGCGCCGTGCGTGCCAGTCGTCCGCGGGGGCGGTCGCGATCTCGGCGGCGCCGCCGCGGTCGATCAGGGCGCGCTGGCCCAGCCCCGGCAGGCGCGGATCGGCATAGACGAGGCCGCTGTCGGCCGGCAGCGCGCCGCCATCCGTCGCGGCGATCACGGCCGTCGTCTCCGTGAGGTCGTCGAGCGTCACCTTGGCGCGCAGCTTGTAGAGCTTGAGGCGTTTCATCAGGTCGGCGGTCTGGAGCAGGGGCGTGTCGAGCAGGAAGCCGCCGCCCTCCGCATCGGGGACTGCGACGACCAGAAAATCGCAGATGATCTTGCCCTGCGGTGTCAGCAGCGCGCCATAGCCGGCCTGCTCCGGCGTCACCGCCTCCAGGTCGTTGGTGACGAGGTTCTGCAGGAAGGGGCGGGCGTCCTCGCCGGCGACGCGGATGACGCCGCGGTCGATCAGATGGGTGGCAGGCATAGGGGTGTCTCCGGCGTGTCCGTCATTGCGAGCGAAGCGAAGCAATCCAGCAGGTCGTAGAGCGCGCGGCCCCTGGATTGCTTCGCTACGCTCGCAATGACGATTGACCCGATAGGTAGGCGGCTTCGCGCGCGTTCTCAACTCGCCAGCGCGCGCCGTTTCGGCTAATCGCGGTTCATCGCAGACCGACCGGGAGCCCCGCCATGCCGCAGATGTTCGACGTGATCCTCAAGGGCGGCACGGTGGTGAACCATGACGGGCGCGTGCAGCGCGACCTCGGCATCACCGGCGGCAGGATCATGGCGCTCGGCGATCTCTCGCGTGCCTCGGCCGGGGAGGTGGTGGATTGCACGGGGCTGCACATCCTGCCCGGCGTGATCGACAGCCAAGTCCATTTCCGCGAGCCGGGGCTCGACCACAAGGAGGATCTGGAGACCGGCTCGCGCGCGGCGGTGCTGGGCGGCGTCACCTGCGTGTTCGAAATGCCCAACACCAACCCGCTGACGACGAGCGAAGCGGCGCTGGCCGACAAGATCGCGCGCGGGTGGCACCGCATGCATTGCGACTTCGCCTTCTGGGTCGGCGGCACGCATGAGAACGTGAAGGACATCCCCGAGTTGGAGCGCCTGCCCGGCGCGGCCGGCATCAAGGTCTTCATGGGGTCGTCCACCGGTAACCTGCTGGTCGAGGACGATGCGGGTGTCGCCGCCATTCTGCGCCAGACGCGCCGGCGCGCTGCCTTCCATTCCGAGGACGAGGGCATGCTGCGCGAGCGGATGAGCTTACGCGTCACCGGCGACCCGGCGAGCCACCCGGTCTGGCGTTCGCCCGAGGTGGCGCTGACCTGCACGCAGCGGCTGGTGCGGATCGCGCATGAGACAGGGGCAAGGGTGCATGTCCTGCACATCTCGACCGGTGAGGAGATGCTCTTCCTGAAGGACCACAAGGATGTCGCCACCGTCGAGGTGCTGCCCAACCACCTGACGCTGGTGGCGCCCGATTGCTACGAGCGACTCGGCACCTATGCCCAGATGAACCCGCCGATCCGCGACGACAGCCACCGCCAGCGCATCTGGTGGGGCGTGGAGCAGGGCATCGTCGACGTGCTCGGCTCCGATCATGCGCCGCATACGCATGAGGAGAAGCACCACGCCTATCCCGCCAGCCATTCCGGCATGCCGGGCGTGCAGACGCTGGTGCCGATCATGCTCGACCATGTGAATGCCGGGCGGCTGACGCTCGAGCGCTTCGTCGATCTCTCCAGCCACGGGCCGCAGCGCATCTTCGGGATGGAGGGCAAGGGGCGCATCGCGGCGGGCTACGACGCCGACCTCACCATCGTCGATTTGAAGCGGCGCGAGACGATCACCAACGCCTGGGGCGCCTCGAAATGCGGCTGGACGCCCTATGACGGCGTCACCGTCACCGGCTGGCCGGTCGGTACCTTCGTACGTGGCCGCAAGGTGATGTGGGAGGCGCAGATCGTGACGCCCTCGCAGGGCGAGCCGGCGCGGTTTCTGGAGGCGCTGCCAAGGGGCTGAGGCTTCGCGATTGAACCACCCCCGTCATCCTGGGCGGAGCGAAGCGGAGGCCCGGGATCCATCCTAGGGCGCCGTCGCGTCCTATGATGGATCCCGGACAGCGCGGCTGCGCGTCTTGTCCAGGATGACGGGGTGTTTCAGAGGCAGGATTGCGCGGGCGCCGCGACATCCGTCATTGCGAGCGCAGCGAAGCAATCCAGGGCCGTCGAGCGCGTCCTTCTGGATTGCTTCGCTGCGCTCGCAATGACGGTTGAGGTTGTCAGCCCAGCATCGCCGTCTCGACGATGCGCCAGTCGGCGATCGGCACGTCCTGGCCGGAGGTCACCACGCAGAGGCGGTCGAAGCGGATCGGGTGGCCGGTGAGCGTGGCCGAAACCTGGGCTGCGGCCTCCGCCTTCGGCCCGGCCGCGACCGGGCCATAGAGCAGCGAGACATGCGGCAGGAAGGGCTCGCGCGCCTGTGGGTCGAGCCGCTGCTTGAGCGCCGCCAGCGGGGCCGACACGGCGAAGCGCGCATAGAAGGAGCGGAAGAAGGTCTCGCTCGTCGCGATCCCCAGCACAGTCTCGGAGAAGGCCGCGACCTCGGCGGCGGCGGCCGCGATCTCGGCGGAGAGCTGCGTCACCGGCCTGTCGGTATCGCCTGCGATGGTCAGATGCGGGGTGAAGCGCGGCGTGCCGAAGCGGCCCGACAAATCGGCGAGGACGCCCGCGAGCAGGGCGCCGTCTTCGGCGGACGGCATCAGCCAGAGGGAGTGGATCGGGGCTGTCATCAGAGCTTCATAAACCTATTGCAAAGGGTCGCTGCAGAACGTTACGTTTGCTCCAAGTCTATCAGAAATGGAAGATTCATTCCATTCATTCCGCACAAGATCGCGGCCAGGGAGATGGCGTCTTGCCGACCGAATTGCCAAACGGGCCGCGCAGCGGCGCGGCCATCGCTGTGCGCGACCTGAAGGTCGGCTATGGCGGCACGCCCGTGCTGCAGGGGGTCAGCCTCGATTTCACGCCGGGCAGCTTCACCGCTCTGCTGGGCTCGTCGGGCTGCGGCAAGACCACGCTGCTGCGGGCGCTGTCGGGTTTCGTGCCGGTCCAGTCTGGCTCCATCGTCGTCGGGGGCCAGGACATCGCCTCGCTGCCACCGGAGAAGCGCGGCATGGCGATGGTGTTCCAGTCCTATGCGCTGTGGCCGCATATGAGCGTGCTGCAGAACATCGGCTACGGGCTGAAGCTGCGCGGCGTGCCGAAGGCGCAGATCGCGGCCAAGGTCGGCGCGCTGCTCTCCATGCTCGGCCTCTCCGGCTATGAGGACCGCAAGGTCACTGCGCTCTCGGGCGGGCAGCGCCAGCGCGTCGCGCTCGGCCGGGCGCTCGCCATCGACCCCGGTATCCTGCTGCTCGACGAGCCGCTCTCCAATCTCGATGCCAAGATCCGCATGGTGATGCGCCACGAGATCCGCGCCATTCAGCAGAGGCTCGGGCTGACCGCCATCCATGTCACGCATGACCGCGAGGAGGCCATGACCATGGCCGACCGCCTGGTGATCATGCAGGCGGGGCGGATCGCGCAGGTCGGCACGCCGGAAGAGGTCTATGACCGCCCGGCCAGCGCCTTCGTCGCCAATTTCATGGGCGCCGAGAATGTTCTGCCGCTGCATGTCGCCCGCGCCGAGGGCGGCGCCTCCGTCAGCGCCGGCACGGCGATGGCACGGCTCGCGCCGGAGGCGGCCCAGGCGCTGCCGGCCGGCGAGGCGGTCGCCTATTTCCGCGATGACGTCGCCCGGCTCGACGCGAGCGACGCGGCGCCGGGCGGGGATTTGCTGGTGCCCGGCACCATCGCCGCGCGCGCCTATCCGGGCGGGGTCTACCGCTACCGGATCGAGGCCGCCGGCCACCAGATCACGGTCGACGACGCCGACCGCCACGAACTCGGAACCACGATCGGCCTGCGCATCCCGCTGCAGCGCCTGCACATCTTCCCGGCATCCGAGGCCGGGATCGCCGCCTGACGTCCCACAACAGGAGTTTCCCATGCGCATCCTCACGATTGCCTGCTCGCTCGCGGCGCTGATGGCGGCATCCCCGCTCTCCGCCCAGACCCTCAACGTCGCCTCCGCCGGCGACCAGAACATGGTCGATTACGTCAAGGACTTCCTCGGGCCGATGTTCGAGAAGGCCAATCCGGGCGTGAAGGTCGTCTCGGTCGGGACCGGCGCGGGCGATTCCGGTTCGCAGAAGATCTTCGAGAAGCTCGACGCCCAGAAGGGCTCGGCGACGACCGATTTCGACGTCGTCGTGATCCACCAGAAGGCCGCCGGCGAGATGGTCAAGGCAGGGCTGCTCGACAAGTACACCGCCAATGTCCCGACCGCCAAGCTCGCCACCGGCGAGGCGGCCCGGAACGCGCTCGGCACCGACGTCTCGGGCTATGTCATCCCGATGTTCCAGTCGCAGACGGCGCTCGCCTATAATGCCGCCATGGTCAAGACGCCGCCCTCCACCTTTGCCGAGCTGGCGGAGTGGGCAAAGAAGAACCCCAAGCAGTTCGGCTATAACGGCATCAAGGGCGGCATGTCCGGCGTCTCCTTCGTCGCCGGCTGGGTCTATGCCTTCGGCGGCGACGCCGAGAAGCTGATGAAGGGCCCCTATGACGCGGCCACCAAGACGACCTGGGACAAGGCCTTCGCCGATCTGAAGGAGTTCAACAAGAACGCCACGATCACGCCCGGCAATGCCGGCACGCTCGACATGCTCAACCGCGGCGAGATCGCGATCGGCCCGGTCTGGGTCGACATGTTCTATTCCTGGCAGGCCGACGGCAAGCTGCCGCCGAACATGAAGCTGAAGCTGATCTCGCCCGAGGGCGTGTCCACCGAAACCGAGGCGTCCGCCAAGGATGTCGGCCGCATCATCCGCCAGATCAAGGCGGACAAGGTGCCGGCGGTGTTCCTGGAGAATGTCACCAA
>NCCO01000009.1 GCA_002279705.1 Allobosea sp. 12-68-7
ATGAGCCAAAGCGGCAGGAAGAGTTTCACGGCGAAGCCGGTGGGGTCGCCCGCGCCGAGCTTCAGCCGGCGCGCGAGGAAATGCAGCGCGCCGAGCAGGGCGAAGCCGGCGGCGATCAGCTTCAGCGTGTGCATCCGGCGATCCTCTGCCCGTGCCTGCGCTCAGTGGCGGAAATGGCGGTGGCCGGTGAAGACCATGGCGAGGCCCGCCTCGTCGGCGGCCCTGATGACCTCGTCGTCGCGCATCGAACCGCCGGGCTGGATCACCGCCGTCGCACCGGCCTCCGCCGCGGCCAGCAGGCCGTCGGCGAAGGGGAAGAAAGCATCCGATGCCACGACCGAACCCCGGGCGAGCGTCACCGGCAAGCCAGCGGCCTTCGCGGCTTCCGCCGCCTTCCAGGCCGCGATGCGGGAGGAATCGACCCGGCTCATCTGGCCGGCGCCGATGCCGACGGTGGCGCCGTCCTTCACATAGACGATCGCGTTCGACTTGACGTGCTTGGCGACGCGGAAGGCGAAGCGCAGATCGGCGAGCTCGGCTGCGCTCGGCTGGCGCTTGGTCACGACCTTGAGCCCCATGTCGTCGACGACGGCATTGTCGCGCGCCTGGGCGAGGAAGCCACCCGAAACGGTGCGCAGCGAGAGGCCGGGCGCCCGCACATCCGGCAGGCCGCCGGTCAGCAGAAGGCGCAGATTCTTCTTGGCGGCGATGAGGCCGATCGCCTCCTCGTCCGCCTCGGGCGCGATGATCACCTCGGTGAAGATCTCGACGATCTTGCGGGCGGCCTCCGCGTCGAGCCTGCGGTTGAGCGCGACGATGCCGCCGAAGGCCGAGACGGGATCGCAGGCCAGCGCGCGCTCATAGGCGGCGAGCAGCGAGGGGCCAGTGGCGACGCCGCAGGGGTTGGCGTGCTTGACGATGACGCAGGCCGCCGAGGCGCTGGGGTCAAACTCGGCGACGCATTCGAAGGCGGCGTCGGTGTCGTTGATGTTGTTGAAGGAGAGCTGCTTGCCCTGGACCTGGCGGGCGGTGGCGACGCCGGGCCGGCTGCCGGGCGTGCGGTAGAAAGCGGCCCATTGATGCGGGTTCTCGCCATAGCGCATCGTCTCGGCGAGCTGGCCGCCGAGCGCGCGATAGGCCGGCGCGGTGTCCCCCAGCTCATGGGCGAACCAGTTCGAGATCGCGGCGTCATAGGCCGCCGTGCGGGCATAGGCCTTCTGCGCGAGCTTGCGGCGCAGGGTCAGCGTCGTCGCGCCCCTCTGCGCCTCAAGATCGGCGAGCACGGCCGCGTAGTCGGAGGGTTCGACCACCACGGCGACGTCGTTGTGGTTCTTGGCGGCGGCGCGGATCATCGCCGGCCCGCCGATGTCGATGTTCTCGATGCAGTCGTCATAGGGCTTGCCGGCCGCAACCGTCGCCTCGAAGGGGTAGAGGTTGACGACGAGCAGGTCGATCGGCGCGATGCCGTGGCCGAGCATCGAGGCCTGATGCTCGGGATGGGAGCGGATCGCGAGCAGGCCGCCATGGACCTTGGGGTGCAGGGTCTTGACGCGCCCGTCCATCATCTCCGGGAAGCCGGTCAGATCGGAGACGTCGGTCACCGGCAGGCCCGCGTCGGCGAGCGCCTTGGCCGTGCCGCCGGTGGAAACCAGGGCGATGCCGAGCCGGTTCAGGGCGCGGGCGAACTCGACCAGACCGGTCTTGTCGGAAACGGAAAGGAGCGCGCGTTCGACGCGGCGGAGCTCGGTCGGCATCGGGAAGGGTCCAGGATCATCGAGACGGTCGGCGCGAGCTATCATGCTGCGGCGCGCAAAGCAAAGCGCGCGGCCGTCACCGGCTCAGGTGTCGGGTGTGGATTCCGGTGCGGCGGGATCCGGCCCGGGCGGCGGGCGGAAGCGCGCCGTGGCGGGAGCCGCGGCACCGACCCGGCTGAGACGCCAGGTGATCTGGGGCGTGACGGCGGCGTCGAAGGCGACGCTGAGCTGTTCGGTGCGCCGCCCACCCGCGGCTCCGGCGAGGAAGATACTTTCCTCGATCGAGACGGCCAGACCCGAGGCCTCGAAAGCCCAGACCTCGCCATTGGGCAGCGCCAGCATCGCGCCTTCGCCCTCGCGGATCAGGCTCGGCCTGACGGCGGGATGCAGGTGGAACCGCACCACCGCCGGCAGGGTCGCGCGGGCCGCATCGAGCGCGATCTCGTCCTCGCCGGTCAGGCTGGCGCCGTCGCGGGCGAGCAGCAGGCGGCGGGTATGCACCGCGCCGAGCGCGCGGCTGTAGCCATCATGGCTGCCGACCCATTCCTGGCCTTCCTCGCGCTCCTGCCGGGCGACGCGGACATCCGATGGACCGGCCACGACACGCATTTCGCCGAGGACCCGGCCGAAGGTCGCGCTGGAACGGTCGTCGAGCGTCAGCGTCGAATGAGCCGCCGTGCTGCGGGCCGCCAGGCGCAAGGCGTCCGAGCCGAAGCGGCTCGTACCACAATTGACCACGAGACGCTGGGCGCCACTGGAGAACTCGAAGGACAGGCAGCCCGCATGGGCCTCGACCGAATGGGCGCCACGCGGCGGCGCGCCGGCGTCGATCACGACGATGCCGCGCTCGCCGGTGAGGCGGCTATAGCCCGAATAGGCGGCTTGCTCGATCGGGCGCGCGCGGGCGTCGTCATAGGCGGCGAGCGTCGCCATCACGTCGGGCGGCGTCGTGCCCATGCCGTTGAACAGGGCCAGGGCCCCGTCGCCGTGCCGGAACAGGCGCAGATGCGGCATCATCCGCTCGATCGCCATCAGCACGCCGCGGGGCGGCTCGATCCCGCGGGCGAGGAAGGTCTCGCGCAGCGGCAGCAGGTCGAGCAGCAGCTCGATCAGGATGCGCGGGTTACGGCTGAGATGGCCGCCATCGGGCAGGATCTGGCGGTCGAGCTCGTCGGAGAGCGCGTATTCCAGCCGGCGGCGCCGGCCATCGGGCGCATCGAGGCAGATCGCCGCGAAGCTGATCGCGATCAGGCTGTTGAGGCGTGCACCGCCCTCGACCGCGCCCGCGAGGGCCAGGTCGAGCCGCTCCGCCAGCCGCGAGAGATGCCGCAGGAATCGCTCGTAGAAGGCATGGTCGGCGCCTTGCAGCAGCAGCGGCGAGTGCGAGAGCAGCGAGATCAGCCGCCGCGCCGCCACGGTGGGCCTGCGGGCGATCTCGTTGCGCTCGCGCTTGCGGCCGATGAAATCCTCGACGAGGGCGCGGGCGTTGGCCCGGGCGATGGCGGTGTCGGCGGCGTGCATGTGGCGCAGCCAGCCGAACCCATGCAGCGCCTCGGCCCAGGCCTCGCTCGGGGCGGCGCTGTCGAAGGGCGACTCGCCATGGGTGCGCAGCGTGCGCCCGGCGAAGGCGTAGTAGCCGGCATAGATGTCGCCGGCCGTGGTCGGGTCGGCGGTGCGCAGATCATGCGGCGCGAAGAGCAGGCGGGTGGCGGCCGAGCGGCCGAACGGCCAAAGGCGGCGCGCGATGCCGACGAGCTGCCCACGGGTCCGCCGGGCCGCTCGTCCGATCGCGGCCTGCGCCAAACCCCTGCGCTCAGACCAGCCGTTCAATGCCCCGATATGCCCCGTACTCACGACACCCGGCGTCGACCGCCTGTCCGATTCCCCATCATGTCATAGCCTGATCAGGCGGGTTGCGTAAAATCCGCTCCATCCGGAGAGCCGCGGCGTGTCGTTGTGGAGCTGGTGTGGCAGCGTCCGCAGATCGCCGTTGTGGTCGATGGCCTCGCCGAGACCGCCGATTTCTGCCGCTTCGATCGGCTTTCTGACGAAGTCGACATGGGCCTTCAGGAAGGCCTCGATCTGGGCTTCGCCCTCCTGCGGCTCGAGCGAGCAGGTGCAGTAGACCAGCCGGCCGCCGGGCTTCGTCAACCGGGCGGCGGCCTCGAGCAGCCGCGCCTGGAGGGCGACGAGCTTGTCGCGATCGTCCGGAGATTTGGTCCAGGCGACGTCGGGGTGGCGGCGGATGGTGCCGGTGGCGCTGCAGGGCGCGTCGAGCAGCACCGCGTCGAAGGGCTCGGCGTCCCAGAGGGTCGCATCCTTGGTGACGATCTCCGCCGACAGGCCGAGCCGCTCCAGATTGGCGCGCAGACGACGCAGGCGCGGTCCCGAGCGGTCGACGGCCGTGACGGCGGCTCCCATCGCGGCGAGCTGCGCGGTCTTGCCGCCCGGCGCGGCGCAGAGATCGGCGATGCGCTCGCCGGGCTTGGGCGCGAGCAGGCGGACGGGAAGCGCCGCGGCGGCGTCCTGCACCCACCAGGCGCCCTCGTCGAAGCCGGGCAGGCCGGTGATACCGCCGCGCTCGCGCAGGCGGATCGAGCCAGTGGGCAGGAGGAGGCCGTCGAGCTTCTCCGTCCAGCCCTCGGGATCGGATTTCACGGAGATGTCGAGCGGCGGCTCGTCGCGGTGGCGCTCCGCGATCGCGGCGGCGGTCTCCTCGCCATAGCTTTCCATCCAGCTCGCGGCGAGCCATTCGGGTGTATCGAGGAAGGGGTCGACGGCTTCGGCGAGGATGGCCTCACGTTCGCGGGCGAGCCGCCGCAGCAGCGCATTGCCCAGCGAGACATAGCGCGAGGAGCGCGCATCCTCGTGGAGCTGGCGGATGGCGAGGTCGTGATCGCGATCGCCCGTGCCAGCGTGCTGTCGGCGGCGTCGAGCCGATAGGCCGGTGCCAGCCGCTCATGGGTGTCGTCGAGCGACAGCTTCGCCCGCAGAACCTCGTCGATGACCGCCGCGGCGAGCTTGCGGGCCGGCAGGCCCGGCGCCGGACCGGCGCCGCTGTCGGCAGGCTCGCTGGCGTCGTCGTGGAGAGCGTCCGCCTTCTGTCCCTTCGCCACCGGATCAGCCCCAGGGCCCGGGCTGGCGGCCGGCTCCGCCGCTCCAGGGGCTCTGGGTCGCCTGGCTCATGAAGCCGCCGCCACTGCGGCCGATCCCCATGGCGCGGGCCTGCTCCATCAGCGCGGCAATGCGGTTGCCGGTATCGGGGTGGGTCGAGAACAGGGAATCCATGCCGCCAGCCGTGAGGGGATTGATGATGAACATGTGGGCCGTAGCAGGCTTCGCCTCGGCCGTCTCGTTCGGCGTATGGGCGACGCCGCCGGCGATCTTCGCCAGCGCATCGGCGAGCCAGACCGGATTGCCGCAGATCTCGGCCCCGAGCTTGTCGGCCTCGTATTCGCGCGACCGCGAGATCGCCATCTGGATGATCATCGCCGCCATCGGCGCCAGGATCGAGAGCAGGATCTGCACGATCAGGTTCGGCCGGTTCTCGCGCGAGCCGAACATCATGCCGAACGTGACCAGCGAGGAGATTGCGCCGGCCATGGTGGCGGTGATCGTCATCGTCAGCGTGTCGTGGTTCTTGATGTGGGCGAGCTCGTGCGCCATCACGCCCGCCAGCTCCTCATAGCTCAGCGTGCGCAGGATGCCGGTCGTGGCCGCGACGGCGGCATTCTGCGGGTTGCGGCCGGTGGCGAAGGCGTTGGGCTGGTCTTCCTCGATGAGGTAGATGCGCGGCATCGGCATATTGGCCCGGGCCGCGAGATCGCGGACCATGCCGTAGAGCTCCGGCGCGGTCGCAGCGTCGACCTCATGCGCGTTGTGGGCGGCGAGCGCCAGCCGGTCGGAGTTCCAGTAGCTGAACAGGTTGGTGACGGCGGCGAAGCCCAGCGCCATCAGCATGCCGCCGCCGCCGCCGAGCAGGTAGCCGACCGCGCCGAAGAGCGCGGTGAGACCGGCCATCAGCATGCCGGTGCGGACATAGTTCATCGTCATCCCCATCACGCGCCATCGCGGCTCGCGGCGACATGCCACTCCCCGGATGCGATCCGGAGGCTTATGTGGTGAAGGTGCTGGCGATCCTGCAAGAGAACTGTGTGCAAGAGAACGGGCCAAATGATCAGAACGGGCCAAAAGATCGTGTCGGGCGAGAGAAGGCGGCGATGAGCGAGGCGAGCGATCCCCATCCGATCGGTTCGGACAGCAGCGAGGACACGCCGCGGGTGCTGTCGCCGGCGGCGCAACGCGCGCTCGCCGAGGCGCAGGCCAGACGGGCCGAGATCGATGCGCGCGCGGCCGATGTCGCCAGCCGCAAGGAAATCGACGGCCGCGGCGGCCTCGAGCCCGTGCGCTACAACGACTGGGAAGTGAAGGGCCTGACCAGCGATTTCTGACGGCATGCTGTCCGCCCCGGTTCGGCCCCTCTGCTAGCCGGGCAGGAAGGCGATGCGGCCGTCGCCGTCCCGCACCGTCTCGATGTCGACGCCATAGAGCTGCTGCAACCGCTCGGGCGTGAGCAGATCCGCGGCTGCCCCGCTGGCGATGGCCTGCCCGTCGCGGATCATCATGACGCGGTCGGCGTGGCGCAGCGCCTGGTTGGGATCATGCGTGGTGAACAGCACGCCGAGCCCTTCCGCCGCGAGCCGGCGGATCTCCTGCATGACCCGGCCCTGATTGCCGAAATCGAGGCTCGCGGTCGGCTCGTCCAGCACGACATAGACCGGCTCCTGCGCCAGGGCACGGGCGATCAGCACGAGCTGGCGCTCTCCGCCGGAAATCTCCGTATAGGGCCGCTGTGCCAGCCGCGCGATGCCGAGTCGCTCCAGCATCGCGGCGGCGACCGCATGGTCGCGGGGCGAGGGCGCGGCGAAGAGCCCGGCATGGGCGCTGCGGCCCATCAGCACCACGGCCTCGACGGTGAAGGCGAAGGTGCCGGCATGGGCCTGCGGCACATAGCCGATCGCCCGCGCCCGTTCCGGCGGCGCGAGCGTGGGGAGGGGGCGGTCGTCCAGCAGCAGCGTCCCGCCGCGCGCCGGCAGCAGCCCGAGCAGGGTCTTCAGCAGCGTGGTCTTGCCGCTGCCATTGGGGCCGAGCAGGGCCAGCACCTCGCCGCAGGCAAGCGACAAGGCGATGTCGCGGCCGATGATGCGCTCGCGATAGCCGTAGACCAGATCAGACGCGGCAAGGCTCACGACCAGCCTCCGCGGGCCGAGGCGAGCAGCCAGATGAAGAAGGGTGTGCCGATCACGGCGGTGAGGATGCCGAGCGGCGTCTCGACCGGGCCTGCGGCGCGCGCCAGCGTGTCGATGACGAGGAGGTAGCCGCCGCCGAGCACGGCTGCCGTCGGCAGCAGCCGGCTGAAGTCGGGCCCGACGAGGAAGCGGGCGAGATGGGGCACGACGAGCCCGACCCAGCCGATGATGCCGGCGGCTGCGACGCTCGCCGCCGTGACCAGCGTCGCGGCCGCGACGATGGCCAACCGCAAGGGTCCGGTGCGCAGGCCGAGCGCGCGCGCCTCCTCCTCCGGCAGCGACATCGCGTTCATGCGCCAGCGCAGCGCCATGAGCACGGCCGATCCGGCGAGCACCGGGCCGAGCAGCGGCACGAGATCGCTGCGGTCGGTGCCGGCAAGGCTGCCGAGCAGCCAGAACGTCATGGCCGGCAGCTGGTTGTAGGGGTCGGCCCAGTATTTGATCAGGCCGATGCCGGCGCCGAGCAGCGAGCCGATGACGACCCCGGTCAGGACGAGGACGAGGACGGGATCGCCGCGCCGGATCGTCGAGCCGACCGCATAGACGGCGCCCACCGCCAGCAGCCCTCCGGCGAAGGCGGCGAGCTGGATCGCGAAGAGCCCGAACGAGAGATAGATGCCCAGCACCGCTCCCAGCGCGGCGCCCGAGGAGGCGCCGAGAATGTCCGGCGAGACCAGCGGGTTGCGGAACAGGCCCTGGAAGGTGGTGCCCGCCACCGCCAGCGCGGCGCCGCAGAGCAGCGCGGCCAGCACGCGCGGGCCGCGAATGTTCCAGATCACCGTCTCGACCTGCGGTGACAGGCCGGAGGGCTGGCCGCTCAGGCCCGACCAGAGGATGCGCGCGAGATCGCCGGGCGCGACCGGGAAGCGCCCGACCCCGAAGGCGAGCAGGATGGCCAGCGCCAGCCAAGCAAGCGCGATGGCGTTGCCGCGCAGGAGCGAGGGGCGCATCGGCTCAGAGCCGCCCTGAAGGAGGGGCTGCCCATTCACCGTCATTGCGAGCGCAGCGAAGCAATCCCGTGTCGCGGGCATCCCCCTGGATTGCTTCGCTGCGCTCGCAATGACGTATGGGAGGCGTCACGGCCATCACCCCCGCCCCGCGAGGATGCGGTCGAGCTGCGGCTCGCTCGGCGTGACCTGATAGAACAGCGTGTGGAAGTCGCGGGCGATGGCGCGGATGTCTTCGGGGAAGGTCTGCGGATAGAGCAGCTTCGCCAACCACCAGAGCCCGACCATGCGGTTGACGGAGGGCGGGAAATCGACCCAGCCGAAGGGAATCTTCGGCGAGAGATGGACGCGGCCGGCCTTCACCGCCCGCACACCGGCCCAGGCGGGATCGCGGCGCACGCTCTCGGAGAAGGCGAGGTCGATGGTCACGATCACCTCCGGGTCCCAGGCCAGGACCTGTTCGAGCGAAACCTGCGCGAGCCCGCTGCCGGGCTGGTTGGCGACGTTGCGGGCGCCGAGGAAGGAGAGCGTCTCGACATTGATCGAGCCGCCGAGCCCCGTCTCGAGACCGCGCGGCCCGCGGGCATAGTAGACGGAGGGGCGCGTCTCGGGCGCAATGCCGGCGATGCGCCCGCGGATCGTCGCCATCGCGCTCTCGCACCAGGTCGCGAGCGTCTCGGCGCGCGCGCTGCGGCCGGTCAGCCGGCCGAGGATGCGATAGCTCTCGGGGATCGCAGCAAAGCGACCGTCCAGCAGCGCATAGGGGATGCCGGTCTGGCCCTGCACCCGCTCGGCCAACTCGACATAGGTTCTGCCCGTCGAGCCGGCATCGACGATCAAATCGGGCTTGAGCTGGAGCACGGCTTCGAGATTGGCGCTGTTGCCGCGCCCGGTGATGCGGCCGATCTCGGGCCGGTCACCGATGCCGGGCAGCAGGAATTCGCGCTCCTCGGGCCGGTTCGCACGCGGCCAGCCCAGCAGCAGATCGGGCGCGAGCGTATAGAGCTGGATCGCGGCGGGCGGGCCGGCGGGAAAGACGCGGGTGACGGTGGCGGGGACGGCGACGTCCCTGCCTGCGCCATCGCGGACCGTTGCCGCCTTCGCTGCGCGGGGCCACGCCGCGAGTGCGGCGAGGCCGGTCAGAACGGCGCGGCGGTCAGGACGGGGCATGGCCGGGCTCCGTTGGCGGGCTGTGCCGGCAGCGATGCGGCTTGATGTCGAGCAGCGGCGTGCCGTCGAGGCAGTCGAGCCCGCGCACCAGCAGCGCGCCGTCCTCGACGCCGAGCAGCCGCACGCGCGAGAGCGCGATCGGGTTGGGCCGGACCGGGGAGCGCAGCGCGAAGGTCCCGAGCGGCTCGCCGCCGCGCGGCGTCTGCGTGACGAGGTCGCGCCGCGCCTGATGCATCCAGTAGAGCAGGTCGAGCCAGGCGAAACCCTCGATTCCGGCGAGCGCGGCCTGCCAGGTTTCGTCGATCTCGACGCGGCAGACCGGGCCGGCTTCGGCATCGCCCTGGCGCGGGCACTGGTCGCGCGTGGCGAAGGGCGTGCGCAGGCGGCCGATGAAGACGAGATGCGCGTCCCGCCGGTCGGGCAGGGGCGCGCTGGTTTCGCCCGGTCGTGTCGCCTGCCAGTCCATGGGAGTCTCCGGTCAGCCGCCTTCGCGCGGGAGCGTCGGCGCGGCGAAGCCGTGCCGGGCCAGGATCGCCTGGCCGTCCTGCGCGAGGATGAACATGGCGAGGCGTGCCGCATTTGGCGAGGCCCCGTTCATCACGGTCAGCCCGTATTCGGCGCCCACCGCCAGCTCCGGCGGCAGCCTGACGAGGCGGATCCCCGGCTGTTCCCTGGCGATCGGCGCCGCATTGGTGCAATAGGCGAGGAACAGGTCGGCTGCGCCGCTGGCGAGGTTGTGACCGTAGACGTTGAGCCCGTCCGGCGCCGGCGCGCTGCCGGGCCCGCCGGTGAGCTGCAGCGCCTTGGCCTCCAGCGCCGCCCGGGCGCCGCGTTTCACCGCCTCGGCCCGCGCGAAAACCTGGAAGGCGTAGTCGCCGGACGGGTCAGCGCGCGGCGTCGAGGTGCCGAGCTTGAGGCTCGCGTCGAGCATGCGTTCCAGCAGCGTCTCCGGCGTCGCGGCGACGCCGGGCCGGACGAAGGCGCAGAGCTCGTTGCGGGCGAACAGCACGACCGGGCCGCTGCGCCCCTCCTTCGCCAGAGCGCGGGGGTTGCCGAGATCGGCGGAGGCGAAGACCTCCGCCGCCTCGCCCTTTGCGATGCGCCCGCGCAGCAGGCCCGATGCGCCGAAGGCCGGCTTCACGGCAAGCCCGCTCTGGGCCGTGAAGGCCTGCGTCACCTCGGTGAGCGCGGCCCGCAGGCTGCCGGCCGCATGCAGGAGAACAGGCTCCTGCGCGCGGGCGGCGGAGCTCGCGGCGAGGCCCCCCATCAGGAGGAGGCCTGCGAGAACGCTGCGGCGCATGGGATCACGCCCCCGCCTGCGTCGCATTCGGGAAGAACAGCTGCTGCCCGTCGATCTTGTAGTCGGCGATGGCCTTCTGCCCCTCGGGTCCGACGAGCCAGTTCACGAAGGCCTGCCCGTCGTTGATCTTGACATGCGGATGCTTGGCCGGGTTCACCGCGATAACGCCGTACTGGTTGAACAGGCGACGGTCGCCCTCGACCGCGATGCCGAGATCGCCGCGGTTCTTGAAGGAGATCCAGGTCCCCCGATCGGCCAGCACATAGGCGCCCATGCCGCCGGCGGTGTTGAGCGCGGCGCCCATGCCCTGGCCGATTTCGCGATACCAGGCGCCCTTCTTGGCGGCGAGATCGACGCCCGCGACCTTCCAGAGCGCGAGTTCGGCCGAATGTGTGCCGGACTTGTCGCCGCGCGAGACGAAGGGCACGCCTTTCTCGGCAATCTTCACCAGCGCGGCGGCGATGTCCTTCGTGCCACTGATGCCGGCCGGGTCGGCCTTCGGACCGATCAGGACGAAGTCGTTGTACATGACGGGCTTGCGCTCCAGCCCGAAGCCGTCGGCGACGAACTTCTCCTCCTGCGCCTTGGCATGGACGAAGACGACGTCGGCGTCGCCGCGCCGGCCGGTGTCGAGCGCCTGACCCGTGCCCTGCGAGACGACGCGGACCTCGATGCCGGTCTTCGCCTTGAACAGTGGCAGGATATGGCCGAACAGGCCGGAATCCTGGGTCGAGGTGGTCGAGGACACCGTGATGAAGCGGGTACCAGTCGCGGCCGGTGCGGAGGCGGCCGGCGGCGTCGCGGTGGTGGTCTGGGCCCAGGCGAGGCCGGTCAGGGCGGCGGTGAAGCCGGTAGCGAGGACAAGGCGTCGGGTCGTGGTCATGGTCGTCTCCTTGGGGTTCTTGTGGGTCATGGCAGGGGTCACCAGATCAGCTCTCCGGCGAGGAAGGCGCGCGCCTCGGGGGAGGCCGGACCGGCGAAGAAGTCGGCGGCCGGCGCGTCCGCGATCAGCCGGCCGCGATGCAGGAACAGCACGCGCGAGGCCAGCCGCCGCGCCTGGCCGAGATCATGCGTCGACATCAGCACCGTGATGCCCTCGGCCACGAGGCCGGAGAGCAGTTCCTCAATCTGGCGGGTGGCGGCGGGGTCGAGCTGCGAGGTCGGCTCGTCCAGGAAGAGCAGTTCGGGCCGCAGCGCCCAGGCGCGGGCGATGGCGAGGCGCTGCTGCTCGCCGCCCGAGAGCAGGCGCGCCGCCTGGCCGGCGCGCTCGCCGAGGCCGAAGCGTTCGAGCGCGGTGCGGCAGCGCTCGCGGCGTTCGGGACCGGCGACACCCGCCGCCGCCAGCGCGTGCAGCACATTCGCCTCGACCGAGCGGCGCAGCATGATCGGCTTCTGGAAGACCATGGCGTGACGCCGGTTGCGCCCCTCCGCGCCGCGCGCCCAGGCGATGGTGCCCTCGCTCGGCGCCAGCAGGCCGTGGCAGAGCCGCAGCGTCAGCGACTTGCCCGCGCCGTTGGGGCCGAGAATCACGGTCAGCCCGCCGGCCGGAAGCTGGAAGCTGATGCCGTCGACGAGGCGGCGCCCGTCGCCATGGAAGGCGACGGCGCGGACGTCGAGCGGCAGGATCGAGGCGAGGTCACGCATGAAGCTCACCCGGCATACCGGGCGCCGATGCGGCTGGCGCCGAAGGCAACCGCATTGATGGCGAGCGTCAGGGCGATCAGGACGAGGCCGAGGCCGAGCGCCAGTGGCAGGTCGCCCTTCGAGGTTTCGAGCGTGATCGCCGTGGTCATGGTGCGGGTGTAGCCGGCGATGTTGCCGCCGACGATCAGGACGGCGCCGACCTCGGCACTGGCGCGGCCGAAGCCGGCGAGCAGGGCGGTGGCCAGCGCGAAGCGGCCGTCGAAGAGCAGGGTGGGGATGGCGCGGACGCCTTCGAGACCGACGGAGCGGAGATGGTCGCGATACTCGCCCCAGAGATCCTCGACCGTCTGGCGGGTCAGCGCGATGACGATCGGCAGCACGAGGAGGACCTGTGCCAGGATCATCGCCGTCGGCGTGAACAGCAGCCCGAGCGGCCCGAGCGGCCCCGAGCGCGAGAGCATCAGGAAGACGACGAGACCGGCGACGACGGGCGGCAGGCCCATCAGCGCGTTCAGGCAGACGATCACGGCGGAGCGGCCGCGGAAGCGCGCCAGAGCCAGGGCCGCGCCCAGCGGCAGCCCGATCAGAGCCGCGATCAGAACCGCCGTCAGCGTGACCCGCAGCGACAGGCCGACGATCGCGAGGAAAGCCGGATCGAGCCCGACGATCAGGGCGAAGGCGGCCGAAAAGATCGCTCCGAAGTCCAAGCCGGCCCGCTCCCTGGATGTTGGTTCCCTGCAAAGACTTGTCTCTCTTAGAATTCAATGCGACCAAATGCCAACAATGGAATCAGCGCAGGCAAGTGCATGTCATTGCAGGATCAGATCTATCTGACGACCGAGGAGGCGGCGGGTTACCTCCGGCTGAAGGAGCGCAAGCTCTATGACCTCGTCGCCAGCGGCGCCGTGCCCTGCACCAAGGTCAGCGGCAAATGGCTGTTTCCGCGCGCTGCGCTCGACCGCTGGCTCGAGGCGGGGCTCTCGCGGCCGGAGGGGATGCAGCCGGTGTCCCCGCCGCCGATCATCGGCGGTAGCCAGGATTCGCTGCTGGAGGTGGCGGTGCGCGATTCCGCCTGCGGGCTGGCCCTGCTGGCCGAAGGCTCACAAGCCGGGCTCGACCGGCTGCTGCGCGGCGAGGTCGCGATCGCGGCCATCCATCTCCATGCCACGCCCGACGATGACGAGGCCAATCCCGCGGCCATCCTGGCTGAGCCCGGCCTGTTCGATGCGGTGGTGATCGGCTTCGCGCGCCGCGAGCAGGGTCTGCTGGTTGCGCCCGGCAATCCGCTGGGCCTGTCCGGCCTGGCGTCGGCGGTCACCCAACAGGCACGGTTCGCGCGGCGCCAGGCGGGCGCAGGCGCGCAGCTCCTTCTCAACAGTCTGGTCGAGCGCGAGGCGCTGCCCGCGACGGCGATGGTCCTCACGGAGGGAATCTGTGCCACGGGCCAGGATCTCGCACTCGCCATCCGCACCGGGCGCGCCGATTGCGGCATCGCCTCGCGGGCGATTGCCAGCGCCTTTGGGCTCGATTTCCTGCCGCTGGTCTGGGAGCATGTCGATCTGGTGATGCGCCGCCGGACCTATTTCGAGCCGGCGACGCAGATGCTGCTGCGCTGGATGCGCGGCGCGGCGATGGCCGCCCGGGCGCGCGAACTCGGCGGCTATGATCTCGCGCGCAGTGGTGCGGTGCGGCTCAACCGCTGAGAGCGCCCGTCAGGTCAGGGCGCCACGTCCCGCGATCGGCCAGAGCGCCTCGACATGGGCATCCGCCGTGTGCAAGCCGCGCACACCAACATACCAGTCATGCAGGTTCACCGTCGGGTCGCAATGGCCCGGGATCAGCAGCAGCCGGTCGCCGCGATGCGGCAGGGCGATCGGATCGCCCGTCAGCACGCCATGCTCGTCGGATGGCTTGGTGTAGATCACGCCCTCGCGCCGGAACGGCATCGGCATGCCGGAATCGACCGAGGCCGCCTTGTGGCCGGCATCGACGACGGCCCGGTCCGGTACCGGCTTGCTCATCACCCCGGTAAGGACGAACAGCGCATGCTCGAAGGTGCGGAACGGCGTGCCGTCGGCCTGGCGGTTGCGGGCATAATCGGCGTCCATGAAGATGTAGGACCCGGCCTGGATCTCGTTCCAGATGCCGGACTGGCTCTCGATCTCGAAGGTGCCGGTGCCGGCGCCTCCGACCACGGCGCAGGCGAGGCCGGCCTGCTGCAGCCGCTCCACCGTGTTGCGGGTGCCGAGCGCGGCGCGCTCGATCGCCTCGCGCCGCTCGTCGATCGAGCGCATGTGCTGGGCGGTGCCGTGATAGGCCTGCAGGCCGCCGAAGCGCAGCGTGTTGCTGCGGGCGATCGCCTCCGCCAGCCGCACCGCCGTCTCGCCGGGCGCGACGCCGCAGCGGCGGCCACCGACATCGATCTCGACGAGCACGTCGAGCACGACGTCGTGGCGGGCGGCGGCCTCGGCGGCCTCGCGGATGCCGTCGAGATGATCGACGCAGAGCCCGATCCTGGCCTGGCGCGCGAGCTTCGCCAGCCGGTCGAGCTTGGCTGCGCCCGCGATCTCGTTGCTGACGAGCACGTCGGTCACGCCGCCCTCGACCAGGATTTCCGCCTCGGAGACTTTCTGGCAGCACTGGCCGACCGCGCCATGGGCGATCTGGCGCAGCGCGATCTCCGGGCTCTTGTGGGTCTTGGCATGGGGCCGCAGCCGGACGCCATGGCCCTGCGTATAGGCCGCCATGGTGACGAGATTGCGCTCAAAGGCGTCGAGATCGAGGATCAGCGCCGGGGTGTCGATCTCGTTGAAGCTCTGGCCGGGCTGGGCCGGCGGGTGCAGGGGCATGGTCTGTGGCGCTTTCCTGAATCGGTCGCGCCCATGGGACGCCAGCTTCTTGTCCGGGGCAAGACCCGGCCGGCCGTAGCGCTCGCTCCGGCGCCGTGATAGGTCGCGCGCCATGAAGATTGGCCGCGTCACCGACGATACGTTCGCGCTTCTCCTCCGCGTCTGGCGCGAGCAGGTCAAAGCCTATCTGCCGCAGACGGCGATGATCCTCGGCCTCGTCGTGGTGATCGCGGCGACGACGAGCTTCTACCCGTTGCTGATCAAGGCGGCCTTCGATGCCTTCGCCGACCCGATGACGGCGGAGGCGACCGGTTTCGTCCGGCGCATGGAGCGGCTGGTCTCCAAGTCGCTCGGCATCGAGATCGGCGTCGTCAACGCGGTCGCGGTCGTCGTCGTCATCGTCACGGCGGTGAAGGGCTTCTCGCTGCTGGCCCAGACGGTGATGACCAACAGCGTCGTCAGCCGGATCGAGGCGGACATGCAGACGGCGCTCTATGCGCATCTGATCCGGGCCGATCTCGCCCAGCTCCATCGCGAGAACCCGGCCTCGCTGACCCAGCGCTTCACCACCGACTTCACCTTCGTCAAGGAGGCGCTGACGCGTCTGATCAACATCGCGGTGCGCGATGTGCTCACCGCGATTGCCCTGGTCGGCGCGATGTTCTGGATCGACTGGCAGATGACGCTCGTCGTCATGATGATCGCGCCGATCGTCGCGCATCCGATCGGCAAGATCGGCCGGAAACTGCGCCGCATGGCGACCTCGCAGCAGGAGCAGACCGGACTGATGGCGAGCCTGGTCACCGAGAGCCTGCAGGGCGCGCGCGCCGCCAAGACCGACACGCTCGAGCCCTATCTCGAGCGGCGGGCGGCGAGTGCCTTCGAGACCATCCGCGCGCTCAAGATGAAGGCCGCCAATGCGCGCGGACGGCTCGATCCGCTGCTCGAGGTCGGCGGCGGCATGGCGGTGGCCGGCGTGCTGGCGGCGATCGGCGTGCGCATCACCGGCGGCGGCTCCACCGTCGGCGATTTCACCGGCTATGTCTCGGCGCTGCTGCTGGCAGCCCAGCCGATGCGTTCGCTCGGCAATCTCAATGCCATCGTCCAGGAGGCCGGCGCCTCCCTGAAGCGCTATTACGCCCTGCTCGACGAGAAGCCCCGGATCATCGACGCCGCCGACGCCAGGCCCCTGGTGGTCGGCGCGGGCGAGGTCGCCTTCCGGCAGCTGCGCTTCCGCTACCGCGACGACCAGCGCGCGCTCGAGGGCATCGACCTCGTCGCCGAGGGCGGCAAGACCACCGCGCTGGTCGGACGCTCGGGCTCGGGCAAATCGACCCTGCTGGCCCTGGTGCCGCGGCTCTACGACCCGACGGAGGGACGCGTCGAGATCGATCGGCAGGATCTGCGCGGGCTGACGCTGGCGTCGCTGCGCTCGCAGATCGGCGTCGTCAGCCAGGATGTCGTGCTGTTCGACGATACGGTACGCGCCAACATCGCCTTCGGGCGACCGGGCGTCAGCGACGACGAGATCGTCGCGGCGGCAAAAGCCGCCGCCGCGCATGATTTCATCCTGGCGATGCCGGAGGGTTACGATTCCGCCGTCGGCGAGCGTGGCCAGAAGCTCTCCGGCGGCGAGCGCCAGCGTATCGCGATTGCCCGCGCCATCCTCAAGGACGCGCCGATCCTGCTGCTCGATGAGGCGACGAGCGCGCTCGACGCCGAATCGGAGCGGCTGGTTCAGCAGGCGCTGGCCCGGCTGATGAAGAACCGGACCACGCTCGTCATCGCCCACCGGCTCTCGACGGTCCGCGAAGCGGACCTCATCGTCGTGATGGAAGAGGGCAAGATCGTCGAGACCGGCAGCCACGAGGCGCTGCTCGCGCGCGACGGGGCCTATGCGCGGCTGCACCGGCTGCAGGTCATCGCGGACTGAAACCGGCATACGCCGCGACATCGTCGACACGCGCCTGTCATAAAACGCTCATCGGTTAGGCCGAGTCTGGCGCGATGGCTGATTCGATCCACCGTCTCCACGCCGCCGTGCTCGCGGCCCGCTCCCGCGATCCCGCCCATTCGCGGACGGCCCGGCTCGTCGCCGAGGGTCTGCCCAAGATGGCCAAGAAGCTGGCGGAAGAGGCGTTCGAGGTCGGTCTCGACGCCGTTCAGGGCGACCGCTCCGGGGCCATCCGCGAGAGTGCCGACCTGATCTACAACCTCGTCGTCCTCTGGAGCGCCATGGGCATCGCGCCCGAGGACGTCTGGCGCGAGATGGACCGGCGCGAGGCGCTCCACGGCATCGCCGAGAAGCTGCCGAAGAGCCGGGGCAAGATCGCCACGCCCGGCCTGCCCGCCGGGCTGCCGCTGCTGGCGGTGAAGCGCTGACGGGCGGCGCGCGAACACCCCTGTCGCGCCGTCACGGCTCCCGCCGGGGACGGCCGGCGGACAGGCGAGGCGGCAAAACTTTTGCCGCGCCGCGACATTGAGGGTTGCCAAGCCGAAGGAGAGCGGCTATTTCGGCCCCCATCGGAGCCGCGGCGGCACGCCGCGATCCGATACGCGCCCGTAGCTCAGCTGGATAGAGCATCAGACTACGAATCTGAGGGTCAGAGGTTCGAATCCTTTCGGGCGCGCCACTTTAAATTATTGATGCTGCTTACAGATTTTCTGTCGGCCAGAACAAAACTGGGCACCGACTCACTCATTTTATTTGCTTGATGGGAGGTGCCCTCCACGTCCCTTCCAGCGCTTCCGCCTTCGGCCAGTACAGCCGCATGATAACCGAGAACGGTCCCATGGGCGCAGGTAGCCAATTTCTCTCTGCTTCCTTGCCAGGGCTATCATGCTGAATGAGCAACGTCAGTCCGCCGTCGGCATCACGCTTGAAGTTTGGCAGCATCGGCGAATTAAGCAGGTACCGGTTCAAAGGATTGGCGACAAGCAGGCTCGCTGGCTGGTCATACATCGTAATTGACCAGAACGAATTGACCGGTGGGGTTTGTCCCGGCGCGAAACGCAACGTGTAGCGGTTTGAACCGCCCCTAGTTTTCTAGACGCCCTCGGCTCGCGCTTTGTGCTGCCGTTCGAACTCGACGGGCGACAGCATCCCGTGGTCTCCAGCGTGTCAGGCGTCGCCGGATCGCGATGAGCTGTGATGGCGAGCAATGGCAGCGCTTCAGGCTCTGGTCTTCGCACTGGACAGAACGAACGTCAGACCGGATCAACCCCGAGGGGCCAGGTCCGGCCCCTCGGCGGCGACAACCGCTCTCCCTATTGGACAAGCGTGATTTCGCCCGGTCTCCAGCTCTTGTCGAACCACGGCTCCAGCGGGCCATACAGCCGCAGCAGCGTGAACCAGCCCTTGCCGGGGATCGTCTGGACCCAGTTGCTTTCCTTGCCCGCGGGTGCGCTCGGCCCGAAGTAAACGTCCACCGAGCCATCGGCATTGACCTGCAGATCCTTGTCCTGGCTCGACACGCTCGGCCGCTGCTGGTTGGTCTGCAGCATCGACCGCGTCTGAACATCGTAGACGATGACCGACCAGAAATCCTTGACCGGAATGTTCTTGGGCAAAGTCAGCCGATAGGTCTTGCTCCCGTCGAACGGCTTGCCGTCGGCGTCGAGCGCAGTCCAGGGGTATTGCGAACCCCGACCCACCATCTTCTCTTCCATCGCCGGCGTCACGCCTGTGGCGAACATGTAGTAGAAGACGGCGCCGTCGAGTTTGGACACACCCGGCTGCGACTGGAACTTGTAGCCGCCGAAGAAAGGCAGCCGCCAACTGCTCTTGCTGTCGGGGTAGAAGAAGGCGTCCCGCCCCCGGATGTCCAGCGCAAGCGCCCGCGCCGTCACCGCGCCGATGTTGGCCGCATCCGTCAGGATCACCTTCATGCGCTCGTCCGGCGCAAAGGGCTTGCCCTTTTCGATCCCGATCGAAGCGAAGAGACCCAGCGTTGTCGGGTCGGCTCCCTCGGGGGGCTCTTCCTGGATGACCTTGTTCAAGAGGCCCCAGAAGGAATAGTCCGTCGGCATCACGAAGTTGGACGGAATGCCCGAGGCATTGACCAGCGTCGCAGGTGTGGGGCTGTCCTTCCTGGCCAGCGGGTAGATCTTGAGGTTGTCCCTCACCCCCTGCACGCCCGGTTCGGTCTTGCCGTCCACCAGGAAGGCCCGGAAGAAGGTCCAGAGCCCATAGGTGCTCGGTCGCACGACGATATAGCCGCCCGGCACGTCGCCGGTGTATCCGGGTGGCAGGATCAGATACTTGCCACCCTGGCCCTTGTCGGCGCCTGTGATCCCGACGTCAGCCACCCATTTGTACCAGAAGTCGTTGAACGACCCCAGCACCTTGGGTGGAATCTCGATGACGATCGGGCCGTCCTTCGTATCCAGCCAGATGAAGCTGTAGATGGTGTTGTCGTTCGCGGTCAGTTCCACCGTGCGCGGGTCGACGAGGTTCTCCCAGATCACGTTGGTCCTGTTGACCGGGCCGAACTTCAGCAGACTGTCGCGCATTCCGGCCTGGTTCACGATCGGAATCGCCAGAAGATAGGCCTGCAGCGCGCGCGAGCGGTCGAGATTGTCCCAGATCTTCGCCTGCGTTTCCTTGGTCGGGAAGCCGTCATTCAGCTTCAGCGTCCCGATCGTGGTCTCCAGCGTGTCAGGCGTCGCCACACCCGGAGCAATCTCGGTCCTCATCTTGTAGGTGTCGGCCGTAGCCGGCAGTGCGAACGCATTGACGTACAGGCAGAGAAGTATGCTTTTCGCGATGGTCAGCAACCTGATTGTCATGATGAGGTCCCTCGACACCAATCCTGATCGTACCGTAGATGGACTCACATGCAGGTCGTTGTGGTTTGAGGACACCGATGCCGCCGGCAACGACGAAGATGGCGATGCAACGCGCAGCTGCCCTGGTCCCGTTGGCAGGCGTGCTGGAAGACCACGGTGTCAGCCTGGCGTCCGTGCTGGAGGGCACGGGTATTTCGGCCGCTGAGGTTCGGCCGGATGCCTTCGTTGCTTATGCAGACTTTCTGTCGGTCCTCGACAACGCATGTCGCCTGACCGGCCGAGACGACATCGGGATCCTGCTTGGGAAGCGCCAGACACTCACTGCGCTTGGCCCGCTGGGTCGCGTTCTGCGCCATGCCGCGACGCTGGGCGAGGCGATCGGCGATTTCGCCGCCTTCCAGAGCCACAACTCGACGGGCGGCTCGGTCTACATCATGCAGGCGGACCGCGACGTCATATTGGGGTACGGCGTTTACGACACGTCGGCACCGATCACGAACCAGATCTATGATTTGGTCCTTGCGGTTGGCTGCAATCTGATTGCCGAGCTGACCGGCGGGCAGGTTGCGCCAGAGGAAATCGTGATGTCCAGGGCCGCCCCTCGCGATCCAACGCGCTATACGCGCCTGGCGCGATGCCCCATTCGCTTTGGCCAGCACCAGACGGGTGTGATCCTGCGGGCGTCGGTCCTGGATTTCCCGCTCCCGGCAGCCGACAGGGCGCAACATGATCTCGCGCTGGCCCAGCTTCTGTCGGTTCGCCATGGGACACCGCTCCCCTTGTCCGCGCATGTCCGGCATCTCCTGCGCCCCTTCCTGCTGAGGGGCCATGCAAGGATGGCGGAGATGGCCGAGCGGCTTGGCTTGCACCCGCGCGCCATGAGGCGACGGCTGCGAGCGGAGGGGACCACGTTCGACGCGATCAGGGACGAGGTGCGTCAGGTTGCAGCGAGGGAACTGCTCAGGTTGGGCGATCTGAGCATCGCGGACATTGCTGCGACGCTCGACTATTCGACGCCAAGTTCCTTCGTGCACGCTTTTCGTCGGTGGAGCGGAACATCGCCTGGGCTTTGGCGAAAAGCCGCTTGAAGGGCTGCTTCGGCAGACAGATGTCCTCCCCGTCTTGCGGCCGTGACCAGGCGCTCGGGACATCGATCCTCCGGGTCTTCGGCACTCGACAATCTGCATCGAGATGCAGGCCGGACAGCCGGTCCTCGCCGCGTCGTTCCGGATGGGCCGAGCTGTGCCCCATGAACATGGGCTGTCGCCGCCGGCCGACAGCGGCTAGCATGCGACAGCCCTGACGGGGGTGGGCCATGGCGCGGGTCGGTGGTATGCGAGCCGGGGCGGGGGAGCAAAGCGGCCCATGATCGAGGTGCTGCTCGTCGAGGATGACGCGCCGACACGCTGGCGCCTCCAGGACGCGCTGGGGGCGACCGGAGAGTGCGCCGTCACCGCTGTTGCGACCGTCACGGAGGCCCGGACCCATCTCTGCGAGGCGGTGCCCCGCGTGCTGCTGACCGATCTGCAACTTCCCGACGGCCATGGCCTCGACCTGATCCGGGAGACGCGCCAGCGCCATCCCGAGACGGAGATCATGGTGATCTCGATCCTCGGCGACGAGGAGAGCGTCATCGCCGCGATCCGTCAGGGTGCGACCGGCTATCTCCTCAAGGACGCCTTCCCGACCGACATCGCGGCGACGGTACGCGACCTCGTCGCCGGCCATTCGCCGATCTCGGCCTCGATCGCGCGCTTCATCGTGCGGCGCACGCAGGTGCAGCCCGCCGCGGCCCCGGCCCCGCAGGGGCTCAACACGGCGCGGCTGACGCCGCGCGAGATCGACATCCTCTGGGGCATCGCCAAGGGCTTCAGCTATGCCGACATCGCCGGGCATCTTGGCCTGTCGCGGCAGACCGTGCCCGGCCACATCAAGAACATCTACCGCAAGCTCGAGGTCAACACGCGCGGCGAAGCGGTGTTCGAGGCGCTGCAGCAGGGCCTGATCCGGCTGTGAGCACGGCGGCGGCCGAGCCGGAATCACGCCAAGCGGCGCCTGTCGGCGCCCCACGACTGGCGCTGCGGCTGCTGCTTTATCTCGCGCTGCAGGCGCTCGTCGTGGTCGGCTGTCTCGGGCTCGCGGCCCTGCCGACGCCGGAGCCCCCGCCGCGCTGGCAGCTGACCGAGGCGTGGCTCGAGCCGCCGGGCGCGGCGGTCAGCCTGCCGCATCACCACAGCGCCCGGTTCACGATGGCGGACCCGCCCCGCTATGGGCTGGCCTTCGACAGGCCTGCCGGCCTGCCGGAGGAGCCCTGGTCGGTGCTGCTGCCGCGCTTCACCAACGGTGTCGCGGTCGCGGTCAACGGCGTCGAGATCCTCGACAGCCGTCGCAATCCGGCGGCGAACCGGCCCGACCGAAGTTCCCCCGAGATCGCGGTGATCCCGTCCTCCCTGCTGCGGGAGGGGCGCAACGAGCTGACGGTCAGGCTCTTCGTCTGGGGGCCGCTCACCGGCTTTCTCGACCGCATCCATGTCGGTCCGGACGCCATGCTGCGGCCGGCCCATGACCAGCGTGTCCTGCTCTTCGTGACGCTGCCGATCGTTCTGGCCGCCTGGCAGAGCATCCTCGCGGTCATCCTGGGCATGATGTGGCTGATGCGCCGGCACGAGCCGGAATATGGGGCGCTCGCCGCCTCGATGGCGCTTGGCGTGGCTCAAACCTTCATTTCGGCGCCGAGCGGCCAGTCGCTCTATGCCGGGCTCAACGCGGTGCTGATCGCCTCGGCGCCGCTCGAGAGCGCCTTCGCGGTGGTGTTCTTGGTCCTGTTCTTGGGGCTCAGGCTGCCGCGGGCCGCGGCGCTCCTCTTTTTGCCTGGGTTGATCATCACCGTTACAGGCCTGTTGGGTGGTCCGGGGCCGGTTCGCATCCTCTATCTCCTGCTTGGGCCGTTCACCGTCATGTTCTGCCTGGTGCTGGCGGCGGTGCTCATCGCGCTCGTCTTCCTCAGGCGGCGCGACACGATCACCCTCGTGCTCGGCAGCGCGGTGACGGTGGTCCTTTTCTTCTGGGCCTTCGATATCCTCTCTATCCTCGACGTTGCGTCGGACCGGCGTATCTTCTTCTCGCGCATCTCCTATTCGGCCATGGTGATCGCGGTCGGCATCGGTCTGACCTGGCGCTTCGCCCGCGCGCTGAACCAGGTCGACAGCTTCGCCGGGTCGATGGTGACGCTGGTGCGCGAGGCGGAGGACAAGCTGCGGGCCAGCCTCGCACGTGACGAGGAACGCGCGCGGGCCATCGCGCTGTCGAGTGAGCGCAGCCGGCTGATGCGGGACCTGCATGACGGGCTCGGCGGCCAGCTCGTCAGCATCGTCGCGCTGAGCGAGCGCCAGCAGGCCGCGCCGATCGGCGAGGCGGCGCGGGCCGCGCTGAAGGATCTGCGGCTGGTGATCGACGCCATGGACGATATCGGCGGCGATCTGATGCTGGCGCTCGGGGCCTGGCGGGAGCGAATCGCGGCGCAGTTGCGGGCCCACAGCATCGCGTTGGCGTGGCGTGTGCTGACGCCGCAGGGGCTGCCCGTCCATCGCGAGCTGCGGCCGGGCCATGTCATCCAGATCCTGCGCCTGCTCGACGAGGCGGTGACCAATGCGGTCAAGCATGCGGGTGCCGGCACGATCACTGTCGAGATCGAGACCGTCGCCGCGACGGATGGAGATCGCGGCCGTATCAGCGTGCGGGACGACGGCCGTGGCTTCGACGCCGAGGCCGGCAGCGCCGCCCCGCCTTTGGCCGGGCGGGGCCTCGCCAATATGCGCCAACGGGCGGAACGCTGCGGCGGGCAGCTCGCGATCGTCTCCGGTCCGGAGGGGACACGCGTGACGCTCGACCTTCCCAGCCGCTTCGCCGATCTCGACGCACCCCGGGTTTGAGCGGCGTTAGAAGCGCCCGACGCGGTTGACCGGGCCGCCGCGATTGGCCGGCGTGCCGGGGCGCACACCGACGCCGCGCGCGCCGACGCCGACCCCGCGATAGGGCGTCGCCACCGCGCGGGCGGCCGGGGCGGCGACCACGGGCGCGCCGACCACGACCGGCGCAGGGCGGACCACGACCGGAGCCGGGCGCGCGACGCAGCCCTTCGGCACGCCCACCGTCTTGCAATAGACGACCGCCTCGGCCGGCGCGGCGCCCAGCGTCAGGCCCGCCAGCGCGGAAAGCGCGGCCAGGGCGAGGCCGTTGCGCGTGAACTCTGGAATGCGAACCATGGTCTGGTGCTCCCTCTATTGCGCGTCTGCGGCCCGGCCGGACGACCTTGCCGTTGCGACGTCGCTGCAATCTGAGACTCTTCGCCCGCCATTGGTATCCCATGAAAATGGGGTGGCGGGGCCCCGCCCGCGATGACGTGATACGCTGGCCTGACGTATCGAAACTGGCAGATGCGGCTGGCCGGAGCGAGGATATCATGCCGGGCGAATTAGCCATGCCTGCCGTCGCCGCGGCGGGGGAGACCCTGCGCAGTGGCATCGCGCCGCTCGATGCGGTGCGGCGTCTGATCGAGACGCTCGACCGGGAGGTCGTCACGGCTCTGACGACCGTGCCTAGGTTGCCGGGCGAGTTGGTCGCTGTGGTCGAGCGCGGCTGGCCTCATGCGGCGACCATGCTGCCGCGTACGCTAGCCGTCTGCCTCATCGTCGCGCTGGTCTATGTCGCGACGCGGAGCATGCTCGCGCGAGCGCGGCGGCGGGCCGGAACCGCCCGGAGTGCGCTCGCCGGGATGGCGGGGCTCGCCGGCCTGGAAATCCTGGCGCTGCTGGCGGCGGCGCTGGCCGGACGGGTGCTGCTGGTGCGGGGGCTCGGCATCCTGCCGGGCTCCGAGGCGCTGCCGCGCGACATGGTGATCGCGCTGATGCGCTGGCTGATGGGGCTGACTCTCCTGATCATCCTCTTCCAGCCGGCGATGAAGCGCTTCCGGCTGACCCGCGTCGACGACGCCGGCGCGCGCAAGGCGGTCCGCCGCTTTGCGATTCTGCTTGCGCTTGCCCATCTGCATGCGGTCCTGCTCGGCGCTGCGCAGGGGGTCGGCCTGAGCGGCGAGGCCGCCAAGCTGATCTCCGGGCTCGTCGCTGCCGCGCTGACGGCCAGCGCGATCCAGATGTTCGTGTCGCTGGGGCGACACGGCATCGGTTCGGGGGCGCAGCTGCTGGCGATCGGGCTCAGTGGCCTCGCCCTCGTCTTCTGGCTCTGGGGCTGGGTGAGTGGGGTCTTCGCGCTCTATCACGGCGCGGTGGGGACGATCGTCGTGTTGCTGCTGGCGCTGGCGCTCGACCGGGCGGTGGCCGTCAGCATCCGCGATTCGCGCCAACCGGCCGAGATGCGGCAGCTCTTCGTGCTGCGCGTGGTGATCGACAGCATCGCCGTGGTCATGATCCTGCGGATCGGCCTCGAATTCTGGCTGGTCGACGCTTTCGGCTGGCTGCCCACCGCCGGCGCGCAAATGTTCGGTTACCGGCTGAACTTCGCCTCGATCGTGTTCGTGCTGGGGGCCGCCTGCGCCGCGCTCGTGCATGTCTGGACCGAGGCGGCGCTCACGCCGGTGGAGGGGGCCGGCACGGCACAGGAGCGGGATGCGCGCCTCGCCCGGCTTTCGACGGTCTTGCCGATTCTGCGCGCGACCACGATCACGCTGATCGGTGTGGTGTTCTCGCTGGTCGGACTCTCGGCGCTCGGCATCGACATCACCCCGCTGATGGCCGGTGCCGGCATCGTCGGCCTGGCGATCAGCTTCGGCTCGCAGGCCCTGGTCAAGGATATCGTCTCGGGGGTGTTCCACATCGTCGACGACGTCTTCCGGATCGGCGAATCCGTCGAGGTCGGTGACCGGCGCGGCCTCGTCGAGCAGATCAACCTGCGCAGCATCCGTCTGCGCGAGGAGGACGGCCGGCTTCACACCATTCCGCTCGGCGAACTCGGTGCGGTCACCAATCACAGCCGCAAACTGGTGCGGCTGAGCGTCACCGTGGCGCTCGACCGCGCGCCGGACCACAACGACATCATGCTGTTCACGCGCCAGGCCGTCGCTGCCCTGCGCAGCGAGCCGCCGATCCGCCAGGCCATCGTCGGCGACATCGCAGCCAAGCTTGACGAGCCCGCGGAGAGCGAGAGCGCCGCGCTGGTGCTGGCCTTCAGCATCGGTGCCGCGAGCGCCGAGCGTGGCCGGCCGCTGATCCAGCGGCTGGTCGAGGAGGCGATCGACGAGCTCGCCATTCCCGGCATCCGCCGCAGCGTCACCGTCACGACGGATGCGCTGTCGAGTGCCGTGCCCGTGGCGGAGGCTGGACCCCTGGCTGCCGCATGAGCGCTCCCCATGAACATGGCATGGGCGGGAGCGGCGCATCGCGCCATGGTGAAGAGGCTCGCCGGTCACGCGACCGCGGGGCGACTGCCATCCGAGAGGATCGACCCATGAAGACATCGCTGTTGCTCGCCTGCGCCCTCCTGGTCGCGGGCACCTCCTTCGCCGGCGCCCAGTCGGGCCCGACGCGCGCCGAACAGATGGCCTGCCGCTCGGACGCGCAGAAGCTCTGCGCGTCCTTCATCGGCCAGCCGCAGCCGATGAACGGCTGCCTGCGCAACAACAAGGCCAAACTCTCCGCCGATTGCCGCAAGGTGGTCGAGGCGCGCGGCGGCTGAACGCCCGCGTCGGCGCGGCCGGCGGCGTGGGGATGAGAGCGGCAGGAGGATTGCCGATGCGAAGCGGGCTGGGCCGGATCGCCCTGATGGGGGCCGCGTGGCTCGCGCTGGCGGCGGGCGGCTGCGCCGGACCGGGCCGCGGGCTGCTGGTGCCGGTGGCGAAACCGCCCGCCGAGGCGAAGACCCGCACCGTACTGGCGGTGACGACCCGCAGCCCGGCCATCGCGCCGCCGGGTCATCTCTTCTCGGGCGAGCGTGGCGACGCGGCGCGCTATGCCAGCCTCACTTTGTCGCTGCCGCGGGGGCGGGCGCCGGGTTCGGTTCCGACCGATGCCGATAGTCCCGACCCCGACAAGCATATCGCGCTCATCGCGGCGCGCGAGCTCGACGCCGCCGGTTTCGCCGGGCTCGCCCGGACCGAGCTGAAGACGCGGCGCCGGGCGCTGGTCTTCACCCATGGCTACAACACGCAATTCGATGAGGCGGTCGTGCGCCTCGCCCAGATCGTCGATGACACGAACTATGCCGGTCTGCCCGTCCTGTTCAGCTGGCCTTCGCGCGGTGAGGTCAGGGATTACGGCTACGACAAGGACTCCGCCAATTTCAGCCGGGACGCGATGGCCGAGCTGCTGGCGCGGCTGGCGCGCGACCCGGGCATCGAAGGCATCGACGTCTTCGCCCATTCGATGGGCAACTGGCTGACGATGGAGACGCTGCGGCAGCTCTCGATCGCGGGCGACCAGAAGACGATGAGGCGGCTCGGCACGATCGTGCTGGCGGCGCCCGACATCGACATGGATGTGTTCCGCACCCAGATCGCGCGGCTGCGCCCGATCGCTGCCCGCATCGTGCTCTACGCCTCGCGCGACGATTACGCGCTCGGCCTGTCGCAGCGGCTGTCCGGCGGCAAGATCCGGGCCGGGGCGAACACCGATCCCGGCCAGTTCCGCGCGCTCGGCATCGAGGCGCATGATCTGTCGCAGGTCGCCGGCGGTCTCGGCCGCAACCACAACAAGGCCTTCGGGGACGGCACGACCATTGCCACGATCGGGCGGGCGATCTCGGATGGTGCGGGGTCCGCCCGGCAGCAGGGATCGTCCCTGAACGAGCGCATCGAGTCGTTTGGCCGTTCTGTGACGCTGCTGGGCGACGCCCTCATTCCCGGCCCGCCCCTGGGAGGATCACGATGACCGCCCCTTCCGTTTCCGCCCGGCGGATCATGATGCCGGCGCTGCTCGGTCTCGCCTCGCTGCTGGCCGGCTGCAACGAGAAGCCCGCTGCCTCCGCGCCGCCTCCGGCCGAGGTTCGCGTGGCGGTGCCGGTCGCACGGCCGGTGACGCGCTATCTTGAGCTCACGGGCCAGACCGCCGCGGCGAAGCGGGTCGATCTCGTGGCGCGGGTCTCGGGCACGCTGAGCGAGATCCGCTACAGCGACGGCGCCGCCGCGAGGCAGGGCGACGTGCTCTTCGTGATCGAGCCGGACAATTACCGGCTGAGCCTGCAGCTCGCGGAAGCCGCCGAGGCGCAGCAGAAGGCCCTGCTGGTCCAGGCCGAGGCCGATCTCGCCCGCCAGAAACAGCTCGCCCAGCGACAGGCCGCCTCGGAGGCTGCGCTCGACAGCGCCCAGAGCCGGCGCGATTCGACGGCCGCCGCCCGCGAGCAGGCCGCAGCCCAGGTGGCGCAGGCAAAGCTCAACCTGGCCTATACGGAGGTCAAGGCACCTTTCGACGGCATCGTCTCGGCCCATCTCGTCGACCAGGGGGCGCTGGTCGGCGTCGGCGGGCCGACGCTGCTGGCCTCGATCGTCCAGAGCGACCCGATCAAGGTGCGCTTCTCGCTCGACGAGCAGACCGTGCTGCGGATTCGCGAGGCGATGCGCCAGCGCGGCCTGACGCTCGCCGGGCTCGGCAGCATCCCCGTCGAGATCGGGCTCGACACCGATGCCGGCTATCCGCATCTCGGCGAGCTCGACTATGTCGCGCCGGAGCTCGACATGGCCAGCGGCACGCTGGCGGTCCGGGCCTCCGTGCCGAACCCGAAGGGCGTGCTGCTGCCGGGGCTCTATGTCCGCGTGCGGCTGCCGCTGCAGAAGGACGTGCCGTCCTTGCTGGTGCCGGAGGCGGCGCTGGGTGCCAGCCAGACCGGGCGCTATGTGCTGGTCATCAACGGGCAAGACCTTGTCGAGCAGCGGCCGGTCGAGATCGGCGAGGCGAGCGAGGGCGGCCTGCGCGTCATCCGCGCCGGCCTGTCGGCGGGCGACCGCGTCGTCGTCGGCCTGATGCAGAACGCCATCCCCGGCAGCCGGGTGCGACCCGTCAACGACGTCGCGAAGGCCGCGCGCTGATGGCCAAATTCTTCATCGAGCGGCCGGTCCTGGCCAATGTCATCGCGGTCCTGACCGTCATCCTCGGGCTGGTGGCGCTGCTGCGGCTGCCGGTCGCGCAATATCCCAATGTCGTGCCGCCGACGGTGCAGGTGACGGCGCGCTATCCCGGCGCCAGCGCGGCCGTGATCGCGCGCGAGGTCGCGCTGCCGATCGAGCAGAAGGTCAACGGCGTCGAGGGCATGATCTACATGTCCTCGACCAGCACCAGCGACGGCCTCTACACGCTGACCGTGACCTTCGCGATCGGCACCGATGCCGACAAGGCGCAGATCCTGGTGCAGAACCGCGTCGCCGCGGCGCTGCCGCAACTGCCCTCCGTCGTCCAGACGCAAGGGGTGCAGACCAACAAGCGCTCGACCGCGATCCTCCAGATCGTCGCGCTGACCTCCGACCGGGCCGGGCATGACAGCCTGTTCCTGTCGAATTTCGCGACGCTGAACCTGCTCGACGAGATCGCGCGGCTGCCGGGCATCGGCGCCGTCAACGTCTTCGGCGCCGGCCAATATGCGATGCGGATCTGGCTCGATCCGCAGAAGATGCAGCTGCGCGGGCTGCTTCCCTCCGACATCGTCAACGCGGTCAACCAGCAGAACCGCTCGGTCGCGTCGGGCCAGCTCGGCATGGCCCCGACCGCCGGCGATCAGGCTTTCCAGACGACGCTGCTGACGCCCGGCCGGCTCGACGAGGTCGAGGCTTTCGAGGCGATCATCGTGCGCGCCGACGGCAACCGCATCACCCGCCTGCGCGACGTCGCCCGCGTCGAGCTCGGCGCTCAGGCCTATGGCCAGGATTTCCGGCTGAACGGACAGCCCTCGGCGGGGCTCGCCATCTTCCAGCTGCCGGAGGCGAATGCGCTCGAGGTGGCGAGGCTCGTTCAGACACGGATGACCGCGCTCTCGGCACGCTTTCCCGAGGGGATGGGCTGGAGCGTGCCCTTCGACACGACGCGCTTCGTCGAGGCCTCGCTCGGCGCGGTCTACAAGACGCTGGTCGAGGCGGCCGTGCTGGTGCTGCTGGTGATCCTGATCTTCCTGCAGGACTGGCGCGCGACGCTGGTGCCGGCCACCACGGTGCCGGTGACGATCATCGGCGCCTTCGCGGCGATGGCGGCGCTGGGCTTCACCGTCAACATCTCGACGCTGCTGGCGGTCGTGCTGGCCATCGGCATCGTCGTCGACGACGCCATCGTCGTGGTCGAGGGCGCCGCCCATCACATGGAGCGGGGCCTGAGCCCGCATGACGCGACGGTGCGGGCGATGGAGGAGCTGATCGGCCCGATCATGGGCATCACGCTCGTGCTGATGGCGGTGTTCCTGCCGGCCGCCTTCCTGCCGGGGCTGAGCGGCGAGATCTACCAGCAATTCGCCCTGGTGATCGCCGCCACCGCGCTGATCAGCGCCGTCAACGCGGTCACGCTGAAGCCGGCGCAATGCGCGCTCTGGCTGCGGGCGCCCAAGCCCGTCGCGCAGCGCGCCTGGATCTACCGGATGTTCGAGCGTGGCTACGGCGCCTGCGAGCGGGCCTATGTCCGTCTGGTGCGGCGGCTGGTGGCGCGCAGCGCGGCGGTCTTCACGGTGACGCTGCTGCTCGTCGGGACTTCCGTCTATGCGCTGAGCCGCATTCCGACCTCCTTCCTGCCGGTCGAGGACCAGGGCTACATGCTGGTCTCGGTGCAGCTGCCCGACGGGGCCTCGCTGTCGCGCACGACGGCGGCTCTCGACGAGGTGACGAAACGGGCGCGCGCCGTGCCGGGCGTGGACAAGGTGATCGCGATCGCCGGCCTCTCGGCGCTCAACGACAATGCCAGCCTCGCCAATGCCGGCGTCGCCTATGTCATGCTGACCGACTGGAAGGCGCGCCGGAAGGGCGAGGATCTGCTCGGCCTTTACGGCGCGCTCAACCGGGCGATGGCCGATCTCGAGGACGGCGCGGCGCTGGTGCTGCCGCCGCCGCCGATCCAGGGCATCGGCAACGCCTCGGGCTTCACCATGAAGGTCGAGCTGCGCGACGGCAGCTTCGACTATGCCAAGCTCCAGCGCCTCGCCGACGCCATCGCCGAGCGGGCTCGCGCGCAGAACCGCTTCCAGGCGGCGCGCAACACCTTCAGCGCCCAGGCGCCGCAGGTGGAGCTCGCGATCGACCGGACCAAGGCGGAAGCGCTGGGCGTCTCCTTCGGCGCCGCTACGGACGCGCTCGGCGCCTATGTCGGCTCGGCCTATGTCGGCCAGTTCAGCAAGGGCGGCCGCGTCTTCCAGGTCTTCGTCCAGGCCCAGGCCGAGGCACGCATGGAAGCGGAAGGGCTACGGACGCTGAAGCTGCGGGCCAGGAGCGGCGAGATGGTGCCGCTGGGGGCCATCGCCGACATCCACCCCGGCATCGGCCCGTCCCTGATCAGCTTCCACAACCTCTACCCGGCGGCGACCCTGATCGGCGCGCCCAACCGCGACGTCAGCTCGGGGGAGGGGCTCGACATCCTCGCCGCGATCGCGCGCCAGACGCTGCCGCCCGGCACGGGCTATGAGTGGGCGGCGCTCTCCTATCAGGAGAAGGAATTGGCCGGGCAGGTCTTTCTCGTCTACGGCTTGAGCCTGCTCCTGGTCTATCTCGTGCTCGCCGGGCAATACGAGAGTTGGATCGCGCCGCTCGGCATCATCCTCTCCGTCCCGCTGGCGCTTCTGGGGACGGCCGGCGCGATGCTGGCGCTCGGGCTCTCCAGCAATCTCTACACCCAGATCGGGCTCGTCCTGCTGATCGCGCTCTCGGCCAAGAACGCGATCCTGATCGTCGGCTTCGCCCGCGACCTGCATCTCAAGCAGGGCCGGCCGCTGGCGGAGGCGGCAGTCGAAGCGGCGCGGCTGCGGCTGCGGCCGATCGTGATGACCTCGCTCGCCTTCATCCTCGGGCTGGTGCCGCTGGTGCTGGCGAGCGGGGCCGGCGCCAATGCGCAGCGCTCGATCGGCTTCGCCACGCTGACCGGCATGATCGGGTCGACCCTGCTGACCGTCGTGGTCGTGCCGTCGCTCTTCGTCGTGCTGCAGACGCTGGAGAGCCGGTGGCGCGGCGGTGCCGATGCCGCACCCGTGGCCGGTGAGACGGCGCATGGCGCGGAGCCTCGCTGAGCGCTGCCGCCGGCCGTCCCGGGACCCTTGTCACCGCAGGAGAGTGCTGCGGGGTGCTCCGCTCTGACATCGACGGTTCCGACGGCAATTGCTCCCATATCGACAGCGACGGCGGCGCGTTGGCCGGCGACGAGGCGGCACGCTGTCTCGCGCTCGACGCTCTGCCCGACATGGTGAGGGCGGTGCTGCCCGATGGCGACCAGCGCGAATTCGCGATCCGCGGCCGGGACCACGGCGGGCGGGTGATCGACGGCGCG
>NCCO01000188.1 GCA_002279705.1 Allobosea sp. 12-68-7
CCAACCCGCGATGCTCCTGCGTCTCGGCGCAGGGGGCGGGGCTGCCGGCCGCGCGCCCGATCGCCTGGGCGAGGGGGTGGCGGCTGGCGGCGGCGAGCGAGGCGGCCGCCCGCAGGATCTCGAGGCCGATCGCATCCGCATTCAGCAGATCGGGCTCGGGCAGCGTCAGGGTGCCGGTCTTGTCGAACACGACCATGTCGGCCTCGGCCAGCCGCTCCAGCGCGTCACCCTCCTTCAGCATCACCTGGCGGCGGAACAGCGCCGAGGCGGCGACGACCTGCACGGCGGGAATCGCCAATCCCAGCGCGCAGGGGCAGGTGATGATCAGCACGGTGATGGCGATGATCAGCGCCTGCTGCCAGGCGAGGCCGAAGACGATCCAGCCGACCAGCGTGGCCAGTGCCGTGGCGTGGACGAGCGGGGCATAGAGCCGCGCGGCGCGATCCGAGAGGCGCACATAGCGCGAGCGGCTCTCGACGGCCTGGGCCATCAGCCTGTCGATCTCGTCGAGCAGCGTGCCGGTGCCGGCCGCCTCGACGCGGACCGACAGGGCGCCGGAGAGGTTCATTGTGCCGGCATGGACCTGCCCGCCGGCAGCGATCGGGGCAGGGTCGGTCTCCCCGGTGACGAGGCTGCGGTCGATCTCCGAGCGGCCGCTCTCGACACGGCCGTCGACGCAGACGCGCTCGCCCGGCTGGACGAGGACGAGGTCGCCCGGCGTGATCGCCGCGATCGGCAGGATCACGGTGGTGCCGTCCGGCATCAGCCGTGTCGCGGTCTCCGCCTTCAGCGCGGCGAGATTGCCGGCGAGGTCGCGCGTGCGCCGCCGCATCATCTGGTCGAGATAGCGGCCGATCAGCAGGAAGAAGATCAGCATCACCGCGCCGTCGAAATAGGCGTGATCGGAGTGGTTGGCGGTCTCGACCACGGACATGCCGAGCGCGAGCACGATGCCGAGCGTGATCGGGACGTCCATGTTGACGCCGCCCGCCCGGAGCGCCCGCAGCGCGCTCTCGAAGAAGGGGCGCCCGGCATAGGCCGCGGTCGGCAGGGCGATCAGGGCCGAGAGCCAATGGAAGAAGTCGCGCGTGACGGGATTGATGTCGCCATTGGCGCCTGACCAGACCGAGACCGAGAGCAGCATGATGTTCATCGCGGCGAAGCCGGCGACCGCGAGATAGCGCAGCAGCCGCCGCTCTTCCCGCGTGACGCTGTCGCGCTCGGAGGAGGGGAGGAAGGGATAGGCCTTGAAGCCCAGTGCGGCCAGGCGGTCGATGACGCCCTCCGGCCGCAGCGCGCCCTCCTTCCACTCGACGGTGACGCGCTTCAGGGCGAGGTTGACGCGCGCCTTGAGGATCGAGGCGTCCTTCGCCAGCCCGCTCTCGATCGCATGCATACAGCCGGCGCAGCGAATGCCCTCGACCGCCAGCTCCATGCCCGCGACGCCGCCCTCGCCATGGCGGACGAAGACGGAGAGATCCTGCTGCGTGGCCATCGGCGTCAGTCCTTCAGTACGACCCGGCTGCGCGAAACGAAGACCGTCTCGCCGCCGCGGGTCGCGGAGATGGCGAGCGTCCAGCCCCCGCCATGGACCGACGGAATGCCGGCGCGGTAGACACCCGGCGCCCGCTCGTCGAGATCGGCCTCGTGATCCTCGCGCCGGGAGGCGGGGTGTTCGAGCCGTGCCGACACCAAGAGCCCGGTCACCGGTGCGCCGGCCCGGTCGCGCAGCGAGAGCGCCACCAGCGCATCCGTGCCGCTGCGGTCGAGCTGCGCCTCGGCCGTCCAGCCGCGTTCGGCCTGGGCCTGCATCCGCGCGATCTCCCCGTTGAAGCGCTGGCTCGTCTCGTAGGCGCTCTTCACGTCGACGCCGGGCATGGTGGTGATCGCGATGGTCATCATCAGGGCGTTCATCCCGGCGACGACCAGGAAGAAGCCGATCAGCGCGCCCAGCACCATGCGGCCGCTGAGACGGAAGGGCTGGTCGCTGCGCCGACGAACCGGCGCTGTCAGGTCCACGGGCATGATGAAGGCTCCACAGCAGGACATGGCGTGCCCCCTCAGGGCGCGATGAAATGGTCGGTCGCGGTCACCATCTCACCGGCGAAGAGATCGGCGGCGGTGAAGGTGATGGGCTGGGTCTTCTCGGGGCGGATGTCGGCCGGCAGGGTGACGAGGACGCGCACCTCCCGCGAGGAGTCGGGCGCGACCGATACGACCGGGCGCAGATCCGCCGTGGCGGCGACGCCGACCGCCTCGATCCGGATGCCCGGCAAGCCATGCACCGTCAGGGCGACGGGGCGCTCGTCGGGGCGCTTGTTGAGGATACGGATCGTGTACGCATTGCGGATCGCGCCGTCGCTCAGCCGGACGAAGAGCGGCGAGCGATCGTGCAGCACCGACATCTCGATCGTGCGGCGCGTGGCGAGCTGATAGACCATAGCGCCGCCGACGACGAGGATCAGCGCCGCATAGATCATCGTGCGCAGCCGCAGCGGGTTGTAGACGGGCTTTTCGCCGGCCAGGCGGCGCTTGACGTTGTCGTCGGTGTCGTAGGCGATCAGCCCCTTGGGGCGGCTGATCTTCTCCATGACGTTGTCGCAGGCGTCGATGCACAGCCCGCACTGGATGCAGTCGAGCTGGGCGCCGTCACGGATGTCGATGCCGGTCGGGCAGACGGCGACGCATTGGCGGCAATCGACACAGTCGCCCGCGGGTTCGCCCTGGGCGCGCAGGCGTTCCGCCTGCTTCACCGAGACGCGCGGATCGCCGCGGTCATAGCGATAGGTCACGTTCAGGGCGTCGTCGTCGGTGAGCGCGGCCTGGATGCGCGGCCAGGGGCACATGTAGTTGCAGACCTGCTCGCGCATGATGCCGGCGAGCGCATAGGTCGTGAAGGTCAGGATCGCGATGAAGGCATAGGCCGTGAACGGAGCCTGCAGCGTCGCGAGGTCGCGTACCAGCGTCGGCGCGTCGGCGAAGTAGAGCACCCAGGCGCCGCCGGTCCACCAGGCGATCATCAGCCAGACGAAGTGTTTGGCCGTCTTTCGCCAGACCTTGTTGGGGGTCCAGGGGCCTTCGTCGAGCTTGATGCGCTCGCGCCGGTCGCCTTCGAAGAAGCGCTCCACCGTCAGGAAGAGGTCGGTCCAGACGGTCTGCGGGCAGAGATAGCCACACCAGACCCGTCCGGCGATTGCGTTCATCATGAACAGCACGAAGGCGGCCATGATGAGGAGGCCGGTGAAGTAGTAGACCTCCTGCGGCCAGATCTCGATGAAGAAGAAGTAGAACCGCGCATTGGCGATGTCGGCCAGCACCGCCTGGTTCGGAAGGTTCGGCCCGCGGTCCCAGCGCAGGAAGGGCAGCAGATAGTACACGCCGAGACAGAGCCCGAGGATCAGCCACTTGGCGCGCCGGTAGGGACCGGACACGCTCTGCGGATAGACCTTCTTCGTCGCCGCGAAGAGCGGCAGGTCGCCGAGTTCCGTCTCCTGGGAGGCCATGTTACTGGCCCCCCCCGAGGGAATGGACGTAGAGGGTCAGGGCCTTCACGGTCGTCGCGTCGAGGCGCTGCCCCCAGGCCGGCATCACGCCGGCCCGGCTGTTGGTGAGGGTCTCGGTGAGCGAGGCCATGTCCATGCCGTAGAGCGAGATCGCATCGGTCAGGTTGGGCGCGCCGAGCTCCTTGTTGCCCTTGCCGGCGTCGCCATGGCAGGCGGCGCAGTTGGTGGCGAACAGCTCAGGTCCCTTGGCCAGGTCCACGCCCTGTTCCGTCGGCAGGCCGGCGAGGGCGCGGACATGGTTGGCGACGACGCGGATTTCGGCCGGCTTCAGAACGCCGTCCTTGCCGAAGGCCGGCATCTGGCTGATGCGCGTCTCGGCATTGCCGGCGACGCGGATGCCGTGCTGAAGGGTCTGGTGGATCTCGTCGAGGCTGCCGCCCCAGAGCCATTCGTCATCGTTCAGATTGGGGTAGCCCTTGGCTCCGCCGCCGCCGACGCCGTGGCAGGCGGCGCAGTTGTCGCCGAAGGCCGCCTTGCCCTGCGCCATGGCGATGCGGAAGAGCGAGGGATCGGCCTTGATCTGCTCGAGCGACGCCTCGGTCAGCCCCTTCGCCTGGCCGGCGCGCTGCTGCTGCAGCAGAGCGAGATCACGGGCGATGTCATTGCGCGAGGCGTAGCCGATCACGCCCTGGGTCGTCGTGGTGATCAGCGGCCAGGCCGGATAGATGATCCAGTATCCCACGGCCCAGACGATGGTGGCGTAGAAGATGCCGAGCCACCAGCGCGGCAGCGGCGTGTTGAGTTCGCGGATCCCGTCCCATTCATGGCCGGTCGTGGACACGCCGGTATGGGCGTCCACCTCGTGGTTGTCCTGATGCTGAGCCATGATTCAGTCGTCCTGCAGCGGGGTGCGGGCCGCCTCCTCGAACCGGGCCCGGTTGGCCGGCCAGAAGGCGTAGACGCAGACGGCGAGAAAGATACCGACGAAGTAGAGGAGGCCGGCGGACTGCGCGAAACGCGCGAGCCACTGATAGGTCGTGTCCATGGTCCCCTCGCTCAGCGGATGTTGGCTTTGTTGTCGTAGAGCTTGAAGTCGACGAGCGTGCCGAGCACCTGAAGATAGGCGATCAGCGCGTCGGCCTCGGTGATGCGGGTCGGGTCGCCGTCGAAGTCGCGCGCCTGGACCTTGGGGTAGCGGCTCTCAAGCTCGCCCGTCTTGGGATGGTCTGGCGTGGCCTGAGCGCGCAGGTCACTCGCGGCCTGGGCGATCATCTCGTCGGTGTAGGGCACGCCGCCGCCGCGATTGGCACGCAGGTCGTCGGCGATGTCGTCGAATCTGAGCTCCGTCTTCGTCAGGAAGGGGTAGCCCGGCATGATCGACTGCGGCACCAGAGAGCGCGGATCGACCAGATGGGCGCGCTGCCATTCGTCGGAATACTTGCCGCCGACGCGGGCAAGGTCCGGCCCCGTGCGCTTCGAGCCCCATTGGAAGGGCTTGTCGTACATGCTCTCGGCGGCCAGCGAGTAGTGCCCGTAGCGCTCGACCTCGTCGCGCAGCGGCCGGATCATCTGGCTGTGGCAGTTGTAGCAACCCTCGCGGACATAGATAGCGCGGCCGGCCAGCTCGAGCGGCGTGTAGGGGCGCATGCCCTCGACCTTCTCGATCGTGTTCTTCAGGTAGAAGAGCGGGGCGATCTCGACCAGGCCGCCGACAGAGATCACCAGCAGGACGCCGATAACCAGGATGATCGAGTTGGTCTCGAAGATCTTGTGCTTGGACCAGAGCGACTTGCGCGGGGCCTTGTGTTCGATGGTGGTCATGAAAGCGGTCCTTACTCGGCCGGCACGAGGCGGGGCTGAAGCGGGGCGTTGTCCTGGGCGCTCTCCGGCTCGCCGCTGGTGATGGTCATCCAGACGTTGAAGACCATGATCAGCGCGCCGGCCAGGAAGAGCGCGCCGCCGAGCGCGCGGATGACATAGAAGGGGTGCATCGCGGCAACCGTCTCGATGAAGGAGTATTCGAGGAAGCCGAGCGAGGTGTAGGCCCGCCACATCAGGCCCTGGAGGATGCCCGAGACCCACATCGCCGAGATGTAGAGCACGATGCCGAGCGTCGAGATCCAGAAGTGCCAGTTCACCAGCTTGAGCGAATACAGCTCCTTGCGGTTCCAGAGCCAGGGCACGAGGCAGTAGATTGCGCCGAAGGAAATATAGGCGACCCAGCCGAGCGCGCCGGAATGGACGTGGCCGATGGTCCAGTCGGTGTAGTGCGACAGCGAGTTGACCGCCTTGATCGACATCAGCGGGCCCTCGAAGGTCGACATGCCGTAGAAGGCGAGCGAGACGACCATCAGGCGCAGCACGGGGTCGGTGCGCAGCTTGTCCCAGGCGCCCGAGAGGGTCATGATGCCGTTGATCATGCCGCCCCAGGAGGGCATCCAGAGCATGATCGAGAAGGTCATGCCCAAGGTCTGCGCCCAGTCGGGCAGGGCGGTGTAGTGCAGGTGGTGGGGGCCGGCCCAGATATAGATGAAGATCAGCGCCCAGAAGTGGATGATCGAGAGGGCCGTACCACCACTGGAACATGGCATCCTGCACGCCGGACCAGACGATGTAGGACTTCGGCGAGAAGATCGAGACCGGCAGCGCGAGGTTGTTGCCGAGATGCAGGACCGCGATGGTGACGATGAAGGCGAGGTAGAACCAGTTCGCCACATAGATGTGGGGTTCCTTGCGCTTGGCCAGCGTCAGCAGGAAGACCAGCAGATAGACAACCCAGACGATCGTCAGCCAGAGATCGGCATACCATTCCGGCTCGGCGTATTCCTTGCCCTGGGTGATGCCGAGCAGGTAGCCCGTGCCGGCGATGACGATGAAGAGGTTGTAGCCGAGCACCACGAACCAGGGCGACAGATCGCCCGCCAGCCGGGCGCGCGAGGTGCGTTGGACGACGTAGAAGGAGGTCGCGATCAGCACGTTGCCGCCGAAGGCGAAGATCACCGCCGAGGTGTGCAGCGGGCGCAGGCGCCCGAAATTGATCCAGGGCAGATCGAAGTTCAGGACCGGGAAGGCGAGCTGCAGCGCGATGATCAGCCCGACCGTGAAGCCGGCGATGCCCCAGAACATCGCCGCGATGGTGCCGAACTTGACCGGGTCCATGTTGTAGTTGGGCCGGCCATCGATCTCCTGCGGCGCGGGCCCGGTGCCGGCCTTGAAGCAGCGGTTGCCGATCAGGAAGATGGTCGCCAGCGCCGCCGCCATGCCGACGGCGGCATGAAAGGCGTAGGCGCCATGGTCGGTCTTCGCGGCGATCAGCAGCAGCCCTAGGAAGGACACCGCGGCGAGCGCGATGCCCGCCATTTCGCCCGTCGTCGCCTGTCGGATCGGATTGCCCGTCGTCGCCATGCCCAGCCCCTGCTCACCCTGCGGCGCTCTTCGCGCACGCTGTCATGGACGAGGCTTAGAGGGGGCGGCATCCGCGGACCTTGATGCATATCAATGGACCCGCTGGACGGGGTGTCGCAGCCTCAGACGACGAGGTCCTTGGCTGGTACCGGCTCGCCGCGCGAGACATGGGCGATGTTGGCGAACATTCGCGACACGGTCGGGGCGAAGTTGTCCGCGGCCATCGCCGCGAGATGCGGCGTGACCACGAGATTGTCGAGCGTCAGCAATTCGCTGTCGGCCGGCAGCGGCTCGATCGCGTAGACGTCCATCGCCGCGCCGGCGATCGCGCGGTCGCGCAGCGCGATCACCAGCGCCGATTCGTCGACCACCCCGCCGCGCGCGACATTGATGAGCACAGCCGTCTTCTTCATCCTGGCGAAGGCCTCCCGGCCGATCAGGTTGGTGGTCTCGGGCGTCAGCGGGCAGTGCAGCGAGACGATGTCCGCCTGCGCCAGGATCTCGGCTGCCGGTGCTCCAGTGCCCCTTCTTCAGCTCGGCATGCCCGTAGCCGATATAGCGCAGGGCCGAGATCATCAGCCCGAGCGCGAATTCGGCGACCGGGAGCGCGTTGCTGCCCGTGGTCCGGGCGACTTTGATGCCGAGTTGCCTGGCGGTGGCGATGTCGATGTTGTCGTAGCCGACGCCCCATTTGTGCAGCAGCTTCAGTTTCTTGCCGGCGCGCAGGACGTCGCCGGAGACGGCGACCTGGCCTGAGATGGCATAGTCGGCCTGCGCGATGATCTCCTTCATGTGCTCGTCGCCGCGGGCGGTGCCATGGGTCAGTACGAAGCCGGGCGGCAGCAGGGCGCGCAGCTTCTGGGCGCGCGCGGGCGTGGTCATGTCGAGGAGGCAGATGGTCTCGGTCATGGTCGGGTTCCGTTGTCAGATCGTGAAGCGTGCGCCGGCGCGGGCGAGGCCGCCCGAGACCGCGACGGGCGTGCCGTCGGCGCGCCAGCAGGCGGCGCCGGTGAGCATGCCGTCCGCGTCGAAGCGGATGGCGTTCATGCCGCCGGCGATGCGCGGCATCCGGACGATGCGATGGCCGCGTGCGCGCAGCGCCTCCGCCACCGTCTCGGGGAAGGCCTCCTCGAGTTCGAGCACGCCGCCTTCTGTCCAGATGCGCGGCGCCTCGACCGCCTCCTGCAGGCTCATGCCGTGGTCGATCAGGTTGACGATCGCCTGCAGGGCCGAGGGGAAGATGCGCAGCGCGCCGGGCAGGCCGAGCGCGAAGGCGAGCTTTCCGTCCTTCAGCACGATCATCGGTGCCATCGAGGTGAAGACACGCTTGCCGGGCGCGATCGAGAGCGCGCGGCCGGGATGCGGGTCGAAATTGAACATGTAGTTGTTGGCGAGCATCCCCGTGCCCGGGATCTGCGTGCAGGCGCCGAAGAGGCCGTTGATGGTCTGTGTCGCGGTGACGACGTTGCCATCGGCATCGGCGACGGTGACATGGGTGGTGTCGGCCGATTCACCGCCCGAGAGACCTGCCGTCCAGCTCTTCGCGTGGGCCAGCTCGATCAGGGCGCGGCGCTCCTGCGCATAGGCCTTGTCGATCAGCCGGTCGACCGGGACCTTGACGAAGGCCGGGTCGGCGGTCGCCACGGCGCGGTCGGCGAAGGCGATCTTCAGCGCCTCGGCCAGAAGATGGATTGCGTCCGGCGAGCCGAAGCCCAGCGCACCGATGTCGTAGCCCTCGAGGATGTTCAACATCTGCGCGATGTGGACGCCGGACGAAGCCGGCGGCGGCGGCCCCAGGATCTCATGGCCGCGATAGTGGCCGCGAATGGGTTCGCGCGTCTCGACACGGTAGGATGCGAGATCGTCTTGGCCGATCAGCCCACCCTTCGCGGCCATGAAGTCGGTCAGCGCCTGGCCGAGCGGGCCGCCATGCAGCGCGGCGGGGCCGGTCTCGGCGATCAGGCGCAGGCTCTGCGCATAGTCGCTCTGGACCAGCCGGGTGCCGGCGGGCAGCGCCGTCCCGTCGCGCAGGAGAAGCGCCGAAAGGCCCGGATCGCGCGACAGATCGGCGACATTGTCGGCGATGCAGTTGGAGAGATAGGGCGTGACCGTGAAACCGCGCTCGGCCAAAGCGATGGCCGGGTGCAGGACGTCCGCCAAGGGCAGCGTACCGAAGCGGGCGAGCGCCTCGCACCAGCCGGCGAGCGCGCCGGGCACCGCCACGGCCTTGGGGCCGACGACGTTCTCCCGGTCGCGGACGTCGCGCTGCTTGCCGATCTCGTCGGAGAGGCAGTCATACATGTCCGGCGTGGCGCGCCGCGGCGCGGTCGAGAGCCCGTCGAGGACGACATGGCGGCCGTCTGACATGCGGATATGGGCGAGCCCGCCGCCGAGGATTCCGACCATCATCGGCTCGACGACGGTCAGCGCGAAGAGCGCGGCGACCGCCGCATCGACCGCGTTGCCGCCCGCCAGCAGCATCTGGGAGCCTGCGGCCGAGGCGAGGGGATGATTGGTGACGACCATGCCGCGCGATCCGGTCGCCGGCTTCTTGTCGCAGGTGAAGGGAGTGCCGCGGGGGGCGGCGGGGCTGGCGATCATGGCAGGCATGCTTCCGGGACGAGGATGGGCGGCGGCATCATCGCCTGTTCCGGCGTGGCGTGGCGAGCCGCCACGCGGGGTGCGCGGCGGCCGGCCGGATCAGGCTTCGACCTTGCTGGCGAAGTGGGCGATGAAGCGGGCGCAGATGTCGGTCAGCTTCTCGGTCAGCGCGGCGCCGGTCTCGGCCGAGCAGAGGCGCGGATCGCCCTTGGCGACGCCGAGATTGTAGGTCTCGTCATACTCGTTGGGCATCGCGACCTCGTGGCCCTCGAAGCTCGCCGTGCCCAGGCCGGTGAAGAGCAGGTCGAGGACGGGATCGCGCTTCAGCGGCTTGGCGTCGGGGATCAGGTCCTTGCGGATCAGCTCGGGGAAGAGGTGCAGGCCGATCGAGGTCAGCGGGTCGGCGCCGTGGCCGGCGACCGCGGCGGCCTTGTCGGCCCCGCCGAGGATGCCCGGCAGCAGGCCGTAGCCGATGCGCCAGAGATACAGGCTCGGCAGCACGATCTGCTCGCGCAGATAGAGCTCGCGGGCGACCTCCGAGATCGGCCCGACATTGCCGCCATGGCCGTTGATGACGATGATCCGGGTCAGGCCGTTGCGATGCAGCGAGTCGACCATTTCGGCGATGACGGTGGTCAGCGTCGTCTGCGAGATCGCGATGCCGCCTGTCATCGAGCCGAACCAGTCGGCCCCGCCGAAGGGCAGCACGGGCGCCACCAGCGTCCGCGTCCCGGCCTTGCTGGCGCGGATGGCGGCCAGTTCGGCGATCTTCTCGGCCAGCAGATAATCGCCCATCGGGGCATGAGGGCCCTGGTCCTCATGGCTGCCCATCGGCAGGAGGATGACGGGGTTGTCTTTCAGGATCTCGCGGGCCTCGCCCCCGGTGATCGTGCCCATATGAACGAGGGGGTCGGTCTTGGCAGCCATGGCACTGTGTCCTTGCAGGGGTCGGTGGTGGGTCAGCGGCCGGCGGTACGCGGGTCGAGCGCATCGCGCAGGCCGTCGCAGAGCAGGTTCATGGCGAGGATGGTGAGCGTCAGCGCGGCGCAGGGCCAGACCAGCAGCAGCGGTGCCTGCTCCATGGTGGCGCGCGCGCCGCGGATCATCAGGCCCCAGGAGGGGGCAGGTGGGACGACGCCGAGACCGAGAAAGGAGAGCCCGCTCTCCAGCACCACGGCAGCGGCGACTGCCAGCGAGAGCTGGACCAGGATCGGCCCGGCGATGTTGGGAAGCACGGTGCGCAGCAGGAGATAAGCGGGGCGGGCGCCGAGCGCGCGCGTCGCCTCGACATAGTCCCGGTTCTTGACCGCAAGCACTTCGGCATGGGTGACGCGGGCGAACCCCGGCAGATAGAGCACCGAGAGCACGAGGATCAGCGTCGCAGCGCCGGGGCCGAGCAGGGTCACCACCAAAAGAGCCAGAAGGATCGGCGGGAAGCAGAGCACGATGTCCATGCTGCGCACGCAGAGGAAGGCGGCGGGGCCCTTGCCCCAGCCGCCGATCAGCCCGAGCAGCACGCCGATGGCGCCGGCCGTCAGGGCGGAGGCGAAGGCCACGCCCAGGCTGGTGCGGGCTCCCCAGAGCAGCCGCGAGAGCACGTCCCGCCCGAATTCGTCGCGCCCGAGCCATGAGCCCGCCATCGGGCCGGCCAGCCGGTTGGCGACGTCCTGGCGGATCGGGTCGGGCAGGGGGAAGAGTGGCGCGCAGAGGGCGGCGAGCGCGATCAGGGCGACGAAGCCGCCGGGCAGCCAGAGGCGCTTCAGATGCCGGTTGCCGCTCATGAATGCGCCACCCGCGGGTCGAGCCAGGCGTGGATGAGCTCGACCACGAGGTTGAGCAGCAGGAACAGCACCGAGATCGTCAGCACGATGCCGACCACCATGGGGTAGTCGCGGCCCTCGACCGCGCGCAGCAGCGGCGTCGACATGCCCGGCCAGTTGAAGACGTATTCGACCAGCACGGTGCCGCCGAGCAGCGTGCCCATGTGCAGGCCGAGCACGGTGACGACCGGGTTCAGCGCGTTGCGCAGGACATGCACGACGATGACGCGGGTGGGCGAGAGGCCCTTGGCGCGGGCGGTGCGAACATAGTCGTTGGCGAGCGCGTCCAGCATCGCTGCGCGCGTCATCCTAAACAGCACCGCGGCCAGCCCCTTGGCGATGGCGATGGCGGGCAGGATCAGCAACTTCAGATGCTGCACCGGGTCCTGCGCGAAGGGCACGAAGCCGCCGGCGGGCATGATCCGCAGCGTCTGCGCGAAGAGCAGCACGAGCAGCGTGCCCAGTACGAAGACGGGCACGGCCAGCAGCAGCGCAGTGACGCCCGAAGCGGCGCGGTCGAAGGCGCCCCCACGATCGAGCGCGGCGAAGACACCCGCCGGAACGCCGACGAGGATAGCGATGACGCTGCCCGCCGCGATCAGTTCGAGCGTGCGCGGCAGCCGCAGCGCGATCTCGCTGATCACCGGATAGTCGTCGACGAGCGAGGTGCCGAGATCGCCGCGCAGCAGCCCACTGATGAAGGCGGCGTATTGCACGACGAGCGGGCGCTCCAGCCCCAGCTTCTCGCGCAGCTCCGCGACGGAGGCCGGGTCGGGCGAGACGCCGCCGGTCGAGAGCAGGAGCTCGGCCGGATCGCCGGGCACCATGTGCAGCGCCAGGAAGACGATCGTCGCGACGAGCCAGGCGAGGCCCGCGACGACCGTCAGCTTGCGCGCCAGCCAGGTCGCGCTCATCCGAAATAGGTCTCTTCGAGCATGTTGCCGGAGGAGTTGGAGAGGGCGCCGGGCAGGTTGGTGAAGCCCAATACGCCCTTGTCCATGCCGTAGCCCTGCGAGCGCCAGGCGAGGCCGACGAGCGGCACCTCCTCAAGCGCGGCGCGCTGCATCTCCTTGTAGATCTCGACGCGCTTGGCCTGGTCGAACTCGGCGCGGCCCTTGGCGAGGGCGGCGATGGTGCGCGGGGCGTCGACGCGGAAGGAGCGGCCATGGCTCGGCGAGAGCGAGGTGTCGAGAACGACCGTCAGCCCGT
>NCCO01000189.1 GCA_002279705.1 Allobosea sp. 12-68-7
CGAGCAGGCAGCCGCAACAGCGCGCTCGATCCAGCGCTATATGGCCGAACTCGATGGACGCTCGCCAGTGTCCGCCTAGGATCGCCGATACACGACCCCGCCCCCTCCCCCCGCTAATCAATCCGATCTCGCTTCGTCATGAGACAGCCCGGCGGGGCGGCGCTAGGCTCCTCCGAGATCGCCGGAGCTAAGCCATGACCGCCCTCGCCATCCGCCCGCTCGCCGCCACCGACCGCGCCGCCTGGGACCCGCTCTGGCAGGGCTATCTGACGTTTTACAAAGCCTCGATTGCGACCGACATCAGCGATATCACCTTCGCCCGGCTGACCGGCGGGGCCGAGCCGATGGGCGGCTTCGTCGCGGAGCGCGAGGGCGCGCTGATCGGCCTCGGCCACTGGGTGATCCACCGCACGACCTGGAACAGCCGCGACATCTGCTATCTGCAGGACCTCTTCACCGCCCCCGAGGCGCGCGGCACCGGCGCGGGGCGCGCGCTGATCGAGGCGGTCAGGCAGATGGCGCAGGCCAAGGGCTGCTTTCGCGTCTACTGGCAGACGCATGAGAGCAACGCGCAGGCGCAGGCGCTCTACGACAAGGTCGCCGACAAGTCGGGCTTCATCGTCTATCGCCAGCCGCTCGGCTGACAGCTTGGCCTGCGGGGCATGGACGCAGCATGCGCCAGCCCCTATCCCGAGTCCGCAGCCGAACTTGGCGGCGGGCAGGGAGGCGGCGAGGCGGGCGGCGGGACGGGCATTTCGGGCGCTCGCGGCGCTCGGCGGCGGGCTCGTGCTGCTCGGCGGCGATCCTGCTCATCGCCGCCGCGCTGAAGCTGATGCCCCATGGCGAGGCCGCGGGCCGGCACGGCCGCGAGACGCCGTAGGGCATTGACTCACGGCGCAGGACACCGAAAGGGCCGCCTCCTCTCCCGGCCAGCCGACCCGCGCGCGTTCCCTGCGGAACAGCGGGTCGGGCGTGGACGCCCTAGGGTCGATTCATCGGCGAACGGATCGCCGCCCACCCTTCGAGGAGCGCGTCATGACCAAGAGCTTCACCAGCACCGTCGCCGCCCTGACCATCGCCCTGGTCGCCGGCTCCACCTTCGCCCCGACCGCCGCCTCGGCCAAGGACGGCCGCAACGCCCGGATCGCCATCGGCGCCCTGGCGGGCCTCGGCGGCGCGCTGCTCGGCGCGACCATCGTCCACGGCCAGCCGCGCCACGCCGAGGGCCGCTACGACCAGCGCCCGGTGCGCTTCATCGAGGAGGCCGAGGAGGAGTGCTTCGAGAAGCCGATCAAGCGCTTCGACCGCTACTCCGGCGAGACCATCGTCGTCGGCTACAAGACGATCTGCCGCTGAGGCGAGGCGGTGAGGACGCGACGAGCCCCCGGCCCCGAAGGCCGGGGGCTTTCGCATCAGCCGGCCAAGGACCCGGACGGGCCTTCAGCGCCCGGGCTTGAACGGCGCCATGCCGGCGCGGGCCAGTTCGTCGGCGCGCTCGTTCATTTCGTCGCCGGCATGGCCCTTGACCCATTTCCACTCGATCTTGTGCTGCTTCAGCGCGGCGTCGAGGCGCTTCCAGAGCTCCTCGTTCTTGACCGGCTTGCGGTCGGCCGTCTTCCAGCCGTTCTTCTTCCAGCCATGGATCCAGGCGGTGATGCCCTGGCGCAGATACTGGCTGTCGGTGTGGAGCGCGACGGTGCAGGGCCGCGTCAGCGATTCCAGCGCCGCGATCGCCCCCATCAGCTCCATGCGGTTGTTGGTGGTCATCGCCTCGCCGCCGGAGAGCTCCTTCTGCTTGCCCTTGTAGGACAGGATCACGCCCCAGCCGCCGGGGCCGGGGTTGCCGGAGCAGGCGCCGTCCGTCCAGACCTCGACGGCGTCAGTCATGGCACGCCCTCCCGAGCGTCATTGCGAGCACAGCGAAGCAATCCAGAAGCACAGGGCGGAGCGCTTCGTCACAATCCCCTGGATTGCTTCGTCGCTGCGCTCCTCGCAATGACGGAGAGGTGCGTGAGGTGCCATGCGGCATCGTTGGCTCATCGCCTCAGCCCGTAGTCGCGCGCATCGGCGACGCGCTGGTGGAAGGCGAGCTTGCGGTCGTATTCGAGCGGGTCATGCGGCTTGACCAGCGCGCCCGGCGGCACGTTGAGCCAGTCGACCAGCCTTGTCAGCAGGAAGCGCAGCGCCGAGCCGCGGCAGAACTGCGGCAGCGCCTCGATCTCGGCTTCCGTCAGCGGGCGCACGCTCTCATAGCCCGCCAGCATGGCCTGGCCCTTGGTGAGGTTGAAGGAGGCGTCGGCCTCGAAGCACCAGGAGTTCAGGCAGATCGCGAGGTCGTAGGCGAAGGCGTCGGTGCAGGCGAAATAGAAGTCGATCAGCCCCGAGAGCCGGTTCTGCAGGAAGAAGACGTTGTTGGGGAAGAGATCGGCATGGATGACGCCGCGGGGCAGGCCCTGCGGCCAGCTGGCCTCGTGCACCGCGATCTCGGCCGCGACGCGCCCCGCCAGCCCGGCCGAAACCGTGTCGGCGGCCGGCCCGGCCTGCTCGGCCAGCGGCCGCCAGCCCGGCACGGAGAGCACGTTGACCCGCTCCATGCCGAAATCGGCCCCGGCCTGGTGCAGCAGCGCCAGCCCGCGCCCGAGCTCCTGGCAATGGGTCGCGGCCGGCCGGCGCACCGACAGGCCGTCGAGGAAGGTCACGATCGCGGCCGGGCGCCCGGCGAGGCGGCCGAGCATCTCGCCGCGGCTGTCGCCGACCGGCTGCGGGCAGATCAGCCCGCGCGCCGCCAGATGCTGCATCAGCCCGAGGAAGAAGGGCAGATCATCCGGGTTCACCCGCTTCTCGTAGAGGGTGAGGATGTAGAAACCCTGCGTGGTGTGCAGCAGGTAGTTCGAGTTCTCGACGCCCTCGGCGATACCCTTGGCGGAGAGGAGATCGCCGATGCCGTAGCGGGCGACGAACGCCGCCATCTCGTCATCGGGCACTTCGGTATAGACGGCCAAAACGGTTCTCGCTCACTCGGCCGCTGCGGGCGCATCACGCAATTCGCGCGGCAGCGGGAAGAAGACATGCTCGTCGGCGGTCGAGACCGTCTCGACGCGGACCTCGTAGCGCTGAGCGAAGGCGTCGATGATCTCCTCGACCAGCACCTCCGGCGCGCTGGCACCGGCGGTGATGCCGAGCGTGCGGATGGCGCCGAAGGCCTCCCAGTCGATCTCGTCGGTGCGCAGCACGAGCCGGGCCACCGGGCAGCCGGCGCGCTCGGCGACCTCGCGCAGGCGCTGCGAATTCGACGAGTTGGGCGAGCCGACGACGATCAGCGCCTCGACCTGCGGGGCGACGCGCTTGACCGCCTCCTGGCGGTTGGTGGTGGCGTAGCAGATGTCTTCCTTGTGCGGCGCGATCAGCTCCGGGAAACGCGCCTGCAGCGCCTCGACGATGCCGCGGGTATCGTCCACCGAAAGCGTCGTCTGCGTGACATAGGCGAGCGGCTGGCCAGCCGGTGGTTCCAGCACCGCGACATCCTCGAGCGTCTCGATCAGGGTGATCGCGCCCGGCGGCAACTGGCCCATCGTGCCGATCACCTCCGGGTGGCCGGCATGGCCGACGAGCAGGATGTGGCGCCCGCGCTTGTGATGCACCTCGGCCTCGCGATGGACCTTGGTGACGAGCGGGCAGGTCGCGTCGATGGCGAAGAGGTTGCGGGCATTGGCCTCCGCCGGGACGGACTTGGCCACGCCATGGGCGGAGAAGATCACGGGCCGCGTCGCGTCCGGCACCTGCGACAGTTCGGAGACGAAGACGGCGCCCTTCCGCTTCAGCGATTCGACCACGTATTTGTTGTGAACGATCTCGTGGCGGACATAGACCGGCGCGCCATGCAGGATCAGCGCCTTCTCGACGGCGTCGATCGCGCGCACCACGCCGGCGCAGAAGCCGCGCGGGGCACAGAGCAGGATATCGAGCGGCGGCTTGGTCACGCGGGGCTCCGGTTGGACAGCGGTCTTCTTTCGGCGTGGCGCGGGCGATGTCAAGAAAGGCGACCGGTATCGAGGGGCGGCAGCGATGGCTCTCGCCTGCCGGCTCGGGACAGCCTAGACAGGGCGGCGCACCATCGCACCCCGCCCCCCTCGCCGGAGCCAGCCGACGCGACATGCCAGCCGCACGCTCTCCCGCACCGACCACCCGCACCCATTCGTGCAGCGAGCCTCGCCGGTGAACGTCCGGTCCTCGCCTCAGACGGCCGTCTTCGTCAGCGGGTCGCTGATGGGTCATGTCGCGGTGATGACCGGGACGGGCGCGATCGGCCTGATGGCGATCTTCGTCGTCGATCTGCTCTCGCTGCTCTACGTCTCCTGGCTCGGGCGGCCGGAGGCGACGGCCGGCGTCGGCTTCGCCACGATCGTCCTCTACCTGATGATCTCGATCAATATCGGGCTGATGATCGCCGTCTCGGCGCTGACGGCGCGCGCGCTGGGCGCCGGCGACCGGGCCGGAGCGCGCCGGATCGCCGCCTCGACCCTGTTTCTGATGGCGCTGGCGGCGCTGGCGCTGACGGCGATCGCGCTGCCCGCCCTGCCCTGGCTGCTGCGCCTGCTCGGCGCCCATGGCGAATCCTACCGCGTCGCGCTCTCCTTCCTGTGGATCGTGCTGCCTTCCAATGTCCTGATGGCGGTCGGCATGGGCCTTTCGGGAATCCTGCGGGCCGTGGGCGATGCGCGACGGGCGATGTTCGTCACGCTCGGCGGCGGCCTCGTCACCGCCGGGCTCGACCCGCTGCTGATCTTCGGCCTCGGGCTGGGGCCGGACGGCGCCGCCTGGGCGATCGTGATCGCGCGCATCGTCATCGTCGCGACCGGGCTGCATGGGGCGGTGCGGGTCCACGACATGGTCGCGCGGCCGAGCCTGGCCGGCGTGAGACGCGACGGCGCGAGCACCTTCGCCATCGCGGGACCGGCGATCCTGACCAATCTGTCCAACCCGATCGCAAACGCCGTCTTCGCCGGTGTCTTCGCCCGCTTCGGCGACAGTGCGATGGCGGCCCTGGCGATCATCGACCGGCTCGTGCCGGTGGCGTTCGGCGTGCTGTTCGCGCTGACGGGCGCGGTCGGGCCGATCCTGGCGCAGAACTGGGGCGCCGGGCGCTTCGACCGGATGCGCGCCGGGCTGACCGCCTCGGTGCAGTTCGCGATCGGCTGCGTCGTGATTTCGGGGGCGGTGCTGGCGCTGGCGCGCGGGCCGATCGCGGGCGCCTTCGGCGCGACCGGGCTGACGGCCGAGCTGCTCACCTTCTTCTGCCTCGTCGCCGGGCCGATGTGGGTGTTCGTCGGCCTGCTCTTCGTCGCCAACGCCGCTTTCAACAATCTCGGCATGCCGCTGCTGTCGACGCTGTTCAGCTGGGGCCGCGCGACGCTGGGCACGATCCCCCTCGCCTGGCTCGGCGCGCACTATGCCGGGCCGAAGGGCGCGCTCGTCGGCTCCGCGCTCGGCGCCGTCGCCTTCGGCGTGCTCGCGCTGGTCTTCGCCTATCGCGGGATCACCCGGCTGGAGTGGAAGGCGAGCGGCGGCTGACGCCGAGCCGGCCGCGGCTTGCCTCGCCCCCCCGCCCTGTTATCGTCGGAGCTTCAGGCGGCAACAGACCGCGTAAGCAGCCGGAGGCACGCCAAAATGACCCTGTTCGAGATGATGCAGCAGGCCCAGAACGGCCAGGCCATGCAGAACATCGCCCGGCAATACGGGTTGAGCCCGCAGCAGACGCAGGCGGCGATCGACGCCCTGCTGCCCGCCTTCTCGATGGGCCTGCAGCGGCAGACGCAGGACCCCTACGCCTTCGGCTCACTGGCCCAGATGATGACCGCCTCGCCCTTCGGCCACATTTTCGACGCCAATGGCGACGGCATTCCCGACAATGCCCGCAGCGCCGGTACGGATGTCCTGAGCCAGCTCTTCGGCTCGAAGGAGGTCAGCAATGCGGTGGCGGCCCAGGCGGCGGCGACCAGTGGCGTCGGCCAGGCCGTGCTGAAGCAGATGCTGCCGGTCATCGCCGCGATGGTGAT
>NCCO01000190.1 GCA_002279705.1 Allobosea sp. 12-68-7
CCAGCAGCATGAAGATCAGGTCGGCCGGCCGCTCGTCGAGCCACGCCGTCATGCTCGGGCTTGTCCCGAGCATCCACGTTTGGAACACCGCCAGCGACCGGCAAAGACGTGGATGGTCGGCACAAGGCCGACCATGACGCGACAATGGTCCCCCGTCAGAGCGTCTCGCCACGGAGCAGCCGTGGCGGCGCGCCGGCGACGCCGGCCGCCTCGCGGATGAAGAAGCGCTTGAGGCCCGGCAGGCGGTCGACCAGCCCCAGGCCCAGATCGCGCGCCAGCCGCAGCGGCGTCGCGTCGTTGGAAAACAGCCGGTTGAGCCCATCGGTGACCGCGCCCATCGCCACCGTGTCGAAGCGGCGCGCCCGCTCATAGCCTTCCAGCACGTCGGCAGCGCCCGGATCGAGCCCGAGACGAGCGGCATCGACGATGACCTCGGCCAGCGCCGCCACGTCTTTGAGGCCGAGATTGAGGCCCTGGCCGGCGATCGGATGGATCAGATGGGCGGCGTCGCCGAGCAGGGCCAGCCGCTCGCCGACGAAGCGCCGCGCCACGCCGAAGCCGAGCGGATGCGCCGTCACTGGGCTCTCCAGCGCGATCGCGCCGAGTTCCAGCCCGAAGCGCCGCTCGATCTCCGCGAGCATGCCCTCCTCGTCGAGCGAGAGCAGCGCCGGCACATTCTCGTTGCGCTCGCTCCAGACCATCGAGGAGCGGTGGCCGAGCCGCCCGCCGTCGCTCAGCGGCAGGATCGCGAAGGGGCCCGACGGCAGGAAATGCTCGACCGCCCGCCCGCCATGCGGCCGCTCATGGCCGATCGTCGCCACCAGCCCCGACTGGCCGTAATCCCAGCCGACCCAGCCGATGCCGGCCTGCTCGCGCAACCGGGACCGGGCGCCGTCGGCCGCGACCAGCAGCCGGGCCCGCAGCGTCTCGCCGCCCGCAAACGCGACGCTGACGCCGGCATCGCCACTGTCGAAGCGCGTGACGCCTTCGTCCCGCAGCTCGACGCCCGCCTCGCGGCAGGCGGCGGTCAACGCTGTGATCAGCGCCCCGCTGCCGACCATATGGGCGAAGGGCTGCCCCGGCTCGACCTCACCGTCGAAGGTCAGGAAGACCGGCCGCACGACATCACCGCTGCGGCTGTCGGACACGACCATCTCGGTCATGGCCTGTGCGTCACCCGCGATCTTGTCCCAGATGCCGAGCGACCGGAGCATCGCTTGCGCCGCGGCGGCGACCGCATAGGCACGGGTATCGGGGCGCGCCGGGCGTGCGAAGGCGGGATCGGCGACGATCACCGCAAAGGCGCGACCGAGCGCCTGCTTCAGCGCGAGCGCCAGCGAAAGCCCGGCAATGCCGCCACCGGCGATGACGATCGCGTCGCCCGGCCGTGTCTGCTCGCTCATGCGCCATCCTCCTCATCGCCACGGGAGCGCGCGCCCCTCCCGCCTTGACGATCCGGGACGGGTCGGTGCTGATGCGGCGGAACCGGCGGCTGCTGTGCGCGCAAGCCGGCCGCACCGTCAACCCGCCCGCCGCCAGAGCCTGTCCGACCATGTCCCAGATCAGCGACTCCCTGATGTCGATCCTCGACCTCGAGCCGCTCGAGCGCAATCTGTTCCGGGGTCGCAGCCCCCGCGTCGGCTGGCCGCGCGTCTTCGGCGGGCAGGTCATCGCGCAGTCGCTCTACGCCGCCTGCAAGACGGTGGAGGGCCGCCAGCCGCATTCGCTGCACGCCTATTTCCTCCTCGGCGGCGATCCCGAAATCCCGATCATCTACGAGGTCGATAGGCTGCGCGACGGCCGCTCCTTCACGACGCGGCGCGTGCTGGCGATCCAGAAGGGCGAGGCGATCTTCGCCATGTCCGCCTCCTTCCAGGTCGAGGAGCCCGGCTACGAGCACCAGATGCCGATGCCCGACGTCCCCCCGCCGGAGGCTCTGCCCGATCGCGACGCGATGAGCCGTGACATCCTGCCCAACATGCCCAAGGCGGTGCGCGCCTATTACCAGCGCGAACGGCCGATCGAGATCCGCCCGGTCGAGCTCCGGCGTTATGCCGGCACGGGCGAGGCGATGGAGCCGCGCTTCCATGTCTGGATCCGGGCGATGCAGCCGCTTCCCGACGATCCGGCCATCCACCAGGCGGTGCTCGCCTATGCTTCGGACCTGATGCTGCTCGATTCGAGCCTGATCGCCCATGGCACCACGGTCTTCGATCCGCAGGTCCAGGCCGCCAGCCTCGACCATGCGCTCTGGTTCCACCGGCCGTTTCGGGCCGATGACTGGCTGCTCTATGCGCAGGACAGCCCCTCCGCCTCGGGCGCGCGCGGCTTCTCGCGCGGGCTGGTCTTCGATCGGCAGGGCCGGCTCGTCGCCTCGGTCGCGCAGGAGGGCCTGGTCCGGCCACGACCCGACCGCGCCTGACGCCGTTTTAGGCAACAGCCCATAAATTCATCATTCGCTCGATTCCTGGGCAGGTTGCCCGCGCCGGAATCACTCCGGCGCGGCGATTCCCGGTGCGTGCCGCGTTTCCATGCCCCCTCGTCGCCAGTTGGCACGGGCCTTGAATTGCGTCCGCCGACGCGCCGCGATGACAGGCGCGCGAGGCGCAACAGGATCGCCAGGGCTGACTTCCAGGCGGCGGAACGGGGAAACCCAACAATGAAGATCGTGATGGCTATCATCAAGCCGTTCAAGCTGGAGGAGGTGCGCGATGGGCTCACCGCCATCGGCGTGCACGGCCTGACCGTGACCGAGGTGAAGGGCTATGGCCGGCAGAAGGGCCATACCGAGATCTACCGTGGCGCCGAATACGCCGTGAGCTTCCTGCCCAAGATCAAGATCGAGGTCGCCGTCTCCGACGAGCTCGTCGGCAAGGTGATCGAGGCGATCACGGCAGCCGCCCGCACCGGCCAGATCGGTGACGGCAAGATCTTCGTGTCGTCGATCGAGAAGGCCGTGCGCATCCGCACCGGCGAGACCGACGGCGACGCCCTCTGATCACACGCGATCCTTCCGAGGAGTTTCAAACCATGCATTTCAAGACCATCAGCCGGGTCGGGCTCGTCGCGTTGGCGCTGGCCGCCGCCGGCGGCGCGCTCGCCCAGACGCCCGCCGCTCTCGTCCCCAACAAGGGTGACGTCGCCTTCATGATGAGTTCGACCGTCCTGGTCTTCCTCATGACGATCCCGGGTCTCGCCCTGTTCTATGGCGGCCTCGTCCGCAGCAAGAACATGCTCTCGGTGCTCACCCAGGTCTTCGCGATCGTCAGCATCGTCGCCCTGATGTGGGTGATCTTCGGCTACTCGCTCGCCTTCACCAATGGCGGCGGCCTGAACGACTATGTCGGCGGCTTCTCCAAGGCCTTCCTGCGTGGCGTCGACGCCACCACCACCGTCGCCACCTTCTCCAACGGCGTCGTCATCCCCGAATATGTCTATCTGGCCTTCCAGATGACCTTCGCCTGCATCACGCCGGCCCTCATCGTCGGCGCCTTCGCCGAGCGCATGAAATTCTCGGCCCTGCTGCTCTTCTCCGTCCTCTGGGTCACCTTCATCTACTTCCCGATGGCCCATATGGTCTGGTACTGGGGCGGCCCTGATGCGGTCGGCAACGCCGCCAAGGCCCTCGCCGAGGCTGGCGCCGACGGCAAGGCCGCTGCCCAGGCCGCGCTCGACGCCGTCAACGCCGATGCCGGCATGCTCTTCAAGTGGGGCGCGCTGGACTTCGCCGGCGGCACCGTGGTGCACATCAATGCGGGCATCGCCGGCCTCGTCGGCTGCATCCTGATCGGCAAGCGCATCGGCTATGGCAAGGAGTTGATGGCCCCGCACTCGCTGACCATGACCCTGATCGGCGGCGCCCTGCTCTGGGTCGGCTGGTTCGGCTTCAACGCCGGCTCGAACCTCGAGGCCAACGGCACCGCCGCCCTGGCGATGGTCAACACCTTCGTCGCCACCGCCGCCGCGGCCGTCGCCTGGCTGTTCGTGGAATGGGCCGTCAAGGGCAAGCCCTCGATGCTCGGCATGGTCTCCGGCGCGGTCGCCGGCCTCGTCGCCGTCACCCCGGCCGCGGGCTTCGCCGGCCCGATGGGCTGCATCATCCTCGGCCTCGTCGCCGGCACGATCTGCTTCGTCTTCTGCTCGACGGTGAAGAACGCGCTCGGCTACGACGACTCGCTCGACGTCTTCGGCATCCACTGCATCGGCGGCATCCTGGGTGCGCTCGCCACCGGCATTCTCGTCAATGTCGATCTCGGCGGCGCGGGCATCCCCGACTACGCCTCGAAGCCCGGCGAACTGGCGGTCGGTGCCTATGAGTTCGGCACCGCCTTCATGGCCCAGGTCAAGGCCGTGCTGTTCACGCTGGTCTTCAGCGGCGTCGGCTCGCTGATCCTGTTCAAGATCGTCGACGTGGTCGTCGGCCTGCGCGTCGCCCCCGACGCGGAGCGCGAGGGCCTCGACATCGCCGAGCACGGCGAGCGCGCCTACCACGCCTGAGGACAGGCACCCGGCCGGGCCCAACCGGCCCTCTCGACACCATCCCCGGCGGGCAACCGCCGGGGATTTTTCATGGGCGGACGGCGGCGACCGGGGCCATGTCGCCAAGGTTAAGCGTGTCTTAACCTCGGCTTCCTAACGTGGTCGCATCGGCCGTCGCGACGCGGCCCGCAGTCCTGGATGACGGCCCAACCCCGCATGCGCACGATCCGACGCTCCTCCTCGCTGATGGACCGCCTGCCCGATCCGGTGCGGGAGTTCCTGTCGCGCCGCGCCAGCGAGATGGTCGGCCTCGCACTGCTCGCGCTGATGGCCGCCGTCGCGCTCTCGCTGGCGACCTGGTCGGTCGACGACCCCAGCCTCAACAACGCGACCAGCGGCGCCGTCGCCAACTGGCTCGGCCGTCCCGGTGCGATGGTCGCGGATCTGCTGATGCAGCTCATCGGGCTCGGCGTCATCGCCCTGCTGTTTCCGCCCCTGATCTGGGCGCTGCGACTGGTCCGCTTCCACATCTTCGACCGCGGCGCCCTCAAACTCGGCCTCTGGATCGTCGCCGTCGCCGCCACCGCAGCCGTCGGCAGCGCCCTTCCGGCAACCCCGCGCTGGCCCCTTCCCACCGGCATGGGCGGCGTCATCGGCGACGGCCTCCTGTTCGGCACGCGCAACCTCGCCGGCATCGCCGGGAATGCGGTCGGCGGGCTGGTCGGCTTCCTCTATGCCGGCATCGCCATTCTCGCCGTCACCGCCGCCGCCGGCTTTGGCTTCGTCAGTGACGAGGACCCGGTCCTCGACGAGGACGAGGCCGACGAATCCTGGTCGGAAAGCGAGGATCGCCGCGACGACGAGCCCGGCATCGCCGTGATCCTCGTCGGCTGGCTCGCCCATGGCGCCATGGCCCTGCGCGGCATGATCCTGCGTCGCCTGCCGCAGCCGCCCCGGGCCGCGACCCAGGGCGCCGGTACGCCGGCGACCGAAACGGGCGCCATGGCCGCCGCGGGCCGCATCCGCCGCGAGCCCCAGTTCGCCGAGGAGGCGCGAGGCGGCGCGGGCGCGCGCCCCAACGCTCCACCCTTCGCCCCGGCCCCGCTGCCGCCGCTGCGCGGGCCGCGGGCGGCGCCCGTCGACGACGCGCCCTTCGACCTCGACGACGACGTGCCGCTCGACCTGCGCGACCTCAACGCGCCGCGGGTCACCGCCCCGGCCCCCGGGCCCAAGCCCGGCAAGCGCATCCAGCGCGAGGCCCAGCCCTCGCTGCTCGACCGCGACGAATTCGAGCTGCCGCCGCTGACCTATCTCTCCGAGCCCCGGAAGCTGCCGGCCAACGCGATCTCGACCGACGCGCTCGAACAGAACGCGACGCTGCTCGAAGGCGTGCTGGAGGATTTCGGCGTGCGTGGCGAGATCACGCAGGTGCGCCCCGGCCCGGTGGTGACGCTCTACGAACTAGAGCCCGCGCCCGGCACGAAGTCCTCCCGCGTGATTTCGCTGGCCGACGACATCGCGCGCTCGATGAGCGCGATTTCGGCGCGTGTGGCGGTGATTCCC
>NCCO01000302.1 GCA_002279705.1 Allobosea sp. 12-68-7
CGCTCTTGACCGCTCCAACCAGACGGGGGGACCGGAAGTCGAAGATGGTCCCGCCAACCGCGGACAGCGCACCCGTCGGAATGTTGGCGCCGTCCACCGGCGTGTAGCGGTCGGCGTGGACCGTCAGACGCAGATCGCGAACGTCGCGCGCGCCCAGCGTGAAATAGCTGTGCTGCGCCAGGCTGACCGGGGTCGGGCGGGTCGTTCGGGCCGAGACCTCGACCCGAAGGCCGGACCTGTCGCTGACCTCGTATCGGCAAAGGGCGGTCAGCGTCCCCGGAAACCCCTGGTCGCCCTCGGGCGAGACCAGAGCAAGCGTGACGGCGGTCTCGGTCAGCTCCTCGATCGCCCAGAGGCGCGTCGAAAAGCCGCCCCGCCCGCCGTGCAGCGTGGTTGTCCCGCCCTCGTTTCGGTCGAGATCATAGGCCGTCCCGTCAAGGGTGAACCGCCCCCCGGCGATGCGGTTGGCAAAGCGCCCCACCAGCGCGCCGAAGTAATTCGGGTCGGCAAGGTAGCCGTCCAGACTGTCGTAGCCGAGGACGATGCCTTGACGCCGCCCGTCCGGCATTGGCAGCGACAGATCGCGCACGATGGCACCATAGGGAATGATGCGCGCCTCGATCCCGCCGGGAGAGCGCAGGACGATCTCGGGAACATCCGCGCCGTGCAGCGATCCGAAAGGGCGCAGCTGATCCTGCGGGACATGGCGGGGGAAAAGGCTCATCCCGCGGCTCGCCCGGCTGTCGCCGTCCTCCGGCAGGGCGTCCTCTGGGCCGGCCGCGCCTGCAACAGCACGCCGAACACCAGGAACAGCCTTCGCAACAGCGACTGTCGGCAGGCCGAAAGCCAGTTCCAGCCCTCGCAGTTCCCGAAATTGAAGATGATGCCAAGGAGAAGGGCAGCGGCCAGCGTGGCTCCGACCGGGCTCGAGCCACCGATCAGAAGCGTATCATCGACGACGACCGAGGCGATGGCGATAAGCTCCCACCCGACGCCCCCGATCGGCTGGCCGGCGCCGAACCGCGCGGCAAGGATCGCGCCCGCAAGACCGGCGAGTCCGCCCGAAGCGAGGTGGGTCGGGATCATTACACGAGTCGCAGGCAAGCCCATCAGGTTCGTTGCATCCTCGTTCCCGCCGCTGGCAAGGACCGTCCGGCCAGCGGAGGTGTAGTCGAGGATCATCGAGCCTGCAAGACAG
>NCCO01000191.1 GCA_002279705.1 Allobosea sp. 12-68-7
GTCGCTCATCAACCCGCGAAGCACCGCTGCCCTCCCCAAAAAGCAGCGTTGAATCAGACATCAGTTGATTTGGGAATCCTGTTTGTCCACACGACCTAGAGACGACAGAACCCGGGTTGATCCGGCTCATCAGCTGAAACAATGACTTCGGGAAGAGCCTGCGAAGCCACGCCGCTGGGCGCGGCGTGGTTCGCAGTCCTGATCGGAAGTGGTGGGCCGGGCCGGACTCGAACCGGCACCGGCGCTGTTATGAGCAGCGAGCTCTAACCATTGAGCTACCGGCCCATGTCTCGCGTAGCATCGCCGCCGAGCCTGCGGCAAGCGTCATCCACCGGTCGCCCCAAAGCCGAAGGCCCCGCCATCTGTGGGATGGCGGGGCCTTTCGATGTCGTCCCGTTTGGCTTTGCCGGTCAGGCGGCGTGAGCCAGGGCATGGGCCTTGTCGGAGCCATGGCCCTCGCGGAAGCGGAAGCGGGCGATGTGGTCGCTCAGCGCGCGGGTCTGCTCGTCGGTCAGCGCCAGCGCGGCGTTGGTCTCCTCGACCAGTGCGGCGTTCTGATGCGCCATCGAGCCGATGCCGTCGATCTCGGTGTTGATCGCCGAGACATCGCTGGCCTGGCTCTTCGCCGTCTGCGAGATGCCGTTCATCAGCCCGGTCAGATCGTTCACCGAGGAGACGATCGCCTCGAACATCTGCGCGGTCTCCTCGACCAGCCCGACACCGACCTTGACGTCGCCATGCGCTGCCTCGACCAGCTTCTTGACGTCGTTGGAGGCGTCGGCCGAGCGCTTGGCCAGGCTGCGGACCTCGGTCGCGACGACCGCGAAGCCGCGGCCGCTGTCGCCGGCCCGCGCCGCCTCGACGGCCGCGTTCAGCGCCAGCAGATTGGTCTGGAAGGCGATCTCGTCGATCATCGCGATGACCTCGGAAATCTTGTTCGAGGAGGTCCGGATGCGCTGCATCGCCTCCAGCGCCGACGCCACGACCTTCTCGCCCTGCTGGGCCTGGCTCTCGGCGCCCTCGGCCATGCCCGTCGCCTGGGCCGCCTCGTTCGCCGTCTTCTTGACCGTGCCGGCGAAGGCGCCGAGCTGGTTGGTCGCCATCGAGACGGCGTTGCTCTCCTCGCTGGTCCGCTCGGCCAAATCGGTGACGCCGTCGAGGATCTCGGTCGTGGCGCTGCGCACCGCCGCCACCGTCTCCGACAGCTTGGCGAGCGTGCTCTCGAACTCCTCGGCGAGCGCATTGGTGCCGTTCTTCAGCTCGGCGAAGGCGCCCTGATACATCCCCTCGATCCGGGTCGAGAGATGCCCCGCCGAGAGCTCGGCGAGAACGTCGCAGGTCTCGGACAGGCCGCCCTGCACCGTCTCCAGCAGTTCGTTGAGCGAGCCGGCGAGCGCGTTCAGCTCGGCGTCGGCGAAGTTCGCCTCGACACGGCGGCTGAAATCACCGGCCGCGGCCGCGGCCACGACCTCGCCGAAGGCATCGCCGAGTTCCGCCATCATGGCGCGGCGTTGCTCCTGGGCCCGGGCGTCGTCCTCGACCTTGGCCGCCTCGGCGGCGCGCAGCGCCACGGCATTGTCGCGGAACAGCAGCACGCTCTTCGAGATGTCGGAGATCTCGTCGTTGCCCCGCGTGTGGACCACCGTCTCCAGAGCCCCGTCGGCGATCGCACGCGTCGCCGCCCACAGCCGGTTCAGGCGCCCGATGATCGCAGGACGGACATAGAGTAAGGCGAGCACGAGCGCGATCAGCAGCGAGCCGATGCCGATCGCGCCCAGCCACATCTTGCTCTGCTCGATCAGATTGGCCGTCGAGGCGTTCGCCGCGACCGCGTCGGAGCGAGCCGCTGTAACGAGCTTGTCGATTTCCGCGCGCATCGTGGCCGCAGCCTGGTCGATGTCGACGACGCGGGCATTGATCGCGTCCTGCGTTTCGATGTCGCGCTGGCGCATCGCGACCACGCCGCGCGGCCCTTCGCCCAAGGCGATGACCGCGTCGATCACGCGGGACCGCTCCTTATTGGGCGTGATCTTGTCGGCGGCGGCCATGTCCTTCTCGATCCGCAGCACGACGGCCTTGAGGCGTTCGCGGGCGAGCCCCAGGCGCGACTGGTCCGCGATCTGGTCGACCTCGCGCAGCAGGCCGATCAGCTCGTTGACCTGTGCCTCCAGCTTGCGCGCCAGATCGAAGGCCGGAAACTCGACGTCGTTGATGGCCTTCAGGGCCTCGTCGATCCCCGCGCTGTCCTGACCCTTGACGCTCTCGATGCCGAGCACGACGTTGAATTGACGCTCGTCGGCCTCTCCGCCGACCACCTTGACGAAGTCTTCGCGTGCCTTGTTCAGCTGTTCCACGGTGGCCGCCATCTGCGCGGCATTCCGCAGCCGGGTGCCGGTTAGGTCGTTGATGTCGTTGATCCGCAGCGAGAGATCGTCGACCGCCTTCTGGACCGGCTTCATGTCGACGCCGCCGATCTTGCCGACCGCCCGGATCAGTTCGAACTGCTTGGCCTCAATCGCGTCCAGTTCCGTGGTCAGACGGGCCCGCTGCTGCACCGTCTGAACATTCATGAAGCGCGGTGCCAGTGCGGTCGACTGCGTCCCGACCTGGGAGAGTTCGAGCACGAGTTCCACAGTGGGCATCTTGTGCTCGACCATTTCGCCGACGGTCGCGCTGATGCGGTCATAGGACAGCCAGGCCACCGCGGAGGCGACGATCGTCAGCGTGGTCAGAGCGCCGAGCGCGGCATAGATGCGCGCGGCGATGCCGATGCGCAGCGGCGCGCGCAGGCGCGCCGGCTTCTTGGCCTTCGTCATGTCACTCTCCGAATTGCGACGCAGCAGATGCAGATCAGGCGGACAGGGAACTGACCGACTTGAAGGTGCCGTCCGATCCGATGACCGTCAGGTAGACGTCGTCGGAGCCGCGGTTGTCATTGGGGCCGAAGCTCATCTTGAAGCCGCCGAAATCATAGGAGCCGTTGGTCAGGGCCTCCATGAAGGCCTTGCGGGTCGGGTCCTTGCCGGCCTTTTCGAGAGCGGCGATGACGGTACGGCCAACGAGATAGCCTTCCAGAGACACGAAGCCCGGCTTCTTGTCCTTGGCGTCGCTGGCGGCGAGAGCCGCCTGGTAGGCCTTGACCACGGGGATCGACGCGTCCGTCGGCAGCGGCACGACCTGCGTGACATAGACGCCGGCGCCCGCATCCCCGAGTTCGGCGGCCAGCGCATCGGAGCCGACGAAGGAGATGTTCATGAACACCGGCGCGAACTTCACCTGCTTGCACAGCTTGATGAATTCGGCGCAGGGCTTGTAGGGGCCCACCATCACCACGGCTTCCGGATTGGCCTTGCGGATCTCAAGCAGGGCGGACCGGACCGCGACCGTATTGCGTTCGAACGTGCCCTCCGCGACGAGGCTCATCTTGCGCGCGTCCATCGCCTTCTTGACGCCGGCGAGGCCGGCCCGGCCGAAGGCGTCGTCCTGATAGAAGATCGCGATCTTGGAGAAGCCTTTGTCCTTGACGAGGCGCTCGATCCAGACCTCGGTCTCCTGGAAGTAGGAGGCGCGCACATTGACGACATGCGGCAGATAGGGATCGCGCAGGCCTTCGGCGCCGGTGAAAGCGCCGATGAAGGGCAGGCCGGCCTCCTTCGCGATCGGGTGGGCGGCCATGGCCGTCGGCGTGCCGACCGGGCCGACCAGTGCGAAGACGTCCTTGGCGATCAGCGCCTTGGTCGCATCGATCGACTTGCCGGGCTCGTAGCCGTCATCCTGCGTCAGCAGTTCGATCTTGCGCCCCCCGACGCCACCCTTGGCATTGGCTTCCGCGAAGGCGGCGGTGAGGCCATCGCGCATGCCCAGCCCCAGCGCGCTGGCGGGTCCCTCGAACACGGCCGCCTGGCCGAGCACGATCTTGTCGGCGAACACGCCGGTTTCGGCGAAAGCGCGGCCCGGCAGGAGCGCGGCGGCAGAGGCGCATGCAAGGCCAGTCAGGACGTCACGGCGATGGATCATGATAGGATTCCCCCAAATATTCTTCTTCAGTGGTCAGTCGGGTTAGGCCAGCCGACCGGAAGAATGAGGGCAAGGCACCTAAAGAACGGTTAAGTGACTGGATTCTTCTGAATCAGTTGCGATTTCGAGGATTCAGCCTTCATTAGCGTTTGGCCACGTGTTGGCGCGCCTCCCGCGAGGTGAGCGAAGCGCCGGGTCGATCGTCGCGCATCGACCTCCAGGCCTTGATCAAGATCGGCACGGCCATCATGACGCTGCGACGAACTCTCGCCGGCCGCACGCCGCGGCCATGCCATCCCACGTCAGCCGGGCCGGCGGGCCCCCTAGGCGGGTCGGGCCGGCTGGGGCACCGGGCGCGGCCGCCCCTCCTCGTCGATGGCGACGAAGGTGAAGGTCGCGTCAGTGACCTTCTCGTGGACCATGGTGCGGAACCGCCGGGCCCACGCCTCGACATGGATCTTCATCGAGGTCCGGCCGACGGACTCGACCTCGGTATAGACGCTGAGCACGTCGCCGACCTTGACGGGCCGGATGAAGGTCATCGCATCGACGGCGATGGTCACGACACGCCCCTGCGCCCGGTCGACGCCGGCGATGCCGCCCGCCGCGTCCATGCGCGACATCACCCAGCCGCCGAAGATGTCGCCATTCGCGTTGGTGTCGGCCGGCATCGCATTGATGCGCACCGTCAGGTTGCCGCGCGGCGCCTCGTCCTGCGCCACGCCCACTTCTTTCGTCATCCGCTCCCCCCGTCGAATCCCCGGCCATTGGAGCATGCGCCACCGCGCCTGCGCCAGATGGGACGGATCGGGAGGTACGAGGCGCCCGGCTCAGGCCGCGCCGAGTTCCTTGCGCACCAGCGCCGCACCAGCCGACAGCGCCGCGAGCTTGCCATAGGCGACCTCGGCGGTCATCGGCGCCATGCCGCAATTGGTACAGGGGAAGAGCTTCTCGGGCGCCACGAAGGCGAGCGCGGCGCGGATCGTGGCGGCGACCTCCTCGGGCGTCTCGACCGTGTTGGAGGCGACGTCGATGGCGCCCGCCAGCACGTCCTTGCCGTCCAGCAGCTTGATCAGGTCGAGCGGCACCTTCGAGTTGCGGCACTCCAGCGAGACCTGCTGGATCGAGCTCTTCGCGATCGCCGGGAAGGTCTGCTCGTAATGGCGCCACTCCGCGCCAAGCGTCGCCTTCCAGTCGATATTGGCCTTGATGCCGTAGCCGTAGCAGATGTGGACGGCGGTGGTCGCGGTCAGCCCCTGCGCGGCGCGCTCAAGGCAGGCGATGCCCCAGTCCGGCACCTCCTTCATGTAGACGTTGAAGGCGGGCTCATCGAACTGGATGACGTCGACGCCGAGCGCCTGCAGCTCATGCGCCTCCTCGTTCAGCACGGCCGCGAACGCCATGGCGAGGTCCTCTCGGCGGCCGTAATGCTCGTCGGCAATGGTGTCGACGATCGTCATCGGCCCCGGCAGCGTGAGTTTCAGCTTGCGGGTCGTGTGCGCGCGGGCGGCCTGCGCCTCCATGCTGTGCACCGGCCCCTTGCGGCGGATCGCGCCGGTGACCGTCGGCACCTCCGCCTCGTAGCGGTTGTTGCGGATGCCCATGATCGTCTTCTTGTCGAAGTCGATGCCGTCGAGATTGGCCAGGAAGCCATGGACGAAATGCATCCGCGCCTGCTCGCCATCGCCGACGACGTCGATGCCGGCATCCTCCTGCAGCTTCACCGCCAGGATCGTCGCATCGCGCCGGCCCTCCTGCAGCGCCACCCCTTCCAGCTTCCACGGCGCCCAGAGTCGCTCGGACTCGGCGAGCCAGCTCGGCTTGGGCAGGCTGCCGGCGATGGTGGTGAGAAGC
>NCCO01000192.1 GCA_002279705.1 Allobosea sp. 12-68-7
CACGTGCTGGCGCTGTCGAACGGCCCGACGCTGGCGTTCAAGGACATGGCGATGCAGCTGCTCGGCAACCTGTTCGAGTACGTGCTCGACAAGACCCAGGGCGAGCTCAACATCGGCGCTAATGCGCCAGTGGCAGCGGAATCGGCCTATACGATCGTGGTGGCGCGCCGCTTCACCCTCTCGGCCGGCCCCACGATGGTCATGAATGCGAAATACTCCTCGACCAACATTCCGGTGCCGGAGGGTCTGGGTCCGGGTTCGAACGCCGCCCATCTGGCGAAGTGAGGCGGCTGCGGCGCGATCAGCGGACCGCGGGCCAGCCGTCCCGGACGAAGGCGTCGATCCGCTCGGCACTGACGGCGGGCGAGAACAGATAGCCCTGCAGGAGATGGCAGCCGGCGACGCGCAGGAACTGCTGCTGGGCCACGGTTTCGACGCCCTCCGCCACCACCTTCAGGCCCAGAGCGCGCGACAGGGCGGTGACGGCCTGGACGATCGCGGCCGCCTTCAATTCGCCGGTTCCGTCGATCAGCGACTTGTCGAGCTTGAGCTTGTCGATCGGCAGTTTCTGCAGATAGGCGAGGCTCGAATAGCCGGTGCCGAAATCGTCCAGAGCGATGCGGATGCCGCTGCGCCGGAGGATGTCCATGGTCTCGATGGCGCGCTCGAAATTCTCGATGATCCCGCTCTCGAGCAGTTCCAGCTCGACCTGCGCGGGGGCGTTGCCGATCTCCGCGATCACGGCCAGCAGCCTGGCGGCGAAGTCCGGCGACTGAAACTGGCGCGCGCTGATGTTGATCGCGACGGGAAGCTGCGGCCAACGCAGCGCGTCCGACAGCGCCTGTCGGATCACCCACCAGTCGAGGGCATCGGCCTGGGCATCGTCGGCGATACTGTCGAGGATGGCACCGGGACCCGAAATCGATCCGTCCGGCGCAACCGCGCGCAGCAGACATTCGAGGCCGACCAGCACCTTTCCATCGGCGCTGACCTGGGGCTGGTAGTAAAGGCGGGCGCTCGTGAAAATCGCGTCCTCGGCAGGCTCATCTCGGCCGTTCGCACGGTCCGGCCCGGGCATCCTTCGCACCCAGGCAGCACCAGCCATAGTCGATCGACCGCCGCCTCACAATGCGTAGCTGACGCTACGGAGGGCGATGGCGCCGATGCCGCAGGTCCGCTGGCGATCGGCCGCGTCCGGAGAAACCGGCGGATCAGACGAATCCGGGGCGCCGTCGGTCATAGGCCGTCGCCTCACCGGTCAGCAGCTTCACCCGTTCACGGGCGGCCTGCGGATGCGACGCCCGCAAGGCAACCCCGGCCGTGTCGCGGGTGGCGAGGCTCAGGCCCGGCGGAAGCTCGGCAACGAGCGCGACCCCGGCGACGGCCGCCCCACCCGCAGGGCCGGAATGCGCGGCCGCGATTGCCACAGTGGCGCGCCGGCTGTTCAATGCCGGCACAGACCGACAGCCCAAGAGCACGACGTGTCCCCATCCGACGGCCCGATGCGCCCGGTCTTCACCACCGCCAACGCCCGCAGCGCCGATGGCAGCCGCCTCGGGATCCGCTTCGAGGACGGCGGCATCAGGCCGCCGTGCCTGCTGGAGCCGCTGCGGGATCGGATCGTCCTCAACGGCGGCGCCATCGTCGCGGGAGCATCGGCATGAGCCTCGGGCGTCGGGACATGGGACGGACACTGGTCAGCGGGCGCTGGGTCGTCGGCCATCAGGACGGGCGCCACCTTCTGATCGAGCGCGGCGAGGTGGTGTTCGAGGACGGCGCGATCGTCTTCGTCGGCCACGGCTTTCCGGGCGAGGTGGCGCGCCGGATCGAGCGTCCCGATGCGCTGATCGCGCCGGGGTTCGTCGATCTCGATGCGGTCAGCGACCTCGACACGGCCGTGCTCAGCCTCGACAACACGCCGTCCTGGCGCAAGGGCCGCGTCTGGCCGCAGAGCTATGTCGCGCGCGGCCCCTACGAGATGTACTCGCCCGACGAGCTGGCCTTCCAGAAGCGCTATGCCTTCGCGCAGCTGCTGCGCAACGGGGTGACCACCGCGCTGCCGATCGCCTCCCTGTTCTATCGGCAATGGGGCGAGACCGATGACGAGTTCGCCGCCGCCGCGCAGGCCGCCGAGGAACTCGGCATCCGCGTCTATCTCGGACCGGCCTATCGCAGCGGCCATACCGTCGTCGACGAGGCCGGCACGGTCAGCCTGCTGATCGACGAGGCGCGCGGGCTGGCGGGGCTCGACGAGGCCGTCCGCTTCTGCCGCGCCATGGAGGGCCGGGCCGGCGGGCTCGTGCGCACCATGCTGGCACCGGACCGGATCGAGGGCTGCACGCCGGAGCTGCTGCGCCGCACCGCCGAGGCCGCCCGTGCGCTCGACGTGCCGCTGCGCCTGCACTGCCATCAGTCGCGCTTCGAGGTCGACGAGGTGGCGAAGCGCCATGGCCTCTCGCCGACCGGCTGGCTGGCCTCGCTCGGCCTGCTCGGCCCGCGGGTGCTGCTGCCGCATTTCACCGATTTCCCGGCCTTCGACGGCGTCTCGACGCGCGAGCGCGATCTGGCGACCCTGCTCGAGGCCGACGCCACGGTCGTCCACTGCCCGGTGGTGATGGCCCGCAACGGCGCAGCGCTGGACGGGTTTTCCGCGCTGCGCGAACGGGGGCTGCGGATCGGGCTGGGCACCGACACCTGGCCGCCGGACATGATCCTCAACATGCAGGTCGGCCTGATGCTCGGGCGGGTGATGGCGCGCTCGGTCTCGCGGCCGAGCAGCGCCGAGATGTTCGACGCCGCGACCTGGATCGGAGCCGATGCGCTCGGCCGGCCGGATCTCGGACGGCTGATGCCGGGTGCGCGGGCCGATCTCATCGCCATCGATTTCGGCCATGACCGCATCGGCCAGGTGATCGATCCGATCCAGACGCTGATGCAGTCCTCCTGCGGGCGCGACGTCACCGACGTCGTCGTCGACGGGCGGCTCGTGATGGAGGGCCGCATCCTGCCCGGCTTCGATGCGGCTGCGGCCCACCGACAGGCGCAGGCGCAGTTCGACGGGCTGATCGCCCGGTATCCCGACCGCACCTTCGGCCATCCGCCCGTCTCGGACATCTTCACGCCGACCTATCCGCTGCGGCCCGCGCCATGACGGAGACGACGCGGACCATCCTCGGCAATGCGACGGTGATCCCGCTCGATGGTCGGCGCCAGATCCTCGAGCCGGGGCATGTCGTGGTCGAGGCGGGCCGGATCGCGATGGTCGCGGCCGGCGCCTGGCCCGGAGGCGAGGTTCCGGGTGCGTGCCGGATCGATCTCGACGGCGCGGCCCTGATCCCCGGACTGATCGACCTGCATCTCCATGCCGGCCACGGGCTGACCAAGAATCTGGGCGGCGACGTCGACGCCTGGATGGATACGGTGGGCGATGTCTATGCCCGCCACGCCGATGCCGAGTTCTGGGCGGCGGACGCGGCGCTGCAGGCCCTGGAGCGGACACTCGGCGGCACGACGCTGGCCGTGCCCTTCTTCGGCGGCGGCGACAATGTGATGCGCACGGAGGACACCGACTGTGCGGAGGCTCATCTGCGCGAGATCGAGGCGAGCGGCCTGCGCGAGATCCTCGTTCATCCAGGACGGGCATCGCGACGGATCGGTGGCTTTCATGGCCGAGACGTTCGGGCTGTTCGACCGGCGCTCGGTCCTGGCGCATTGCATCGACCTGACCGAGGCCGACATCGCCACCTTCGTCGAGCGCGGTGCGGGCGCGGCCTACACGCCGAGTTCGCTGATGGCGGTGTTCGGCTACTGCCCTGCCCCGCGCCTGCTGTCGGAGGGGTTGCGCGTCGGGCTGGGCACGGATGGGCCGGCGCCGGACCGATCGCTCGACATGTTCCGGACGATGTTCATGGGCCATCGGCACCAGGCGATCCGCTGGAAGGACCCGTCCGCGATCGACGCCTGGACGATCCTCGAGATGGCGACCCTCGGCGGCGCGAAGGCGCTCGGCCTCGACCACGAACTGGGTTCGATCGAGCCCGGCAAGCTCGCCGATCTCGTCGCGGTCTCGCGCCGCGGCGCGCATCTGCAGCCGCGCGACCTGCCCGTGCACCGGCTCGTCTTCTTCGCCAACGCTGCAGACGTCTCGCTGGTCATGGTCGCAGGGCGCGTGCTGGCGGAAAACGGACGCCCGACCGCCCTGGAGGCCGGCGCGGTTCTGGACCGGGCCGAGCGCGCCTACCGCCTGATGAAAGAACGGGCAGGGCTCTGACATGGCGGCTCACAAAGCCGTTGACGGGACTGCATGCAGTTCACCTATGATGACGCATACAAAGGGGGTCGCGATGCGGCTCGAACACAGAGGGGTGTCGTCATGAATCGCATTGCCATGCTTTTGGCCGCCGTCTCGGCCACCGCCCTGATCTCGACGGCCACAGATGCAAAGACCGTGCGCTGGTCGGCACCGACCGACATCGCGACGCTCGATCCCTTCGCCCAGACCGAGAGCTTCACCACGGCGATGCTCCACCACGTCTTCGACCCGCTGGTGCGGCGCGGGCGGACGATGCAGCTCGAGCCGGCGCTGGCGACGGGCTGGAAGGCGGTCAAGCCCGACACCTGGCGCTTCGAGCTGCGCAAGGGCGTGAAGTTCCACAACGGCAACGCCTTCACCGCCGACGACGTCGTCGCCTCCGTGACCCGCCTGCTCGACCCCGGCGCCCGCGCCCGCGGCAACCTCTCGCAGGTGATCCGGGCCGAGAAGGTCGACGACTTCACCGTCGATCTCGTCACCAAGGGCCCCTACCCGCTGCTGCTGAACGATCTCGCCGGCATCTACATCATGGACAAGGAGTGGATGGAGCAGACGGGGTCGCTCAAGCCGGGCAACATCGCCACCGGCGTCAGCACCGCCGCCTCCACCACCGCCATCGGCACGGGGCCGTTCAAGCTCGAATCCTTCAAGCCGGATGCCGGCACGAACATGGTCGTGAACCCGGACTGGTGGGACAAGCCCGAGCACAACGTCACGCGCATCGAGTTCAAGCCGATCAAGTCCGACGCGACCCGGGTGGCCGCGCTGCTGTCAGGCGAACTCGACCTGATCGCCCCGGCTCCGCTGCAGGATCTGGCCCGGATCAGCGCCAACAGCGCCTTCAAGGTGATCGAGGAGCCGTCCCTGCGGCTGATCTTCCTCGGCCTGAGCCAGCGCGACGAACTCAAGTCGATGCCGGGCCAGAAGAACCCGCTGAAGGAGCTCAAGGTCCGGCAGGCGCTCTGGCAGGGCATCGACCTCGACGCGATCCAGAAGCGCGTCATGCGCGGCAAGTCGCAGAACACCGGCACGCTCGTGGCGCCACCGGTGCCGGGCTACGACAAGGCCAATGACACGCTGCTCGGCTACAACGCCGACAAGGCCAAGGCGCTGCTCACTGAAGCCGGCTACCCCAACGGCTTCAAGCTCGGGCTGAACTGCCCCAACGACCGCTACATCAACGACGAGGCCATCTGCGTCGCGGTCGCTGCGATGTGGAGCCGCATCGGCGTGCAGACCGATGTGAAGACGGAGTCGCGCGCCACCTATTTCCCGAAGCAGGACCGCGGTGAGTTCGACTCCTTCATGCTGGGCTGGGCGACCCTGCCGCCGATGGACGGGTTCAGCGTTCTCTCGGCCCTGCTGACCGCGCCGAAGGACGGCTTCGGTGGCTCGAATTCGATGGGCTACACCAACCCCGAGATCGAGCGGCTGACGCGGGAGGCGGCGGTCGAGCTCGACGAGCCGAAGCGGCGCGGGATGATGGTCCAGGCGCTGAAAGTCGCCAAGGACACGATCGCCTACATCCCGCTGCATCTGCAGCCGGTGGCCTGGGCCTCGCGCCAGGGCCTCGATGTGCCGCAGTTCCCGGACGAGTATGTCCGCCTCTGGTTCGCTCAGGTGAAGTGACGCCAGCGACCGGACGGTCCCCAGCTTGATGCTGCGCCTGCTTCTCGCCCGCCTCGGCCAGGCCGCGCTCGTCATGCTCGCGGTCTCGGCGGTGTCCTTCGGGATGTTCCGCTTCGTCGGGGACCCCGTCGCGGCCCTCTCGCGGGAGAATGCGACGATCGCCGAAAAGGCCGAGCTGCGCGAGCAACTCGGGCTCGACCGACCGGTCGTCGTGCAGTTCGCGGGCTTCCTGAGCCGGATCGTGCGCGGCGACTTCGGCATCAGCTTCCGCAACCAGCGCCCCGTGGCGACCCTGATCGCGGAGCGGCTACCGGCGACGCTCGAACTGGTCCTCGTCGCGACGCTGCTGTCGCTGGCGCTCGGCATCCCGCTCGGCGTGCTCTGTGCGCTGAAACCGGACGGGGTCGCGGCACGGCTGGTCCAGGCGGTGTCGCTCATCGGCATCTCGACGCCGACCTTCGTGACGGGAATCGTGCTGATCCTCACCTTCGCGGTGACGCTCGGCCTCCTGCCCTCGTTCGGACGCGGCGAGACGGTGCAGATCGGCCCGTGGTCGACGGGGCTGCTGACGCTGAGCGGGCTCAAGGCACTGATCCTGCCCTCGATCACGCTGGCGCTCTACCAGCTGACGCTGATCATGCGGCTGGTGCGCTCGGAGCTGATCGACGTGCTCTCCAGCGACTATATCCGCTTCGCCCGGGCGCGGGGCCTGTCGGCCCGGCATATCCATTTCACGCTCGCGCTGCGCAATGCACTGATGCCGGTGATCACCGTCACCGGCCTGCAGATCGGCTCGCTGATCGCCTTCGCCATCGTCACCGAGACCGTCTTCCAGTGGCCGGGCATGGGGTTGCTCTTCATCCAGGCGGTGAGCTTCTCCGACGTGCCGGTGATGGCGGCCTATCTGCTCTTCGTCGGGCTGCTCTTCGTCCTCATCAACACCGCCGTCGACCTGCTCTATGCGCTGGTCGATCCGCGCCTGCGCGTGAGGGCCTGACCGTGGCGGCCTCCCTGTCCCGGCGGCTGCGGCGCGTCCCGCTCTCGGTCTGGCTCGCCGGGCTGATGGCCGTCGCCATCCTGGCGGCGGCCGCCCTGGCCCCGCTGATCGCGCCGTTCGATCCGACCGACCTGACCAGCTTCAACCTGATCGACGCGGAACTGCCGCCGCGCTTCTCGCCCGACGGCGATCCGCGCTTCCTGCTCGGCACCGACAACCAGGGCCGCGACCTGCTCTCGGCCATGCTCTATGGCGCGCGGGTCGCGATCCTGATCGGTGGCGGGGCGGTGATGGTGGCGGCGGTGGTCGGCGTCGGGCTCGGCCTGATCGCGGGCTATTTCGGCGGCTGGGTCGATGCCACGATCATGCGCTTCGGCGACATCATCCTGAGCTTCCCGACGATCCTGCTCGCCCTGCTCGTCGCTGGCGTCGCGCGGATGCTGTTCCCGGCCGCGAGTTCGGCGGAGTGGGCGCCCTTCATCCTGATCGGGGCGATCGCGATCCATGAATGGGTGCAGTATGCCCGCACCGTGCGGGCGGCGACCATGGTCGAAAGCGCGCGCGACTATGTCCGCGCGGTCAAGGTGATCGGCCTGCCCTCCCGCCAGATCATGCTGCGGCACATCCTGCCCAATGTGATGGGGCCGGTGCTGGTCATCGCGACGATCAACCTGGCGGCCGCCGTGCTGACGGAAGCCACCCTGTCCTTCCTCGGCGTCGGCATGCCACCGACCTATCCCTCGCTCGGCACGCTGATCCGCATCGGCAACGAGTTCGTCTTCTCCGGCGTCTGGTGGATCGCGCTGTTTCCAGCACTGCTGCTGGTGTTGCTGGTTCTCGGCGTCAACATCGTCGGCGACTGGCTGCGCGACCTGTTCAACCCTAAACTACGGGGGCGCGGATGACGGCGCCCGCCCCCATCCTCGCCATCGACCGGCTGCGGATCGAATACCCGCTGGCCGATGGCGGCGTGCTGACCGCCGTCGAGGGCGCCACGCTCTCGATCGCGCCGGGCGAGATCCATGCGCTGGTCGGCGAATCCGGCGCGGGCAAGACGACGATCGGCAATGCGGTGCTCGGCCTGCTCGAAAAGCCCGGCCGGATCGCCTCGGGCACGATCGCGCTCGACGGCCAGCCCTTCGACCCGCAGAAGCCCGGCGCGATCCGGCTGGGCCGCGACATCGGCGCGGTCTTTCAGGACCCGATGACGAGCCTGAACCCGCTCTTCACGATCGAGAGCCAGATCGTCGAGACGCTGCGGGCGCATCTCCCGCTCGATCGGGCCGCGGCCCGGGCGCGGGCGCTGGAACTGCTCGAGGCGGTCGGCATTCCCGAGCCGGAGCGGAGGCTGTCGGCCTATCCGCACCAGCTCTCCGGCGGGCAGCGGCAGCGCGTCGTCATTGCCTGCGCGCTGGCCTGCGAGCCCCGGCTGCTCGTGGCCGACGAGCCGACGACGGCGCTCGACGTCTCGATCCAGGCGCAGATCCTCGATTTGTTGCGCGGCCTGGCGGATGAGCGCGGCATCGGCATCCTGCTCGTCACCCACAATATGGGTGTCGTCGCGCAGATCGCCGACACGGTGACGATCATGCATCGCGGCCACATCGTCGAGAGCGGGCCGGTGGCCCAGGTCCTGCGCCATCCCCAGGCGGACTATGCCAAGGCCCTGATCGGCGCCGTGCCGCGCATCGACATCCGGCTCGACCGCTTTCCGATGCTCGACGGGGCGAACCAGACCGAGGCGGGGGCCGCAAGGGACCAGTTGCGGGCGAAGGCCCTGGCCGTCGGGGACCCGTCGTCGGGTCGCGACGTCCCGCTGCTCAGCGTCGACAATCTCAGCGTCGATTACGGGGCGGGCTTCCTCGCCGGCCGCGGCGCCCGCGCCTTCCGGGCCGTCGACGGGGTGAGCTTCGAGATCCGGCAAGGCGAGGTCTTCGGCCTCGTCGGCGAATCGGGCTGTGGCAAGACCACCATCGCCAATGTGGTGGCGGGCCTGCGGGCGCCGACCGGCGGCACGATCCGCTTCGACGGCCAGGTGATCGCCGGTGCGGAGGCGGCCCCGCGCAAGGGCAAGGCCCGGCGCGCGATCCAGATGATCTTCCAGGACCCCTATTCCTCGCTGAACGCGCGGATGCGGGTCGGCCGCATCCTGGCGGAAGACCTGTCGATGAAGAGCGTCACGCTCTCGGCGTGGGACCTGAAGTTCGCTGATCCAATAAGCGGGCCGACGAGCGTGGCAAAGGGCGAGGCATCGTGTTTGATCTGCGGCAGGATTTCAGTCGCGGCCGCCGCGAACACCATCACGCCGCCGACTTCCCAATCGGTGCGCAGGCCCGTGCTGAGGAAGAAGACCGGCATCACGGCGAGCAGGATGTTATGGCGGAACTGATCCATCTGCTCTTGATCGAACAGATCGGAATCGAGCACCGCGCCGGACAGGAACGCGCCGGTGGCTGCGTCCGCCGGCTTCACCGATCCAGACAATCGAGCCTGAGGAGACGACCATGACCGACATCCTGATCCAGCACGGCGTCGTCGTGACCATGGACGGCACCCGCCGCGTCATCGAAGACGGCGCCGTCGCGATCAAGGGCGACCGCATCGTCGCCGTCGGCACCAGCGCCGAACTCGCGATCAGCCATGGCGATGCCGCCACCCTCATCGACGCCGACGACGGCGGTCGCGCTGCTGGGTGGCGGCGACACCATCATGCGCTGCGACGAGCCGGTTTATGGCGAGGCGCATCTCGACGGCGTCGCCGAGGTCGGGACACGTTCGGTGCTTGCGGTCGGCGCGACGCGCCCGCCCTTCCCGCGCACCTATGCCCGCTTCGAGAACGGCGAGGCGAAGGAGCACGCCACGCGTTTCGAGGACATGTTCGCGACCTGCCAATCGCTGGTCGAGACGCAGCATGGGCGGCTCGGGAAACGGCTCAACATCGCTCTGATCACGCCGACCCTGCGGGCCGAGCACGAGGCCGGGCTCGGCGCCTCGGATCTGGCGGATGCGCGTGCGCAGGGCCGCCGCATGTCCGACTTCGCCAGGGAGGCCGGGCTCGTCTTTACGCAGGACGGCCACACCAAGGGCAGCGTCGCCTATGCCAAGGAACTCGGCATCCTCGGGCCCCATGCCCTGCTCTCGCATTCGACGGCGCTAACCGACGAGGAGATCGCGATCGTCGCCGATACCGGCACGCATATCGTTCATAATCCGTCCGCCGTCGCCTCGATCCTGGCCCGGTGCCCGGTGACGGAGCTGCTGGAGGCCGGGGCCAATGTCTGCCTCGGCTCCGACGCCACGGCGCCCGACCGCTCGGGCGACATGTTCCGACACATGCAGCAATGCATGCATTACCACCGCACCTTCCACCACGATCCGAGCTGGCTGCCGCCGGGACGCGTGCTGGAGATGTGCACGGTGGATGCCGCCCGGGCGCTCGGCATGGCCGACGAGATCGGCTCGCTGGAGGCCGGCAAGAAGGCCGATGTCGTGCTGCTCGACTGGCGCCGGCCGCATCTCTATCCCGCCAACATGCCGCTGTTCCGGCTGGTCTATTTCGCCAATGGCAACGACGTCGACACCGTCATCGTCGACGGGCGGATCGCGCTGCGCGGCCGCAAGGCAATGTTCGTCAATGAGGATGCGGTGCTCGACACGGCGCAGGCCCAGACGGAATGGATGCTCGACTACTGCGGGTTCCGGCCTCTGCTGGAGACGCCGGCGAGCTTCTGGGGCCAGGTGCGCGCCATGGACCAGGTCGAGGCGCGCAGCCTGTCGGGGCTCAAGAAGAACTGAGCTCCGGCCTCAGGGCGCCGGGCGCAGCGGCACGCCGTCGCGGGCGACGATGCGGCCGCGCTTGAGGACGCGGCGGTTGGGCGAGCGGTTGACGACCGCCTCGGCCAGCGTCTCGCCGGGCAGGATCAGCAGGTCGGCGGCACAGCCCTCGGCCAGCCCGTAATCGGCGACCGCCATCAGCTTCGCGCCCTCGACGGTACAGGTGTCGAGCGCGAGCCGGACCTCGTCGTCACGGCGCAGATTGTTGCGCAGCCCGACGAGCACGGCGCGCTCCAGCATGTCGCCATTGCCATAGGGGTTCCAGGTGTCGCGGATGCCGTCGGAGCCGGCGGCCATGCGGATGCCGGCGGCGAGCATGCGCTTGACGGCGGGAACCGGGCGGCTGGCCGGCGCCGTGGTGACGATGGCGATATCGAGTTCGGCGATCGCCTCGATGAGGGGATCGACCAGTGCCGGATCGGGCGTGCCCAGGCAGAAAGCGTGGCTGATCGCGACCTTTCCCTGCATGCCGAGCGCCCGCGTGCGCTCGATGATCAGGTCGAGCGAGAAGGCGCCCATCTCGCCGGGTTCGTGCAGATGGATGTCGAGCGGCTTCCCGTAGCGCTGGCAGAGCCCGAAGATCGCATCGAGATGGCCCTTGGGGTCGCGGTCGATGCCGCAGGGGTCGAGCCCGCCGACGACCTCGCAGCCGGCCCTCATGGCCGCGTCCATCACCTCGAGCGTGCCCGGGCGGCGCAGCAGGCCGGACTGCGGAAAGGCGACCAGCTCGATGTCGACGATGTCGCGCCAGGCGTCGCGTGTCGCCATCACGCCCTCGATGCCCCAGAGGCCGTGCTCGGTGTCGACGTCGACATGGCTGCGGATCTGGGTCGCGCCGCAGACCGAGGCCCGCACCGCCTGTCTTGCCGACTGGCGGGCGGGCTGGATGTCGAGCCGCTTCTTGTTCATCCGCTCGTTGTCGATCTTGTCGAGCAGGTTGGGGCCGACCGCGTTCACATACCAGGGCAGGCCGAGCAGGTTCTTGTCGAGATGGGTGTGCGCCTCGACGAGGCCGGGCACGACGATCTCGCCGCGGCCCTGCTCCACCGGGACGCCGGGCGACTCGATCCCGGTCGCGATCCGGGCGATGCGGCCGTTCTCGATCAGGATGTCGGTGGGCGCCCCGGCATAGGGACGGACATCGCGCAGGAGCAGGGAAGCCGTCGTCGCCATCGTGACCTCGTGCAGGATCAGGTCCAAACCGGCGCCTGGCCCAGCGGCCGAGCGCGCGATCGCATGCAGTTCATCCTAGCTATGGCATGCATCCGGCCGAGGCAACCACGCGGCCGGCACCCAGGATGGCGGGATCGCTCCGGCCGCTCGTGCGAGGACGCCCTGCCCTGACAAGGCTTTCCCGCGATGCTCATGACAGCGCGAGCGCCGCCTCGGAACGGTTGGCGAGCTTGCGCCCGATCAGCCGGCCGGCGCGTTCGACATGCTCGCGCATCACCGCCTCGGCTCGCGCGCCGTGCCGCGCCAGGATGGCCTCGCCCAAATCGAGGTGATCGTCCTGCGAGCGGCGATAGGCCACGCGATCCCACCAGACGACGGCGCGTTCGGCGAGGAAGGTCCGGACACCGGATTCGGTCAGCAGCGGCAGGGTGCGCGTCCGCTGGATCGAATTGGCGAGGTAGCCATTGCCGCAAGCCGCGATGATCTGGCCGTGGAAGGCGATGTTGAGGTCGCCCCAACGCTGCTGCTCGGCATCGCCCCAGCTGTCGCCGGCCACCAGCCGCTCCATTTCGTCGAGCGTCTCGCGAAAGCGCTCGCGCGCGGCATCGGTCAGCCCAATCTCGGCCGCCAGACGTGCGGCCAGCCCCTCGAGCGTCGCCCGCACCGTGTAGATGTGGACCGCCTCGTCGAGCGAAAGGCGGCGAACGACGTAGCCACAATTGGGCTCGTAATCGAGCAGACCCTCGGCGAAGAGCGCGCCCAGCGCCGCCCGCACCGGCGTGCGCGACACCTGCATGGCCTCCGCCAGCGCCATCTCGTTCAACCGCCCGCCAGGCACATAGGCGCCGCCGAGAACCGCCTCGCGCAGGCGCCGGGTGACCGATTCCGTTCGTGTGACCATCTCGCTCGCTGCCCTTCGCCTGATGCAATTCGGGCTGACCGAACCAGGCCATTTTCCGGATTACCCATTTTTGTACACAATTTACGCAACAACCTAAAATGAAGAACTGATCCTCTAAGATATTTATATAATGATGATATTTGACGTCGCTTACCCAGCCCTGCCCATCTGTGGATCGCTTCGCTGGCTCTGAATTGAGCACAGTGTCGCGTCAACCGGGGTTTGTCGGCCACCCCTGCGATCGAAACCGCGCCGCGCCCGGAGCCCCAGGCTCCTCGATCGAGATATACAAGCATTAAATAGCATTGAAACAGATGCTTATCTGAACTCTCCGGGGTGAGAGACAGATCCCATAGCGGGTCCGCCGAGCGCTGGATCGGTTGGCATGTCGCTTGCTGAGAGGCAGACACCAGGGGCGAACCGGCCTC
>NCCO01000193.1 GCA_002279705.1 Allobosea sp. 12-68-7
AGCCCGGCGGCCGCCGCGGCGACAGGCCCAATCGCGGCCCACGCCCGGGTGGTCCGCGCCGCGAGGGCGGCGATGCGCCCGTGCCCGCTCAGGCAGCGTCCGGCGACGCGGCGGCACCGTCCCCGCGTCCCGAGCGCGAGCCGCGCCGCGACGAGCGCGGCCGCCAGGGCCCGCGCGGACCGCGTCCGGACGGCCAGCGCTCCGAGGCCCCGCGCGCCGAAGGCGGCGGCCGGCCGGAGCAGGGTCGTGGCCCGCAGCCCGATTTCAAGCGCGACGGTCGCCCCGGTGGCGGCGGCCCGCGCCGCGACGACCGCGGCGGCGAGCGCTTCCAGCAACCGCAACGGCCACGCCCCGCCGACCGCGAGCCCGATCCGGATTCGCCCTTCGCCAAGCTCGCCGCCCTGAAGGCTCAGCTGGAGGGCCGAAAGAGCTGAGGGAGACGGCGTCTCCCGCCTCCCGCTGAGGCCCACCGGTGCGCGACGACCGCCAAAGGCTCGACAAATGGCTCTGGTTCGGGCGGTTCGCCCGGACTCGGTCTGCCGCCGTGCGGCTGGTCGAAGAGGGGCATGTCCGGCTGGAGGGGAAGCGGGTCCTGAACCCGGCGCAGGGGCTCAAGCGCGGCGACGTGCTGACGCTGGCGTTGCCCCACGCCACCGTGGTCGTACGCCTGCTGGCGCTGGGCGAGCGCCGCGAAGCTTTTGAGCGGGCGCGGCTTCTCTATGAGCGTCTCGACGGTGGCGAGCGCGGCGATCCGCCGCTTGCGGACGGGGACGACGGGGGCTAGAACGGAAAATCGTTTGTACACAAACGAATTCAGGGCCAATCTCCGGCGTGCGTTGCAAGCCGGGAACCCGGCCGTATGCTGGTTCCCGCGTGAGGCAGGGCCGGAACGGTCTTGAAACGGATGGCTTTGAAGGCTTTATGGGCGGCTCTGGGAGACGGGAAGGACCTGCGACATGACCTATGTGGTCACCGAGAACTGCATCAAGTGCAAGTACATGGACTGCGTCGAGGTTTGCCCGGTCGACTGCTTCTATGAAGGCGAGAACATGCTCGTCATCCATCCCGACGAGTGCATCGACTGCGGCGTCTGCGAGCCGGAATGCCCGGCCGAGGCGATCAAGCCCGACACCGAGCCGGGCCTCGAGAGCTGGCTGCAACTCAACTCGAAATACGCCTCCAGCTGGCCCAACATCACCCAGAAGAAGGATGCGCCGGCCGACGCCAAGGCCTTCGATGGTGTCGCCGGCAAGCTCGAAGCGCATTTCTCGGCCAACCCCGGCGAGGGCGACTGATCCGTGGCCCGGGGCTGTTAACCACACGCCCGCTGTCCGGCCGGAGCTTGCGCCGGGCTTGCGTTTACCTTTGATTCGGCGTGTTTTTTATGCTACAGAATAGCTTCAGTCGCATTCGTTCCGCATGCCCCTGCGAGGTTCTTCACAATCGGGGCGCCCCCAGAAAAGGATGACGAGAGCCGCCGGCACCTTTGCCGGAGCCTCCGCTGTCTTTGCCTGGCGGCACAGGAGAAACGACCGGCTGAGGGAGCATGAGGCGGCGGGCCCTGCCCGCCCGTCCCAGGCAGAGTGTCTCCGGCCATCCGGCTGGAGATTGAGAATCGCGAGCCCGCGTCCAGCGGTCCGGTCAGGAGTCTTAACGGCATGTCCACGGTGAAGAAAGCTGTCGTGCGCCAGGGTTTCAAGACGGGCGAGTTCGTCGTCTATCCGTCCCACGGCGTCGGCCAGATCACGGCGATCGAGGAGCAGGAAGTCGCGGGCTTCAAGCTGGAATTGTTCGTCGTCAGCTTCGCCAAGGACAAGATGACGCTGCGCGTCCCCACCGCCAAGGCCGCCAGCGTCGGCCTGCGCAAGCTCGCCGATGCCGAGAGCGTCACCAAGGCGCTGACCACCCTCACCGGCCGTGCCCGGGTGAAGCGCACCATGTGGTCGCGCCGCGCCCAGGAATACGAGGCGAAGATCAATTCGGGCGATCTCGTCGCCATCGCCGAGGTCGTGCGCGACCTCTACCGGTCCGAGGCCCAGCCCGAGCAGTCGTATTCCGAGCGCCAGCTCTATGAAGCCGCCGTCGACCGCATGACCCGCGAGATCGCGGTCGTCGACGACATCACCGAGACCGAGGCCCTTAAGAAGATCGAGGGTCAGCTCGCCAAGTCGCCCCGCCGTCCGGCCAAGGGCGAGGTGGTGGAAGCCACTGAGGTCGAGGGCGACAATGACGAGCTGCAGGAAGAAGCCGCCTGATCGGGCGTTCTCCCTCTTGAGACAGGCAAAACCCGGCGGGCGACCGCCGGGTTATTTCATGTCCGCTCGCGCGGCGCGGTGACGTTCCGCAATGGGTCCGGCGTCAGGCCCCGGACGACCGCACGGCGCCGTGCGAAGCCAGCCTGCTCCGGAGGCAGGCGCTCACGCCGCCCCCGTCTCCGCCGCCAGGAAGGCAACCGCCTTGTCCCAGGCCTGCTTGGCCGCCGCCGCATTGTAGCGCTCGACACTGGTGTCGTTGTGGAAGGCGTGGTCGACGTCCGGATAGACGATGACCTCGTGGCGGATGCCCGCCGCCTTCAGCGCCGCCTCGTACGCCGGCAATTGCTGGACGAGGCGCGTATCGCGCGCGGCATGCTGGATCAGCAACCGCGCCTTGGTCTGCGGCACCTTGGCGAGATCGGGCGAGCGACCGTAGAACACCACCCCGGCCGTGAGCTCCGGCACCGTGACCGCGAGATCGTTGACGACGCCGCCGCCCCAGCAGAAGCCGACTGCGCCGGTCTTCCCCGTCGCATCCGGCCGCGCCGCGAGGAGCGTCAGCGCCGCCCGGCCCTGCCGCAGCACATCCTCGGCCGCAAGCTTGGGGAAGAGCGCCCGCGCCTCGTCGGGATCCTTCGGCGTCCCGCCGAGCGGCGTCAGGAAATCGAGGCCGAGCGCCGTGAACCCCGCCAGCGCCATCCGCCGCGTCACGTCCTCGATATGCGGATTGAGCCCGCGGTTCTCGTGGATGACGAGCACGCCGCCGCGCCGGCCGGCCGTCTTCGGAACCGCGAGATAGCCCCGCAGGAGACCACCGTCGACACGCGTCTCCAGCCGCTCGCTCGTCAGGCGGCCATCGTCGGGCGCGATCTGCTGGGCCTGGGCGTAGTTCGGCTCGAGCAGGGCGAGCGCGGCCTCCGCTGCCGCCGTCGACCCCGCCAGCACCATCAGCCGGTTGAAGAACACCCGCCGGTCGAGCGGCTTGTGCGTGTATTCGTCATAGAGTTCGACGATGCGACGATCGAGCGCCATGAAACCCTCCCGGATGGCGTCGCAGGCAAACCGCCTCGACCGCCTGATCGCCGCAGCTTAGCGGGTGGTGGCAGGAGATCACCTCGCCCCGGCACCTCATCGCGCCTTCGTGAAGCAGGGGCCTGCGCGCCTTACTCCGCGACGATCTTGTAGCGCTGCCCGGGCACCAGCGCGCCGCCGCGCTCGATGCCGTTCAGCACCATGAACAGCTCCTGCGCCCGCTCCTGCTCGGCCATCCTGGCCGCCATCGTCGCCGGCGTGTCGCCGGCTGCCGCCGTCACGATCCGCACGGTGATCGGCCGCACCGCCTGGGCCTCCTCCGGGCTGAGCACACGGAAACTCGCCATCAGCGCCCGCATCGGCCGCTCGGGATCGCCCCCGCCCTTGGCCGCGAGGATGAAGCGGTAGACCCGGTTACCGGCCTGCACGGCCGCCAGCCGGAAGGTCCAGTCCGTGCCCTTGCCGACCGCGATGACACCCGGCTGGCCGGCGATGTCGAGCGGCTCGATCGCGGTGGTCTCGACACCCTCGATCCAGCCGGCGGCGACATAGGATTGCAGCGTCTGGTCCGCCTTCAGCGTCACCGAGTCGAAGCGCAGCGCCTGGGAACCGTTGGCGCTGACGCCGATGACCATGTCGCGCGCCGCCTCGAGGCTGAAGCCTTCCGGCGCGGTGAAGCCGATCCGCAGCGCGCTGTTGACGTAGCGCCGCCCGCGCACGACGCCGTCACGCGGCTCGTCGCCATAGGCGAGGCCGTCGATCGCCGCGAGCCAGCGGCCGGCATCGCGTTCGCCGATCCCCGGCGCGCCGATCTGCCGGGCCGCGGCCGTGACGGCGGCGATCCGCTCCGGCGTCTGCGGGTGGCTCGACAGCATGTCGAGGCGCTTGTCGTCGGCGCTCTGGTTCTGGCCGCTGTTGCGGAAGGCGGTGTTGCGCCCCAGCGCCGCCAGGAAGCGGCCGGCGCCATAGGGGTCGTAGCCGGCGCGCGCGATGTTGCGCACGCTGATCTGGTCGGCGTCGAGCTCCTGCTGGCGGGAGAACTTGGCGAGCGACAGCTTCGACACCGCGCTCACGGCCGCCCCCTGCTGCGGATCGTTCAGCACCTGCGCGACGACCTGGCTGACCAGCGCCGATTCCAGCTCGCGCTCGGCCCGCTCGACGGCGTGCTGGGCCGTGACATGGGCGATCTCATGGGCAAGGACGGAGGCGATCTCGGCGGTGTCGTTGGCCAGCGCCAGCAGGCCGCGCGTGACATAGAGCCGGCCATTGGGCAGGGCGAAGGCGTTGACCGCCGGCGAGTTCAGGATCGTGATCTCATAGCTGCCGATCTGGCCGTCGCCCGCCTTGGCGAGCCGCTGCACCACCTCGTCGAGCTGCGCCCGCGCCTTCGGTGCGCGGTATTCGCCGCCGAAGGCGCTCAGCAGCCGCTGATGCTCGCTGGCCGAGGCCCGCTGCAGCGTGCTGACGCGGGGCGCGATCTCGCCCTCCGACGCCTGCGGCGGCAGCAGGACGCTCTGGTCGCCGGCGCAGCCGAGCAGCAGCAGCGTCGGGACCACGACCGCGCCCAGCCGGCGCCATCGCCGCCACCGATCTCGCCCAAACTCCAGCATGCCGTCAGTCGACCCGTTCGAGGGCGGCCATCGAGGTCACGTCCAGCAGCAGGCCGTCCCGCCCCGAGAGGACGCCGCGCGCCCGCAAGCGTTTACCGGCCAGCCCGCTTGCGGTCCAGCCGGCGTCCTGCAACGCGCGCCAGAGGGTCTTCGACAGCACGATCGAGACGGCCTCCCCACGCCGGCGCGAAAAATTCAGATAGGTCCGCTGCGCCCGTTCGCCGACGGAGGCAACACGACCTTCGACGACGACGATGCGTCCCTGATGCGCCCTGAGCGCGGCGAGATCATGGCTGTCGAGAACGGATTCGCCGGCAACGGCCGGCGACGCGGCTTCGGCCGCTCCAGGCGCCGGGCGACGTGGTGCCGCCGCGCGCGCGGTCCGCATCGGGGCGGCTCCGCCGCAGCGGGCGGGACGCGCCTCCGGCAGGGCGAGCGCCGCCCCCTCCGCGATCAGGCGCTCCGCGAGACTGCTCGGCTCTTGCCCCTCCGCGCGCGCGAACAGCCGCGCCGGCAGCCGCCCCCAGCGATCGGGCGGGCCGAGCAGCACCAGCGCCAGATCCTGCCCGCGCCAGCCCCAAAGCCCGGCGGCGAAGCGCGCGGCCTCCGCCGCGTCCTGCCGCGGCGCCAGGCCGACCAGCCGCAGGCGGCGCCCGTCCGCCAGCACCGGATCGCCCGCCGCATCGACCCCCGACAGCCGCACCAGCGGGCTGTCGTCGGCGAGCGCGGCACAGGCATCGGCGGCAAAAGCCGCTCCCGCCGGGAACGGCCCGACGGCGACGAGCGCGAGAAACAGGGCAAGAAACGGCTTCAAACGCATGCCGATTATGCTACACGGTTCTCCGCGCGTCCCGGTAGCTCAGCAGGATAGAGCAACGGTTTCCTAAACCGTAGGTCAGGGGTTCGAATCCCTTCCGGGACGCCA
>NCCO01000194.1 GCA_002279705.1 Allobosea sp. 12-68-7
ATCAAGCGCTTCGACCGCTACGCCGGCGAGACCGTCATCATCGGCTACAAGACCATCTGCCGCTGAGCGCGGGACGCAGCACCAGGCCCCTGGCGAGCACGCCAGGGGCTTTGCCTGTTGACGGCGTTCGGTTCGCCTCCTGCGCGAGCCCGAGTGCCTGGGTGAACCTAGCCTTGAGAGCCACCCGATGCTGATTGTCCGCTAGCTGACGCGCACCGATGCGGATTCGGCGCAGGGCGGGCACGGGTTCGGCGGTCGCGCGACGGCAGATCTGGACCCGGGCGACGCGGCGCGTGCCGCGATGGGATCAGTCAGAGTGTGAGGGCAGCGTTCGCTTTGGCTCTCCGGGGGATGTCTCGCTGCAGATCTTCGCCTACGATCCCGCCGTCAGGGTGACCACGCCCTGAGCCTGCAATCCACGTCGAGGATGGGCTTGTGATGCGCAATCTGAACTATTCGGTCTGGCTCTTCGCCGCGGCCCTGCTGTCTCCCTCGGCGGCGGTCGCCGATCCCTGCCGGGAATCGCTCGTGAGAGAGATGAGCAGGCCGACGAAGGGGCAGGCCAGCAAGTCGACGATCACGACGGTGACCAGCGGCCAGAAGCCGATGATCAACTACCATTTCAGCACCGGCTCGGGCGATTGGCTGACGCAAGTGGTCGACCCGCCCGGAATGCCTTGGTCACTCGCGGTCGGCGATGTCCTGTATGCATCATCGGACAAGGGCAAGACTTGGAAGAAGGTCCGCGAGCTGAACGATCCGGGGCACGATCCGGAAGTCGTCCTGAAACAACAGGTCGATGCCGCTCGGTCCGCGCAGAACATCGCCTGCGGTTTCGAGGACATTGACGGTGTCAGGCACGAGAAGCTCGAGGGTGATCTGGTCTATCCGCAGATGAACATGACCACCCGCCAGACGCTCTGGCTTCATCCTGCGACGCGTCGGACCGTCAAAACGCTCAGCGTCATGCGCCTGTCGGGCATGGAAACCGCTATCACACAGTCGATCGAATACCTGTCGGATCTGACGCTGCCCAAGCCATAGGGAACGCGATCCGAGCCGCAGGCAGCTCCCCCAACCTTTCCCGGGGGCACTCGCCTTGTCTGAAGTGGCGCGGTCGTGCCGAACCGAGTCGCGACCGCTGTTCGCCTGCGAATCCGGAGCGCAAGCTGCCGTCATTGTAGGGATATTTTGGACGCGCCGTCGACGAACAGCCAGCTTCGGAGGGACCTGCTCCCTCGGCAAACTGCCACGGAGAGGCCGTCTTCTCTGGAACTCGGCGAGACTGCTGACGATGCCGGTTGGCAAGCCGGGCGGGAACTCCGAAGCGTCGCTGCCGGGCCCGACTGAGCTATGTCATGCGGGTTCGATCGCGCAGCGCGGCGCGGCCGTCGATCCGCGCTTGAGGATGCTGGGTGTCAGCATGACGCGGCAGGGGCGTCCGGGCTTGAGGTCCGAGCCTGTCTTGCGAAACAGAAAATCCGTTGCGGTCATCGCCAGTTCCCGCACGGGCAGCGCGATGGTGGTGAGACCGTCCCCGCACCAGCGTGAGGTCGGACTGTCGCTGAAGCCGACAAACGATAACTCTGACGGGATGGCCACGCCAGAGGCGCGCGCGCAGTCATAGGCGCCGATGCTCATCCGGGCGCCGGCGGTGACGACCGCGCTCGGCCGCTGCGGCTCGGCCAGGATCGCCTGCATGGCAGCGAAGCCGAATTCGGTGTCGCAACTGCCGGCTTTGACCAGCCGCTCGTCGATGGCGATGCCGGCGTCCTGCAGGGTCCGGCGGAAGCCCTCGAGACGGTCGCGCCCGGTCGAGATCGCGACCGTCGAGCCGATATAAGCGATGCGCCGATGGCCGAGATCGATCAGATGCCGGGCCGCCAGGCGCATGGCCTCACCATCCTCGATGCCGAACCAGTCCGACTCCACCTTGGCGCAGTTGCGCACGAACTGGACATGCGGCGTCGCCCGCATCAGGCGCAGCGTCTCCTGCGCCGGCGTGACGCTGGGAATGATGATGAAGCCCAGCGCCCGGGCCGAGCGCAGATTGCGCAGATGCTCGAGTTCGAGTTTGGGATCGTCGTCGGTGACCGCGAGCACGAGCTGGTGGCCCCGCTCCTGGCAGCAATCGGCGATGGCCTTCGCCGCCGTAGAATAGAAGTCGTTGCGGATGTCGGGGACGATCAGCCCGACGATCGAACTCGTGCCGCTGCGCATCGCCCGGGCCGCGAGGTCGACGACGTAACCGAGCCGCTCGGCCGCCGACACCACACGCGCCCGCGTCTCGCGGCTGATCCGCGGCGAATCCGCCAGCGACCGGGCGACAGTCGAGACCGACAGCTCCAGCTCGGCCGCGATGTCCTTCATGGTGGGCGGGCGCTTCATCGGCCATGCCTCGTCGGAGCACACCGGGGATTGCGCAATCGATTGCGCATTCTGTTGCATAGATGATTGCAAGCAACCTGCAAAGCAAGCAGTTTACAGTGAAATCGATTGCGCATAGCGTCCGGTTCAGAAGGAGCGGTCCGAGCCTTGGCGCGAGCGGCGTCGGCGAGGCCGGGATGAGTGTTCGCGACCTCGCGGCGCAACGCAAGAGCAGACCCAGAAACCAGCCCGGGGCGGGCATGCGTCCCATCAAGGCCGGAGCATGCCGGCCGTCCACAACGGCACCAGGAGAGGAAACACCATGGCTTCATCGTCGGATGGCATGTTCACACGTCGCGCCCTCGGCCGGCTCGGCCTCGCGGCGATCGCCGCGCCCGCCGTGCTGACCTCGGCACGCGCCCAGCAGAAGTTCACCTGCCGCATCGCCCATACCGAAGGGATCGGCACGCCGATCACGCTCGGCTTCGAGAAATGGACGGGCATCCTCAGGGAACGCAGCGGCGGGCGCATCGACGCGCAACACTTCCCCGCGGCCCAGCTCGGCGGGCTGGCGCAGGCGCTGGAGGGCAGCCGCATCGGCACCATCCAGGTCACCACCGCCGGCCCCGACAGCGAGGAGGCGATCGCGCCGGAAATCGCCGCCTTCGGGGGCGCGCCGGGCTTCATCTACAAGGATGAGGCCCATGTCGACCGCGTGCTGCAGGGCCCGCTCGGCCAGGAGGTCTCCGACATCGCCCGCAAGAAGACAGGGGTGGAATTCGTCGCCTATGGCGAGACCGGCTTCCGCCACATCCTGTCGAAGCGGCCGGTCAACTCGCTGGAGACGCTGAAAGGCTTGAAGATTCGCGTGCCGGAGCTGAGGATCTGGGTCGATTTCTGGAAGACACTCGGTGCCAACCCGACTCCGCTGCCCTATTCGGAGCAGTATTCGGCGCTCTCGACCGGCGTCATCGACGGGCTCGATTCGGATTATTTCTCGATCCTCGGCTTCAAATGGCATGAGCAGGCGAAGGAAGTGACCCCGACCGCGCACTGGTTCCTGCCGAAGGCGGTGCGCGTCAATGCGCGCTGGCTGGACAGCCTGCCGGCCGATCTGCGCGACATGGTGCGCGCCTCGGCCAAGGAGGTCTTCGCCGAACAGCGCGCGACGAACCGGGCCAATGCCGACAAGGCGCTGGCCGATCTCGAGAAGCTCGGCTGCAAGGTGAATCGCATCAGCGAGGCCGAGCGGGCGAAATGGGCCGAGATGACGGCGCCGCTTTTCGATCAGTTCGGATCCAAGAGCCCCGAAACCAAGGCGATGATCGACAAGATCCGCAAGCTGGCCTGAGGTCGGCCTACAGTGCCCTGCGCCGGCCCTCCCGCGAGGGCCGGCTCTCTCCTGCTGAGCGAGCGACGACTGCACCATGGTTGAACAGGCCCCGACGGTGACGTCCCGAGCCCCGGATGCGTCCGCCCGCCTCCTGCTCGGCTTCGACCGGGCGTTCGAGGCGCTCTGCGTCGCGCTGATGCTCGGCTCGGCGTCGGTCGCGGTGCTGCAGGTGTTCTGTCGTTATGTTCTGGATGCAGCCTTGCCCTGGCCGGAAGAGGTCTCGATCTGGCTCTTCACCTGGGCGGTGTTCCTGGGCATGGCGCTCGCCGTCGGCCGCCATGCCCATATCGCCATCGACCTCGTCAGCCGCTATCTGCCGGCGCCGCTGCAGCGCCTCCATGCCGGATTCGTCGCGGCGATGATCGCCGCCACCAGCATCATGATGATCGTCCACGGCATCGACTTCGCCGGGCGCGCCATCCAGGTCTCGCCGGCGATGCAGTGGCCGCTCTCCTATCTGTTCATCGCCATCGCCGTCGGGGGCGCGCTGAACCTCGTCTATCTGATCCGCCCGGCCGGGGGCTTGCCGCAGCTGTCGGGCCTGCTTTCGGTCGTGGCGGGTGGCGCGATCTATCTCGCGGTCCGCCATGGCGCGGCCATGGTCTGGCAGGAGGCCGGGAGCCCGACCGCGCTGATGCTGGTGGCGGGGCTGCTCGTGCTGTTCGAGGTGCCGATCGCCTTTGCGCTCGCCTTCGGCGCCTTCGCCGCCTTCGCGCCGCTGGGCGACATCATGCTGGTGATCGTGCCGCAGAACATGGCGTCCTCGCTGAATTCCTTCACGCTTCTGGCGATCCCGTTCTTCATCATGGCGGCCGCCGTGATGAATGTCGGTGGCATCACCACGCGGCTGGTGGCGCTGGCGACGAGCCTGGTCGGGCATTTCCGCGGCGGGCTCGGGCAGGCCAATGTCGTCACCAACACGCTGCTCGCCGGCGTCTCCGGTTCTTCCACCGCCGACGCGTCCGCCATCGCCAAGCTGATGGTCCCGGAGATGGAGAAGCACGGCTACCACCGCGCCTTCAGCTGCGCGCTGACCAGCGCCTCCTCGACGCTGGCCAACCTCATCCCGCCCAGTCTCGGGCTGATCATCTATGCGGCGCTGGCCTCGGTTTCGGTCGGCGCGCTCTTCGTCGCCACCATCATCCCGGGGCTGATGGCGGCGGCTTCGCTGATCGTCGTCGTCTACATCGTCTCGCGGGTGAAGGGCTATGGCGGCGACATTGCTCCGGCGTCCTGGCGCGCGCGCGGGCGGGCGCTCGGCACAGCCGTTCCAGCGCTGCTGCTGCCGCTGCTGATCGTCGGCGGTGTGCGCTTCGGTGTCTTCACCGCCACCGAGGCCGGCGCCATCGCTCTGGTCTACGCCATCCTCTGCGGCCTGTTCTTCTATCGCTGCCTGACCGGCCACGGCTTCTACGACGCCGTGCGCGAGTCGACCTTCGACACGGTGTCGATCGTCGTCATCATCGCCGCCGCCTCACCCTTCGCCTGGGTGCTGGCGGCTGAACAGGTGCCGCAGAAGATCGCCGCGGCGATGAGCGCCTATATCGACAGCCCCATCGTGCTGATGCTGCTGATCAACCTGCTGCTGCTCGTCGTCGGGCTGTTCATGGAGATGATCGCGGCGATGGTCATTCTGGTCCCGATCCTGGTGCCGCTCGTGGTGGCGGCGGGCATCGACCCCGTCCAGTTCGGCATCGTACTGGTCATGAACCTCGTCATCGGCGCGCTCACCCCGCCATTGGGCGTCCTGGTCTTCACCACCGCCCGCGTGGGGCGGGCCAATGTGGTCGACGTCTTCCGGGCGATCCTTCCCTTCATCCTGGCACTGGTGACCGTGCTGATGCTGGTGACCTATATGCCCTCGCTGACGCTGGCGCCGCTGCGCTGGCTCGGCCCCTGAACGGCGGAGTGAGAGCATGAGCAGGCTGCGTATCGGGATCGTCGGGCTCGGCATGGCCGTGACGCCCCATGCCCGGGGCCTCGTCGACCTCGCGGATGAGGTCGAGGTCGTCGGCGCCTGCAGCCCCAGCGCCGAACGGCGGGCGGCCTTCGGCGCGCGCGGACGAGACCGTCGCAGCGATGCTGGTGCTGACGCCGGCCAACACGCATCTCGACATCGCCCGGCGCTGCGCCCGGGCCGGCAAGCACATCCTGCTGGAAAAGCCGCTCGACATCACCACCGCCCGGTCGCAGGAGCTGGTCGCGACCTGTCGCGCCGCCGGGGTGACGCTCGGCATCGTGCTGCAGCATCGCTTCAAGCCGGCGGCGATCGCGCTGGCGGAGCATCTCGCCTCCGGCCGCATGGGCGAGATCGTCGGCTGCTCGACCGTGATCCGGCTCTGGCGGCCGCAATCCTATTACGACGAGCCCGGCCGCGGCAGCTTCGCGCGCGATGGCGGCGGCGTGCTGCTCTCGCAGGGCATCCACACGCTCGACCTGATGCTGAGCCTCGCCGGCCCCATCACCGAGGTCGGCGGTTACGCCCTGACCAGCCCGATCCACCGCATGGAGACCGAGGACATGGTCTGCGCGGCCGTCCGCTTCGCCAATGGCGCAGTCGGCACCATCGACGCGACGACGGCCGCCTATCCGGGCTTCCCGGAGCGCATCGAGCTGATCTGCCGCCATGCGAC
>NCCO01000195.1 GCA_002279705.1 Allobosea sp. 12-68-7
CCGCAGCGGCCCGGTTCTGAGCATGCAGCGACCGCACCCGCGCCTCGATGCCGGACGGAGTCAGCAGCAGCCGGTCGTCGAGCCTGATCTCGCCGGCATGGACGGTTCCGGTGACGACGACGCCCGCTCCGGACAGGACGAACTTCATGGCGCTGAAACCCGTCAAAGCCGAGCCCGAGACTCCCTCTTCGCGCGAACCGGCGGTCGCGGCGCCGCAGACGGAAAAGCCGGCTGCCTCGGAAACCCCGCCCGCGGGCGCAGGCAAGGGCGGCATGCGCAAGAAGATCCTGATCGGCGTGGCCGCGATTGCCGTGCTTGCCGGGGCTTGGATGGGCGCGGACTGGTTCTTCAACGGCCGCTTCAATATCTCCACCGACAACGCCCAGCTCCGCTCCGACATCGCGCGCGTGACGCCCAAGATCGAGGGCTACGTCGCCAGGGTGCTCGTCGCCGAGAACCAGGTGGTGAAGCGGGGCGACCTGCTGATCGAGCTGGAGGCCGACGAGTTCCAGACACGCATGGCCTTCGCGCAGGCCGAGCTGGCGCAGGCCGAAGCGGACGCCGCCCAGGCCAAGGCGCGCATCGCCGCACAACGCGACCAGATTGCTGAAGCCCAGGCCGCGCGCGAAGCCGCAGACGCATCCGCCGACCTTTCGGCGTCGGAAGCCGACCGCCTCGCCGACCTCGCCGCGAAGGGCTGGTATCCCAAGGCCAAGCTCGACCAGCTAGAAGCTGCACGCCGCACGGCCAACGCCCAGCTGACCGAAGCCGACGCCACCATCACCTCGCAGCGTAGCCAGCTTTCGAGCGCGCAGGCCGCCCTGCTCTCCGCCGAAGCGCGCGTGGAAGCCGCCCGCGCCAAGGTAGTCGGCGCCCAGCTTGAGCTTGATCGCACGCAGATCCGCGCGCCGATGAATGGCGTCGTTACGAAGAAGGATGTGGTCGAAGGCCAGATCCTGTCGCCGGGCCGCGTTGCGCTGTCGATCGTGTCGTCCGACGATGTCTGGGTGATCGCGAACTTCAAGGAGACGCAGATCACGGACATGCGCGAAGGCCAGTGCGTGAAGGTTCACGTCGATGCGCTGCCGAACCTGCATGTCACCGGCAAGGTGCAGAGCCTGTCGCCATCGACCGGCGCCACGTTCAGCCTCGTGCCGCAGGACACCGCAACGGGCAACTTCACCAAGATCGTGCAACGCGTGCCTGTGAAGATCGTGCTCGACAAGGAGGCGCTCTCCAGCGGCCTGCTGCGTTCGGGTCTGCAGGTCACCGCCACCGTCTCCACCAAGCCCGGCTGCGAGTAAGGCGGTGAGCGCGACAAGCGCATCCGTGATGGCCGCTCCTGTCTACGTGCCGCCCAAGCCCGGCACGCGCGAAGCCTTGCTGCTGAACATCGGCTTCTTCGCCATGGTCATCGGCATGTTCATGGCGATCCTGGACATCCAGATCGTCGCCTCCTCGATCGCGCAGATCCAGGCGGGCATTTCCGCCTCGGCCGAGGAAGTCGCGTGGATCCAGACCAGCTACCTGATCGCCGAGGTGATCGGCATCCCGCTGTCGGGACTGCTGAACCGCGCGCTGTCGATGCGGCGGCTGTTCGTCTATTCGTGCGCGGGCTTCACGCTCGCGAGCGTGCTGTGCGCCTTTGCGTGGGACCTCAACAGCCTGATCGTGTTCCGCTGCATCCAGGGCTTCGTCGGCGCGGCGATGATCCCGACGACGATGGCGGCCGCCTTCACGCTGTTCGGGCCCAATCGCTCGATGCTCCAGCAGGTGGCCATCGGGATGGTGGCGACGCTCGCGCCGTCCATCGGCCCGACACTGGGCGGCTGGCTAACCGAAAACGTGAGCTGGCACTGGCTGTTCCTCGTCAACGTCATTCCCGGCATCATCGCCGCGACGCTGGTGTGGAATTTTACGCCCAAGCAGCCGATGCAGCTCAATCTCGTAAAGAACATCGATATCATCGGCCTTGCCGCAATGGCGCTGTTCCTCGGCTCGTTCGAATACGTGTTCGAGGAAGGCCCGGCCGCCGGGTGGATCGAAGACGAGCATCTCGTGTTGTGGATGTTCCTGTGTTCGTTCGCCGCCATCGTGTTCTTCTGGCGAGCGTTCAAGCACGCCAACCCAGTCGTCGATCTCACCATCTTCAAGGATCGAAACTTCGCGGTCGGCTCGGTTGTCGCAACTATTGTCGGCTTCGGCCTGTTTGGATCGGTCTACCTGACGCCGCTCTTCCTCGGCACGGTGCGTGACTATAACGCGCTGCAGATCGGCCAGATCATGAGCGTTGGCGGCATCGCCATGTTCATCGGCGGGCCCATCGCCGGGGCGCTGATCCGGAAGATCGACCCGCGCTATGTCCTGGTCCTGGGGCTCTCGCTGGCGGCGATCGGGCTGTACTGGAATAGCTTCCTCACGGCCGACTCCTCATTCGAAGAGCTGTTCTGGCCGCAAGCGTTGCGGGGCGCAGGTCTCATCATGTCAATGGTGCCATCGAACTTCATCGCGCTGGGCACCCTGCCCCCACACAAGATGCCGAACGCCACGGGCCTCATCACGGTCTGCCGCAATCTTGGCGGCGCCGTGGGGCTTGCCGCACTCAATACGATGCGGCTCAACTTCACGAACCTGCACAACCAGGAGATTTCCGCCGGGCTCGATCCGAGCCGGCCGGAAGTCCAGGACTTCCTGGTGCAAGCCGAATCCAGCCTGCGCGCCGCCGGCAATGCCGATCCGTCTGCCACAGCCCTTGGACAGCTGGTGAGACGCATGCAGCTGGAATCCAGCGTCATGACATTCAACAACCTGTTCCTGGTGATGGCGATCTGCTTTGCGCTGATGCTGTTCATGGCGCCCCTGCTGCGCCGGCCGAAACAGGCCGGGCCCGCGCCGGACGCGCACTAGGCGGCGGCAATTGCCTCAACCGAGATGCAGATAGTCCGGATCGAACGCTGCGATCTGCTTCAGGCGCGCACTGTCGCGTACCTCGATGGAGCCCTTGCGATAGAGCGCGATCTTCTCTTCCGCCAGTTTGCGGAAGGTGCGGTTCACGTGGATCACGCTGATGCCAAGCATGTCCGCGAAATCCTCCTGGTTGAACGGCAGCTCGATCGTCTGGCCCCGCATCATGCCGATGGAGGACAGGCGAGCCTCCATCTCGCACAGCGCATGGGAGAGCTTTTCGAGGCTGTCGCGCCGGCCAAGCGAGACAACACGCTCGGCAAGGATCGATTCATCCTGACCTGCCGTCCACGCCACAGCTGCCGCGAGCGCGGGATGGCGTTCGAACAGTTCCGGGCCGGACGGCGCATCAATGCGTATAAGCGACACCGACGTTCGCGCCAACAGATCGAAGCCGGACGCCTTGAACAGCAGGCTGTCGGTGCACAGCATGTCGCCGGGCAGCGCATAGTTCACAATCTGCCGGCGGCCGGAGGCAAGCCCGCGGGAGCGCAGGACCCATCCCTGCTCGACGAGATAAAGCTGCGGGCAGCGGGCGTCTTCGCTGACGATGGACTTGCCGCTCGGGATCTCGACCCTGTCGCGCGCCAGCGTGCGCAGGTCGCGCTGCAGCTGCGGAGACATGGACTCAAGCCCGGGCATCCGGCGCGAGGCCAGGTCGAGCGCTTTCTGCACGAGGGAATCAGAGTGAGGCATTGCGAGCTGGCCCATCATCCGATTCCCTGCTGGGAGGCTTGCAGGCTGCAGTCGAGAAGTTCGGACGTCATCAAGCACCTTCGTTTCGGCAGCCAGAACCTCTGGCCCATATGCAGCCAACGCGACTTTGCTCATGTTAGTTCCGATAAAAAATCCACACTTGTCCGAGCCTTACCGATTAGTAGGGGACGTGTTCGCCCCGTGTTCGAACGGCGCCGGTGAGGAGGCAAACCGCGCCCTTCGCCCTGTGAAACGAATTCCGCTATCGTAAACGTCGTGATGCCAGACAGGCTCCACACCGGAGCTGCCCAGAAGGAAGACATTATGCTTCGCACCACCCTGCTCGCGTGTTCGGGCCTTCTGATGCTGGCGGCATGTGAGCGGGTGACCGCCGCTTTGGCCCCGGATACTGCACCAGCCGTCGCGCCCGCCGTGACGGTGGATACCAGCCGTAAGTTCTTCGGCCGCGAGACCTTCACCATCGTCCTGGAGCAGACCGGACGCGAAGTCGGTACGGTGACGATGCATTATCGCGAATGGGGCCGGCGCAGCGCCGAGATCACGAAGCTGATCAACACCGAGACCGGGAAGGTGACCGACACGCGCTCGTTCACCAATGGCGCGGCCAGCGTCAGGATCGACAACGTCACCGGCGAAGTCGTGGTGACCGAGAACCCCTACTACAATGAAGCTGCGGCCGAGGCGTCGACATCGGCCGACGACGCGTTCGGCCCGACCGCCATGGCGCTGATGAGCGCCGAGGCGACAGGGGAATCCGCCACCATCGCGGGCGAGCGGTGCGACTACTGGATGATCCTGGGCGCGAAGAAGTGCGTGGCGCCGTGGGGCCCGACGCTGCAATCGACCATGGAAATCGGCGACTCGGTGGCCGACCGGAAGGCGGTCGAGGTCCGCATCGGCGACGGCGGCCCGGATTCGGTGTTCGTCTATGTGCCGCCGACTGAAGCTGTCGCGCCGGGAAGCACGCCGACGACCCCGTAACCGTTCGACAGGGCCTTGCACGGGCCACGGGCAACCCTACTTCTTGCCATGGATCAAGGCTCCTGCCTGCGGGAGGAGCATTGATTCAGGGATGCCGTTGTCGGGTCCCGTGACTGCCTGCCGACTGCTTCATACAAGGGTCAATCATGGACTTCGAACGCTATACCGAGCGCGCCCGCGCAGCCGTTCAGAGCGCGCAGACAAGCGCGCTTGCCAGCGGCCACCCCCAGCTTCTGCCGGAACACCTCATCAAGGCGATGTTCACGGATCGCGACCGCCTTGCGCTCAATCTCATCCGCGCCGCCGGGGGCAATCCCGAACTGGCGCATTCCAACATCGACAAGCTGCTGGCGGCCCAGCCGAAGAGCACCGGCGGATCGCAGCCGGGCCTCAGCCAGGACCTCGCACGCCTGTTCCAGATGGCGGAAGAAGACGCGACCTCGGCGGGCGACGATTTCGTCACCGTCGAGCGGCTGCTGCTGTCAGCCACAAAGCAGAAGACCAAGGCCGCCGACGCGCTGAACGCTGCCGGCGCCACAACCAGCGCGCTGGTGAAAGCCATCGCGGAACTGCGCAAAGGGCGCACGGCGGACACCGCGACATCCGAAGAAAAATACGAAGCGCTGAAGAAATACTCGCGTGACCTCACCGAAGCCGCGCGCTCGGGCAAGCTTGATCCGGTGATCGGGCGTGACGAGGAAATCCGGCGCTGCATCCAGGTTCTCTCGCGCCGCACCAAGAACAATCCCGTGCTGATCGGCGAGCCTGGCGTCGGCAAGACCGCCATCGCGGAAGGCCTCGCCCTGCGCATCGTCAATGGCGATGTGCCCGACAGCCTGAAAGAGAAGAGCCTGCTCGCGCTCGACATGGGCGCGCTGATCGCCGGCGCCAAATTCCGCGGCGAGTTCGAGGAGCGGCTGAAATCCGTGCTGCAGGAAGTGACCCAGGCAGAAGGCCAGATCATCCTCTTCATCGACGAGATGCACACGTTGGTCGGCGCTGGCAAAGCCGATGGCGCCATGGATGCGTCCAACCTGCTCAAGCCGGCTCTTGCGCGCGGCGAGCTGCACTGCGTCGGCGCCACCACGTTGGACGAATACCGCAAGCACGTCGAGAAAGACGCCGCC
>NCCO01000196.1:0-12224 GCA_002279705.1 Allobosea sp. 12-68-7
GAGGATACTGCCGATCATGGGCGCTGGCAGATCATGTTCGCCACCACCGGTGGCAATGTCCGTCGCAATGAACTGGCGGATTTCAGCCAGGTGAATCGCAACGGCAAGATCGCCATGAAGCTGGAGGAAGGCGAGAGCATCGCTTCGGTCCAGCTGTGCACCGAGCAGGACGATGTTCTGCTGACCACAGCCAATGGCGCCTGCATCCGCTTCCCCGTCACCGACGTGCGGGTGTTCAAGGGGCGCGATTCCGTTGGCGTGCGAGGGATTCGCCTGGAGAGCGACGACAAGATCATCTCCATGGCCATTATCCTCCACTCCAATGCATCTCCGGAGGAGCGGCTGGCGTATCTTCGCGTCTCGGGGGCGGAGCGCCGCGCGTCGGGCTCCCTTGGCGCTGGAGCCGATGATCCGACCGTGATCGACGCCGGGATCGAGATGGATGCCGAAGAAACTGTCGGCGATCAGGTTGAAGTGAACAAGGTGCGGCATCTGGAGATGCAGACCAACGAGCAGTTCATTCTGACTGTGTCGGAGAACGGCTACGGCAAGCGTACCTCTTCCTATGAGTATCGCGTCACCGGTCGCGGCGGCAAAGGCATCGTCGCAATGGCGGTCAATGAGCGCAATGGCAAGCTGATCGCCTCCTTCCCGGTCGACGAGGCCGACCAGATCATGCTCGTCACGGATGGCGGCCAGTTGATCCGCTGCCCGGTCGACCAGATCGGCGTCAAGGGCCGCTCGACGCAGGGCGTCACCGTCTTCAACACCGCCCAGGGCGAGAAGGTGGTCTCGGTCGAGCGCGTCACCGACGAGGGCGACAGCGAGGACGGCGAAGCCGAGGCCGGCCCGGCGCCGGAGAGCCCGAGCGAGGCGTAAGCGCGTCGCTGCCTGCGAAGATATGGAAAGGGGCTGCATCGCTGCAGCCCCTGTTTCGTTGGTCTCTCGGCCCTCATAGGAGGCCGGTCATCCCGGACGCAGCGCAGCGGAGATCCGGGATCCATTCCGGAGCGCTCGTGGGTTAGGTTCCGGAATGGATCCCGGGTCTCCCTGCGGTCGCCCGGGATGACACCCGCGTCTCAACGCCAGACGAAGAGAAACCTCACACCGTCTCCAGCAGCCCCTTGATCAGCGCCTGCCGCGGGGCGATCGACGAGATCAGCCCGTATTCCGACAGCGTATGGGCGCCCTCGCCCGCCGTCTCGAACAGCGCCGCGCCTTCCGGTGATTTCTCATAGGGCGGGCGGTTCATGCCCCCGGTCACGCTGATCCGGACATCCGGGTCCTTCGGCGCGAGGCCGAGGATGCGGCTCTCCAGCGCGGCGCCGTCGGCGGCGCTGGCGACGCGCAGATCGACGCTGAACCAGGCATGCTGGGGAATGACATTGGCCGCCGTGCCGCCGCCCATCAGCGCCACCGTCGTGGTGACGCCGCGCGCATAATCGGTCATCGCCTCGATCGCCAGGATCTGGTGGGCGGCTTCGCGGATCGCGCTGCGGCCATCGGCATGGCGCGCGCCGGAATGCGCCGGGCGCCCCTCGAGCTTGACCTCGAAGCGCCCCACCCCCTTGCGCGCCGTGACGATCTTGCCGCCCTCGCGCGCCGGCTCGGTGACGAGCACCGCCGCCGAGGCCCGGCCGATCTCCTCGATCAGCCCGCGCGTCGTCGGCGAGCCGATCTCCTCGTCGGGCGTGAACAGGAAGACCAGCGGCCGCTTCGCATGGCCCGCCAGCGCCACCTGCTTGAAGGCCTGCAGCGCGAGATAGGCCCCGCCCTTCATGTCGTAGACGCCCGGCCCGTAGAGCCGGTCTCCCTCGACCCGGACCGGCAGGTCGCGCGCCGCCGTGCCGACGGGATGGACCGTGTCGAGATGCGACATCACGGCGATGCCCGGCGCGCCGGTGGCGCGGCCGGCGCGCAGGATCAGGCTGTCGCCGAGCCCGTCGCGGCCGGGTATCCGCTCGACCGCGATCGGCAGGCCTTCGACCTCGGCGGCGACGAGGTCCATCATGCCGTTGACGCCGGGGGCGTGATGGGTGGGGCTCTCCAGTGCGAGCCAGACGGAGAGGGCGGAGACGGGATCGGGCGTGCTCATGATGGCGCGACCTTGGCCGGGTGCGCCCGCGCGGGCAAGCGAAGGGCCCGGCAGGGGCGCCCTGCCCTGATCGCATGGCGCCGACCCTCGGAGGCCTTGACAGCAGCGGGCCATTATTAAACCATTTGATTAAGTTTACAACCGTGTTCGAGACGCCCCTTGCCGCAGGAGGTCGCCATGAAACTCCAGAAGATCACGCCCTTCCTCTGGTTCGATCGCCAAGCCGAGGAAGCCGCCGCCTTCTACCTGTCCGTCTTTCCCGACAGTCGGCCGGGACCGGTGGTGCGCAACACCGGCGCTGGGCCTGGCCGTGCGGGCGACACCCTCGTCGTCTCCTTCGAAGTGGCGGGGATGACCTTCACGGCGCTGAATGGCGGGCCGCAGTTCCGTTTCAGCGAGGCCGTCTCCTTCGTCGTCCACTGCGCCACGCAGGACGAAGTCGACCATTACTGGGAGAGGCTTTGCGACGGCGGGCAGCCGGGCCAATGCGGCTGGCTCAAGGACCGCTTCGGCTTGTCCTGGCAGATCGTGCCGGAGCGTTTCGTCGAACTCGTCAATGGCGGCGATGCCGCCGTCACCGGCCGCGTCATGGCGGCGATGATGCGGATGACGAAGTTCGATATCGCGGCGCTGGAGCGCACCGCGACGGGCTGAGGCACTGCCGGCCCGGTCCCGCCACGCATCGCGCGGGACCTACGCCGGCGGGCACGAACCCTAGAACGGGATGTCGTCGTCGAGATGGCTCGAGGAGGAGCGCGAGGCTCCGCCGCCACCCGCCATCGCCGGCTGGCGCGCACCACCCCCGCCGCCCATCGGGCCCGAGCGGCCGAAGGACGAGCCGGAGGAGCGATCCTCCATCATGCCGCCGCCCTCGCCATACTCGTCCGAGCCGCCCTGGCCGCGGCTGTCGAGGATGGTGAGCTCGCCGCGATAGCGCTGCAGCACGATTTCGGTCGTGTACTTCTCGACGCCCGACTGGTCCTGCCATTTGCGGGTCTGGAGCTGGCCCTCGATATAGATCTTCGAGCCTTTCTTCAGATACTGCTCGGCGACCTTGGCGAGGTTCTCGTTGAAGATCACGACCGAGTGCCACTCGGTGCGCTCCTTCTTCTCGCCCGACTGCTTGTCGCGCCAGGTTTCCGAGGTGGCGATGCGCAGATTGACGACCGGCTCACCCGAGCCGAGGCGGCGGACCTCCGGGTCGCGCCCGAGATTGCCGACCAGAATGACCTTGTTGACGCTACCAGCCATGAGAGGCTCCATTTCCTGCGCACATCGAAAACCGGCCCATGACCGGAGCCGGACCTTACCGGCCGACGGGACCACTATCAACGATGTTCCCGTTTTGTTCAAGTGCCTCTCGCAGGGTTGTCCCCTGATTTCGTGGGGCTTGCGATGATCTCGCCCCGTCCTTTCGGGGCTGCGCAAAAACCACAAGCGCGCCGTCATCCCGGACAAGCTGCAAAGCAGCGCAGCTCCGGGATCCATCGTAACGCTCCGGAGCCATCCGATGGATCCCGGGACAAGCCCGGGATGACGCGGTGGTTCCGTGCAAGAACGGCTTGGCCTAGACGGCGTCGTCCCCCTCGCCCCACACCCGCGCCTCGCTCAGCCCCAGCGCAGCGAACGCGCCGGACCGCAGATCGGCCTCGCTGACCGGGAAGAACTCGTCGAGCTGCGGCGGCGCCACCGAGGTGCCGCTGAGCATGACATGGGCCTGGCCGCGATGGTGGATCTGGTGCTGGAACAGATGCAGCAGCAGCCGGTCGAGCCGCTCGCGCTGGATGCGGGCGCCGCGATGCACGCTGACGATCCGCTCCAGCCCGCCATGGTCCGCACCTTGGCCCGCCGCCGCCTCGACCACGGCGATCAGCCGCCGGTCCATCGCCTCCTGCGCGGCCTTCAGCTCGGGCAGGGTCGCGCAGGGCTCGCGGTTCGCCCAGGCAGCGGGGCCGAGCGTCCCGCCCTCCATCGCATCGACATAGAAATGGTCGATGATCAGGACATGGTTGAGCGTCGCCCGCAGGCTCGGGAAGAAGCCGGTGCGCGGCGCCACCCATTCGGCCTGCGAGAGGGCGGCACAGGCGCAGAGCAGCCGGTGATTGGCCCAGAGATTGTTGAAGGCCATCGCGCGATAGGGTCGCAGCTCGTCCATGGTCGGTTCTCCCCGTCGGGGAAGAGACTGACAGGAAGCGTGCGACGCGTCATGGCAGCAGGCGCCCATGCGCCCCCATCCCGGCTCAGGCCACCGGCTCGACCACCCGCCGGTAGAGATGCCAGGTCGCATGGCCGAGCACCGGCAGCAGCACGACGAGCCCGAAGAAGAGCGGCAGCATCGCCACGAAGGACAGAGCCGCGATCGCCGCCGCGAAGCCCAGCATCGGCAGCGGATTGGTCGCCACCGCCCGCACGCTGGTGATCATCGCCGTGATGAAATCGACCTCGCGGTCGAGCAGCAGCGGAAAGGAGATCACCGTCAGCGAGAACAGGGTCGCCGCCAGCACGGCGCCGACGAGGTTGCCCACGGCCAGGAACATCAGCCCCTCCGGCGTCGTGGTGATCACGGTCAGGAAGCCGGCGAAGCTGGCGAAGGACTGGAAGCCGAGGAACAGCGCCAGCAGCAGCCGCACCTGGTAGAGCCACATCATCATCACGAACAGCGTGACGAAGGCCATCCAGCCCATCTCCCGCTGGCCCTGCGCGAACACCACCCCGAGCACCGGCCCCCAACCCAGCGGCTCCCCCGCCTCGCGCCGGCGCGACACCTCGTAGAGCCCGACCGCGACGAAGGGGCCGATCAGCACGAAGCCCGCCGCCAGCGGATAGGCCAGATAGGGCATGCCGAAGCGCGTCAGCGACATCAGGATCGACAGCCCGCCCAGCGCATAGATCCCCCCGAAGAACAGCCCGAACAGCGGCGCCGCCTGGAAATCCCTGAGGCCCGCAATGAACGCCTCGACCACGTCATGCACGCCGATGCGGCGCACCACCGGGTCGGGCCGCCGCGGCTCCGTGGCATCGGTGTCGGGCAGCGTTTCAGTCATCGTGACGGCTCCCTGTCTGGCGCCGGGGCGGTCGGTTGCCGCCTGGCTTTGCCCTGCAGGCTAGCCCCCTCCTGCGGGAGCGGCATTGGGGAAGATCAAATGCCGTGGCGCGCGGCGCCGTGCATCGCATCGACGACCCCGCGTCACGGCATGACCCTGCGGCGTGCACGGCTCTTGCTTGTGACCCGGCACTGTCGCTATGCGACAGCGTCTCAACCCTTCGGCACCCCGCCTCCACAGAGGATTTCCGTCAGATGAGCGTCGCCAACGGCCGGCACATCCTCGCGATGCCGGGGCCGACCAATATTCCCGACCGCGTGCTGCAGGCGATGATGCGCCCGGCCGAGGAACTCGCCTCGCGGACGATCATCGATCTCACCGAGTCCATCCTCACCGATCTCAAGCGCGTCTTCCGGACGACCGGCGAGACCTTCGTCTACGCCGCCAACGGCCATGGCGGCTGGGAGGCGGCGCTCACCAATGTGCTCTCGCGCGGCGATAAGGTGCTGGTGCTGGCGAGCGGGCGCTTCGCCGTCGGCTGGGGCGAGATGGCGGCCTTCATGGGCGCCGATGTCGAGGTTCTGCCGGGAAGCTGGCGCGCCGCGATCGACCCCGCCGCCGTCGAGGCCAGGCTGCGCTCCGATGACGGCCACGCCATCAAGGCCGTGCTGATGGTGCAGATCGACACCGCCTCGGGCGTCGTCAACGACATCCCCGCGGTGCGCCGCGCCATCGACGCCGCCGGCCACCCGGCCCTGTTCATGGTCGACGGCGTCGCCTCCGTCGGCTGCATGCCCTTCGAGATGGACGCCTGGGGCGTCGACGTCGCCATGTCGGCCTCGCAGAAGGGGCTGATGACCTCGCCGGGGCTGGCCTTCGTCGCCGCCAACGCCAAGGCGATCGCCGCGCACCGGACCGCGACGATGAAGACGCTCTACTGGGACTGGTCGTTCCGGATGAACACGCTCGCCTATATGAAGCATTGCGGCACGGCGCCGGAGCATCTGCTCTTCGGGCTGCGCGCGGCGCTCGACATGATCTTCGAGGAAGGGCTGGAGGCCGTCTGGGAGCGGCATCGCCTGCTCGCCGGCGCGACCCATGCCGCCGTCTCGCGCTGGGCTGAGGGCCAGGCCGTGACCTTCAACATCACCGATCCGCTCCAGCGCGCTCCCTCCGTGACGCCGATCCTCGTCCAGGGCGTCGAGTCGAGCGTGATCACCGACTTCGCCCGCGACATCGGCGGCGTCTCGCTCGGCCTCGGCATCGGCGATCTCAGCGGCAAGGCCTTCCGCATCGCCCATATGGGCCATGTCAACGCGCCGATGGTGCTGGGCACGCTCGGCGTCGTCGAGATGGCGCTGCAGGCCAAGGGCATCCCCCATGGCTCGGGCGGCGTCGATGCGGCGGTGGCCTATCTCGGCGCCGCGACGGCCTGAGCGTTCCCCCGTTCTGGTCACCTACCCATCAGACGGGGTCATCCCGGGCGGAGCGAAGCGCAGACCCGGGATCCATTCCGGAGCGCCTGTCGGAGAGGTTCCGGAATGGCTCCCGGGTCTCCCTGCGGTCGCCCGGTACGGCCTCACATCCCGTGCCGCGCCCCCCACCCGCTCCTGCCATCCCCTGTCAGCAGCGCCGTCTGCGACCCCGCGCCGCTGGCGCTGTGCGTGATAGACATTGCCGCCGCCTGCCGGCCGGTCTGGCAGGACGCGGCATTTAAACCCTCCTCCGGCGTCAAATCCCCGTCCGGCAACAAGACCTCGCTCGCCGACCAGGCCGCGTCGCTGGAGGCGATGTTCGACGAGGCCCGCCGCACCGACTCGCGCATGATCACCGTGCGCGGCGCCCGCGAGCACAATCTCAAGAATGTCGATCTCGCGATTCCCCGCGACAGGCTCGTCGTCTTCACCGGGCTGTCGGGCTCGGGCAAATCCTCGCTCGCTTTCGACACGATCTACGCCGAGGGCCAGCGCCGCTATGTCGAGAGCCTCTCGGCCTATGCCCGCCAGTTCCTGGAGATGATGAGCAAGCCCGATGTCGACCAGATCGACGGGCTCTCGCCGGCGATCTCGATCGAGCAGAAGACGACCTCGAAGAACCCGCGCTCCACCGTCGGCACCGTCACCGAGATCCACGACTATATGCGCCTGCTCTGGGCGCGGGCCGGCGTGCCCTATTCGCCCACCACCGGCCTGCCGATCGAGAGCCAGACCGTGCAGCAGATGGTCGACCGGCTGGTCGAATTGCCGGAGAAGACCCGCGGCTATCTGCTCGCGCCGGTCGTGCGCGGCCGCAAGGGCGAGTTCCGCAAGGAGATGGCGGAGTGGCTCAAGCGCGGCTTCCAGCGCGTCAAGATCAATGGCGCGTTCGTCGAGATCCCCGATGCGCCCATCCTCGACAAGAAGTTCAAGCATGACATCGACGTCGTCGTCGATCGCCTTGTGATCCGGCCCGATCTCGGCGCGAGGCTCGCCGACTCGCTGGAGCAGGCGCTCGACCTCACCGACGGCATCGCCGTCTTCGAATATGCCGACGAGAAGGAGGAAAATGGCGAGCCGCGCCGCATCGTCTTCTCCTCGAAATTCGCCTGCCCGGTCTCCGGCTTCACGATCCCCGAGATCGAGCCCAGACTCTTTTCATTCAACAACCCCTTCGGCGCCTGCCCGGCCTGCGACGGCCTCGGCCACGAGATGCGCATCGATCCGGACATGATCGTCCCGGATTCCGCGCTCAGCCTGAAGAAGGGCGCCATCGCGCCTTGGGCCAAATCGACCTCGCCCTATTACGGCCAGACGCTGGAGGCGCTGTCGCGCCATCTCGGCTTCTCGATGACCAAGCCCTGGGCCGAGCTCCCCGACAGCGCCAAGATCTCGATCCTCTACGGCACCGGCGCCGAGCCCGTCCGCATGGCCTACAACGACGGCCTGCGCGCCTATGAGGTGAGGAAGCCCTTCGAGGGCGTCATCACCAATATGGAGCGGCGCTGGAAGGAGACGGAGTCGGACTGGGCCCGCGAGGAGATCGGCCGCTTCATGTCCGAGACGCCGTGCAAGGCCTGCCAGGGCTTCCGGCTCAAGCCCGAGGCGCTCGCGGTCAAGCTCGACATGCACCATATCGGCGAGATCTCGCGGCTCTCGGTCAAGGATGCGCTCGACTGGGTTTCCCGCCTGCCCTCGCGGCTGTCGCAGAAGCAGAACGAGATCGCCCCGCGCATCCTCAAGGAAATCCGCGACCGGCTGACCTTCCTGCTCGATGTCGGGCTGGAATACCTGACGCTCGCCCGCGCCTCCGGCACGCTCTCGGGTGGCGAGAGCCAGCGCATCCGGCTCGCCAGTCAGATCGGCTCCGGCCTCACCGGCGTGCTCTATGTGCTGGACGAGCCCTCGATCGGCCTGCACCAGCGCGACAATGAGCGGCTGCTCGGCACCTTGCGCCGGCTGCGCGACCTCGGCAACACCGTCATCGTCGTCGAGCATGACGAGGACGCAATCCTCACCGCCGATTACGTCGTCGATGTCGGCCCCGGCGCCGGCATTCATGGCGGGCGCATCGTCGCCCAGGGCACGCCGCAGCAGATCCTCGACAATCCCGACTCGCTCACGGGCAAATACCTCACCGGCGAGCTCTCGGTCGCGGTGCCCGTGCGCCGCCGCAAGGCGCAGAAGGGCCGCAGCCTGAAGATCGTCGGCGCCCGCGGCAACAACCTCAAGGATGTCACGGTCGAGATCCCGCTCGGGCTGTTCACCTGCATCACCGGCGTCTCCGGCGGCGGCAAGTCGACCCTGGTCATCGACACGCTCTACAAGGCCGTGGCGCGCAAGCTCAACGGCGCGATCGACCACCCCGCCCCGCATGACCGCATCGAGGGCATCGAGCATCTCGACAAGGTCATCGACATCGACCAGTCGCCGATCGGCCGCACCCCGCGCTCCAACCCCGCGACCTATACGGGGGCCTTCACGCCGATCCGGGACTGGTTCTCGGGCCTGCCCGAGGCCAAGGCGCGCGGCTATCAGCCCGGCCGCTTCTCGTTCAACGTCAAGGGCGGCCGCTGCGAGGCCTGCCAGGGCGACGGCGTCATCAAGATCGAGATGCACTTCCTGCCCGACGTCTATGTCGAGTGCGACGTCTGCAAGGGCAAGCGCTACAACCGCGAGACGCTGGAGATCGTGTTCCGCGGCAAGTCGATCGCCGACGTGCTCGACATGACGGTCGACGAGGGCTGCGAGTTCTTCAAGGCGGTGCCGCGCTTCCTCAAGGAGGTGCTGGACCGCCGGCCGATTGCGAAGGGCAAGGCGGTGCGGGAGGCGGCGGAGTAAAGTTACGATATAAATCTTCGCCGCATTATGCATGCGTCAACCTGATACAGGACGAATAATTTAAATGGGACTTCATCAACCTTTCTATCAATCAGCGCTCAATTTTCAAATACCATCACCGCCCTCAAACTGTTCCCCTTTATTTTGATGGCCCCTGAAGAACGCGAAACCAATCTTTGATTGCAAGATTTAGTCGATCAACCTCATCCTCCGCCAGAATTCCACAATGAGCGATAGTGCCGCGAAGCATGTTTAGCGCCGAAAGTACACGCCCTACTGCTGATTGGTTGCTAAGCATACCGGCGAAATCGACCCAGTTCTCCCGCATAACGTCCCATAACTGCCCGAAAGTGATATAATCGATATCATCGTCGGAGCGTGGCGTTATGGCAGCCTGCGCCTCGCGTGCACGGTTTTTTGCTGCTTCGTCTTTTGCGCCCGTGGGAGCATGAGTGTCCCACCACTTTGTGCCATGCGCTGCCTCCATCGTTTCAACAATCAATCGACGAATATCATTCTCGAGCATATAGAATATCTTATAGTAATGAGACATTCTCGTCGCATTCTTGCGATTCTCGATTTCAAATTGCTTTACGTATTCATCGAGAGATGAATCGTCTTCGATTTCCGCTGAGACATCATAATCACGGATGCTCAGACGAACGCCTGCCTGGATAACGGCGCACCGCAATAAAAACAACTCAATCCGGCTATTGTCTTCTGTCAAAGGAGATTATTCCTCAAACTTTTAAATATCGCGTTATAAACTTCAATATTCGTCGTCTCCGGCAATACGATGTTGATGTTGTGCACCAACCCGATGACACCTCTCGGCTTTTCCTCGTCGACCAATTGATCGAGCGGCTTTTTCCCGTTTGAGTTTCCAGTTGGTTCGTCAGCGACTTTTGAAGCGTAGGCTTGGAAAACTTGGAACGTATTCAGAATGTACCGAACAATCGACTCGCCTCGTGCCAAGCCGGTCACCTGAACGATGACATCAACCAAGTCTTTTTCTGACGCTTTGTGGGCATACGTATTGCGCTTGAATATCTCTTGAAAGCCGGTGCGCAGGGCCTCTAGGGCGGCGGCGGCCCGATGGCCTTCCGTTTGAAACTGGCTGTATAGCTCAGTGGGAACTCCACTCTGGCTCAGCAGGCCAGTCGATTTGAGAATTGGGATGACTGGCCGGGCAGCGCCCCCGGAAGCCTGCATGACTGTACCAAGGAAATCCGTCGTAAACGTCGCGGGTTTCTCAGAGATCGGTATGCGCTCAAGAACCCGCTGAAGAACACCCGGACTGCTAGTATAAGGCAGATTACCAGGAATTTTTCGCCGCTCTGTCTTCGCAGCGGGCATTTCAGACGCAGTGGCTGGCTTAGATTCTTTCGGCTCTTTGACCATGTATCCCCCTCACCTATGTAAAGGTGACGCGACGGCCGCAATTTGACAAGCTGCCCTACCAGCTTGTCTTCATGTCATTGTCCTATAACAATCGAGCGGGCCCCTCGCTTCAAGTCTTGGCGGAAGCGCCTTCCGTGGGTTAGGAGAGCGCCCCCGCAGAGTGTGAAGGAGGGTGCCATGACCAGGACCACGCGCAACATCTTCGACCAGCCGTCCTTTTGAGGTCACGAGCAAGCGTCGGAAGTCCTACCCGTCCGAAACCCGCGTGAAGCGCGGCGTCCGCATCGTCCATGGCGATGTCGAACGTGCCAAGAAAAGCTCGGCCGCAACGACCTCTGCGTCTGCGACTCCGGGCGCAGATTTCAAGAAGTGCTGCATGCCCAGCGGCCGCTTCGACGGCTCCGGCCGGGATGACTACTTTCAGGGAGTGATGCCACCGCCGTCATGGTCGGTCTTGTCCCGACCATCCACGCCTTGCGCCGCTGGAAGCGCGACGAAGCGCGAACCCGGTCGATCCCGCGCAAAGACGTGGATGGTCGCCACAAGGGCGACCATGACGGGAAAGTCGCCCCGGTCAGGCTAGCTCCTCGTAAAGATCGTCCCAATCAGGATTCCGGATCATGATCGTGCGGATCTTGTAGGCGCGATACCAGCGCTTCATCGAGGTTTCGCGCTGGATCGCGGCTTCGATGTCGTCGTGCCATTCGTACCAGACGAGGCGTTTGAGGCCATTAACAGCCCCTCACGATGCTCATGGACGCGCCGGCCGAGATCGCTCGTCACGCCGATATAGAGCGTGCCGTTGGGCCGGTTCGTCATGATGTAGACCCAGCCGCCCTTCTGCTGCATGGCGTCGAATGTCTTCGCGCCGCAGGTGCGGCAAGGCCTCCACCGTCATGGTCGGGCTTGTCCCGACCATCCACGTCTTGCGACGCTGGGGTCAGGCGACGCACGACCACGAAGCGCTAACGCGGTCGTTCCCGCGCCAAGACGTGGATGGTCGCCACAAGGGCGACCATGACGGCGGGGCAGACAATGGACAGGGGCGCGTCCCTCCCCGTCATGGTCGGGCTTGTCCCGACCATCCACGTCTTGCGACGCCCCTAGCAGGTGACGGCCAGCGACGAACCGCGAACCCGGTCGATCCCGCGCAAAGACGTGGATGGTCGCCACAAGGGCGACCATGACGGCGGGGCCTTCGGGCCCCAAGTCATGCAAGTTCGCCGTAAAGATCGTCCCAATCGGGATTCCGGATCATGATCGTGCGGGTCTTGTAGGCGCGATACCAGCGCTTCATCGAGGTTTCGCGCTGGATCGCGGCTTCGATGTCGTCGTGCCATTCGTACCAGACGAGGCGTTTGAGGCCAT
>NCCO01000196.1:12246-14327 GCA_002279705.1 Allobosea sp. 12-68-7
GGCTTCGATGTCGTCGTGCCATTCGTACCAGACGAGGCGTTTGAGGCCATGTTTACGGGTGAAGCCGGGTAACAGCCCCTCACGATGCTCATGGACGCGGCGGCCGAGATCGCTCGTCACGCCGATATAGAGCGTGCCGTTGGGCCGGTTCGTCATGATGTAGACCCAGCCGCCCTTCTGCTGCATGGCGTCAGAATGTCTTCGCGCCGCATCGCCGGCAAGGCCTCCCCGTCATGGTCGGGCTTGTCCCGACCATCCACGTCTTGCGACGCTGGGGCGTGCGAGAGCCGCCGACGAAGCGCGAACCCGGTCGATCCCGCGCAAAGGCGTGGATGGTCGCCACAAGGGCGACCATGACGGCGGAGGAGCCGTCAGAAACTTATCCCCGCCCTTCCCGCATCCCCCATACTCCCCTCGCCCATCACCCAAACGGGGCGGCCATCCGGAGGTGTGCCAGTGGCTGGGTGGAGGGTCGGCGCCTGCGGGTGGAGTCACGATCCACTCCCGGGAGGCTTCGGGGCACCGCCCTGGGGACACTAGGATCCCTGTGCGAGGAGCTCGCTGGAACGGTCGCATCGCATCACGCCTTCGTCCCATGCCGGACGGCGCGACAACCCGATGAGGGGAACTGGCGCCCGAGGGCTCGCGGCGGAGGATGGCTTTCGACCCGATAAGCGCGGCCCGGAGCCCAAAATCGCCGAAGGCGGAGCGCCGGGGGGCGTGCGACGGGTGGCTCAACCCCGCCGCGCCGCGACCTGGCTCAACGGTTGCGGACTTCTACCCTCGCGCCCCACGGCGCTCCGCCAGCCCCGTTCGACCACCGACGCTGCAACAGCGGGCGGGGGCTGGCGCTCGCCCCCCTCCCCGCAGGGAGACCGTCATGACGCAACGACGCGGCCGCTTCGCCGACTTACCCCCCATCACCGATTTCGAGAGCTGCCAGAGGGTGCGGCCGCTGCTGCTGCATCGCTGCGGCGATCTCGTCCAGGTTTGGAGCTTCTGCCCGAACAGGACCTGCCGGCGCCAGCGGAGCTGCCGGCGCAGCGACGGAGCATGCTTCATCGCCTTCATGCAGGCTGCCCCCGACACGGAACGCCGCCGCTTCCGCTACGCCATCGAGAACCGTCAGGCCGGGCTCGACCCGGATGAGGCCTGCCGCCGTGCCGATGCCCGCATCGCCGAGGAGATCGCACAGGATGGCGGGTGAGTGGCGCCGCCCGGTTCGCGCGCGCCGGGATCGCTACCGCCCGAACGCCCGGCGCAGCACCGCCTCGTTCTCCTCCTGCCGCCGCTTGTCCTCGGCGGCGCGCTGCCTGGCCTCCTCCTGCATCCGCTTTTGCGACGTCTGCCAGTATTGGCGTTCCGCGGCGGCCCTGGCGCGGGCGTCGCGGGCCGCGGCCTGCCCGCCGAGCTGCCAGAGGCCGGCGAGGTTGGCCAGGCAGGCGGCGATGCCGAGCGACAGCACGGCGATCTGGATCGCCTGCCAGGCCGGCAGCGACTTCGGGCTCTCGCCCATGGCGATACCGGCCGGACGCGGCCGGAGCGGGCCGGACGCCGGCACGCTGGCCCCGGCCTTCTGGTGGCGGAAGGCCTGCCAGCGGGTTTCGACCGCACGTCGCAGCTCGTCTCGGGGCACCGAGACGACCTCGTGATGCAGGGCGACCCGGACGACCTCGCCATCGGGAATGAAGTTGGCTTTCCAGCCGGGGCCGCGCAGGAAGGCCGACCTGACGAAGAGCCTGGATTCATAGAACTGGCGCGACACCACGATCACCGTGACGCCGTAGAAGAAGCTGTATTTGTAGAGAAGCGACGGGCCGTTGGTGAACAGCCCGACGGGCGACAGCATCTTGGTGACGATGTCGATGCTGTCGATCGCCTGGATCTCGTGCCAGGGGATGAGCACCTCCCTGACCCAGCGGTGGCTGATGCCGGCGGGCGACAGGCTGAAGCCCGGCTTGCGCGGCCCTGCCCGCGCCCACAGGGCCCACGCCACGACGACCAGACCCGCCACAAGGGCCAGGACGGCGAACAGATAGGTGTTGCCCCAGCTGCGCGGCTTCTCGCTCGCGTCGGAGAGG
>NCCO01000197.1 GCA_002279705.1 Allobosea sp. 12-68-7
GACGCCCGCCGGGAATCGTCAGGATTTCATCTGGTGCCTGTTTAGGAAGTCAGCGACGTGAGCGGCGGTGCAGTCATGACCAGAATGGCGCAAGGCCTGGCGAGCGAGCCCACGACACCATGACAGACCACCGCGACAGGCCCATGCCGATACTGGCCAACAAGCACCACTCTGAAGCATCCGCCTTCGAGCCGGGAAACCTGCTGCGCGAAGCGCGCCGCCACGAAGGTCTGGCCGTGCGCGACGTGCCGGCGATCTGCGTGCTCGACCCCGATGGCGATCTCGTCCGGCGGCTGCGCCAGGACGGACGCGCAACGACTGACCGAGATTGGGCCTGCTATCACAGCGAACTAGATCGTTTCGTGGAGGGCGACGTCGAGTTTGGCATCGTTGGCTGCGTCGTCGGCGCTTCCTATGCCGTGCTGGTGGCGGAACAGTTCTTCGCCGCCGGCTGCAGGCTTCTGATCAGCATGACCTCGTCTGGGCAACTGCAGCCGGTGCGGCCGCCGCCTTATTTCATCTTGATCGAACAGGCCCTGCGCGACGAGGGCACGAGCTACCATTACTTGCCGCCATCGGACTTCGCCCAGGCCGACACTGGCGTCATCGCTGCGCTCGAGAGCGCCTTCGACGGCATGCGTGAGCCGGCGCCTTTCAGGGAGACGGAGCGCGCCATCGCCACCATGACCGCACGCGGCCTGCTCGCCGTCGAGATGGAGGCTGCCGCGCTGTATGCCTTCGCGCAGGCTTGCGGCAAGCGCGCCGTCTGCTTCGCCCACGTCACCAACCAGATGGGCCATGTCAACGGCAGTCGGTCTTCTTGTCGAAGCTCTTCGCGCGAGGGGCCATGCCGCGCCGTCGCACCGGCCAGCGGCCTCGGAGCTTTCTGATTGTCGCCATTGTGGTCTCGCCCCGATCCTCTAAGCGCTAAAGGACGCCGGCAGCGGCCCGCCAAGGAGGTTTCCGGACGCGGCACAGGAAATCCCGGAGCCGATGTGGCGCGATTGTGCCGCGGCGCTCACAGCGCACGGTCAGCGCGAGAGCGCACCCTGCAGGATCAAGGATTTCCGAGCGTCGGCGAGCGGATCTCTACTGCCTTGCTCAGGCAATTTTCTCTGGCGAATATGAGGCTGCTGACCATGCCCGCTGGTCAACATCACAAACTCGGAATAGTATTTCGCAAAGTGCACGAGATAAAAAAGGCCAACTGGGATGATTGCGGGACAAATCGCTCTTGTGTTGGCCGCAGCCTTCGGAGGGGCTGCTTTTTACATAAACATCGCGGAACAACCTGCGCGTCTCGGTCTTGATGATAAGAGCATGTTGAAGGAGTGGAAGCCGAGTTATGCGGGCGGCTTCGTCATGCAAGGCAGCTTGGCAGTTGCCTCTGCCTCAATGGGCCTTGCTGCGGCGTGGCTCACAAAAGATTGGCGCTGGGTTGTTGGAGCAGCCCTGATCCTGGCCAACTGGCCCTACACCCTGCTGGGCATGATGCCGACGAATAACAAGTTGAAGGCGATTGCCGAAGCTGATGCGGGACCGGCGTCGCGTAGCTTGATCGAAAGCTGGGGTCGCCTTCATGCCGTCCGAACGACGCTCGGCATTGCCGCGACACTCGCGTATCTTTGGGCGCTGAACTGAGCTGTCATTTATACCACCGAACTTCGCCTTCCGCTTGTAGATGCTGACGTCGCTCACACCTGCTTGCGGCAGAGTTCGCCGACCGTGACACCCGATTCCTGTTCCCTGATAATCGCGGTGATCTACTCTTCCGTGAGACGAAGAGAACAAGCCGGCCAAAGGCGGTCTTCACATCCGCGATGAGACCGGCATGGCTCGCGACCTCCGCGACATCGTGCCTGAAAAAGCGGACCCTCGCCCCTTCCGCTTCTAACAGTTTCATTGCTTCGGCTACGGCCTCGTCCTCGACGATATCGCTGAAGGCGATGTCGTGGCTTGGCGAGGGCGAGACCGATGCCGCGTCTTGCGACGGTAATCATGGCAACGGGGCGCGCCATCTCATTCCCCCCGATACGTCGGTGTGCGCTTCTGCTGGAAGGCCGCGACGCCTTCCTTGACGTCATCCGTGTAGGAAATGAGCGAGCTCGCCAGCGCTTCCATGACCGCGCCGCTATCCTCGCCCTCGGCGGCATTGATCAGCTGCTTGACGATGAGGTTCGCGACCGGCCCGCGTCGGCAGATGCGCTCGGCCATGGCCTGCGCGGCCGCGAGCGCGCCGCCTTTCTCGACGACCTGATCGACGATGCCGAGCGTCAACGCCTGTTCGGCGGTCACGATCTCGCCGGAGAGCGCGAGGCGCCGCGCGACCTGTCCACCGAGGCGCCTGACCAGACGCTGTGTGCCCGACCAGCCCGGGATCATGCCGAGCCCGGTCTCGGGCAGGCCGATCTTGGCCTGGACCTCGCAGATGCGGATATCGGCGGTGACAGCAAGTTCGAGGCCGCCGCCGAGGGCATGGCCGTTCATCGCGGCGATGACCGGCGGCTTCATCCGTGCCAGCTTATCGAAGACGCGGTGACCAGAGCGCACCCAGCCCTGCCCCATCTCCAAAGGTGAGAGCCCTCCCCAGGCGACGATGTCGCCGCCGGCGCAGAAGGCCTTGCCCTCGGCCGTCAGGATAACGGCGCGCACCGACCGATCGGTATCGATCGCGTCAGCGAACCTGCCGAGCAAACTGACCATGACGTCGTCGAGCGCATTGAGCTTTTCCGGCCGGGCGAGCGTGATCGTCGCGATGCCGGACGCTATGTCGAGGCGGACGGGTTCGCTCATGCCGCTCTCGCCGGAACTTTGAGCCCGATCAGCGCCTCGTTGAAGAGCGCAACGTCCATCAGCTTTGGCGGCTTCGGCACCTTCAGTAAGAACTCGCTTTGGGCGAGGATATCGCGCTCCAGATCGACGCCCGGCGCGATCTCGGTGACGACGATGCCCTCGGCCGTCAGCTTCATCACGCAGCGCTCGGTGACATAGGTGATGTCCTGTCCCTGTGCGACAGCGCGCGGGCCCGAGAAGGAGATGTGCTCGACAGCCTCGACCAACTTCTTCACCTTGCCTTCCTTCTCGATGACGAGCTTCCCGTCAGCGATCGCGAGCTTGGCGGCCGCGCTGAAATAGCCGGAGAAGATGATGCGTTTGGCGCGCGCGGTGATGTCGATGAAGCCGCCGGCGCCGGCCGTGACATGGGGCCTGACGCCGAGCTTGGAAACGTTGACGCAGCCCTGCCTGTCGATCTGCAGGAAGGAGAGCAGCGACATGTCGAAGCCCGCTCCCTGGAAGTAGGTGAACTGGTAAGGAGAGGGCACGATCGCCTCCGCATTTGAGGCGCAGCCGAACTGGAATTCGAGCAGCGGCACGCCGCCGACGGCGCCCTGCTCGATGACCCAGGTGACGGAGCCGTGCTGGCCTTCCTCGATCAGAATGCGCGGCACATTGGCCGAGATGCCGAAGCCGATATTGACGGCGTCGCCATAGCGGAGTTCCTGCGCCACGCGTCGCGCGATCACCTTGGCGACGTCGAAGGCTGGGGTCTCGAAGCTCGACAGCGGCCGGCGCACCTCACCGGAGATCGCAGGGTCGTAGACGGTCTGCGTCGTCTGCATCTGGTCGGGCGCGACCACGATCGCATCGACGAGGATGCCGGGCACGAAGACGGCCTGGGTGTTGAGGCTGCCGGCCTCGACCACGCGCTTAACCTGCGCGATGACGATACCGCCATTGTTGCGCACGGCCAGCGCCTGATCGAGCGGACCGAGCAGGCCGCCCTCGTGCTCGTAGGAGAGGTTGCCGCGCTCGTCGGCCGTGGTGGCGCGGATGATCGCGACCTTCGGCACGATGCTGCGGAAATAGAGCCAGTCGTCACCGTCGAACTCGACGCGGGAAACAATCGGCTCGGCCATAGCGCGCGCATTCATGGCGCAGCCCTGGTGCCTGGGATCGACGAAGGTATCCATACCGATCTTGGTCAGCACGCCCGGACGCTTGGCGGCAGCTTCGCGATGCATGTCGAAGAGGATACCGCTCGGGATGTTGTAGGCCGGAATCTCGTCGCCCGTGACCATCTTCCAGATCGCAGGCGGCTCGGCCGAGGATGGGCCGGACGGGTAGGAGCCGCCCATGATCCGCGCCAGCAGGCCGGGCTTTGCCAGATGGTCGATGCCCTTGACGCCCCACATGTCGCCGGCCGCGATCGGGTGCAACGTCGTCAGGTTGCGCGGATGGCCGGACACATCGAAGCGCCGGCCGATCGCCGCAAGTACCGCGTCCGGGCAGCCGAGGCCGGAGGAGGAGGAGACCGTGACGATTGCCTCGTCCGGGATCAGGGCGGCGGCTTCATCGGCGGAGAGGATGCGAGGGAAGGCCATGATCTCTTGTCTCTTCCGAAAGGCTTCAGCCGGCGGCGGCGAGCGCGCGCTGATAGGCGCCGCAGGATTCGCGGATGACGAGATGGGCGGGGCCGATGAAGCTCTCGGGCTCGGCGGCAGGATCGTTGATCTGCTTCAGCAGCAGAGCAGCGGCCCGCTCGCCCAGCCCCACGGGATGGACCGCGACGGTGGTTAGCGCGGGGGAGACATGCCGCGCCTCGCTGGTATCGTCGAAGCCGACGATGGCGATGTCGCGCCCGACGACGAGGCTGTGGCGCGCGGCCGCCAGCATTGCGCCGATGGCTGTGACGTCGTTGTAGCAGACGACAGCGGTCGGCCGATCCGCGAGCGAGAGCACCGCGCTCATCGCGCCGAAGCCGCCGTCGCGGGTCGGCATGCTCTCGAGGTTGAGCGCGGGATCAAAGCTGCAGCCGGATGCATCCATCGCCGCAAGGAAGCCGCCATGCCGCTCCTGCCGAACGACCATCGAATGCATGCCGCCCAGAAAGGCAATGCGCTCATGCCCGAGATTAATCAGATGGCGGGTGACGCGACTGGCTCCAAGATGATTCTCTGGAACCACCAGGCTCGCTCCCGCTCCCGGCAGGCGGCGGATCGCCACCAGCAGCGCGGCGCCGGCCGCCTTGGCCCAATCGAGATGCTCGAGCCGCGTATCCAGCGCGGGGCAGAGGATGATGCCGCTGGCGCCATGTTCGCGCATCATCCGCATCATCTGGTCCTGCCGCACGACGCTCTCGGCGGTGTTGGCCATGAAGGCGACATAGCCGGCCATCTGCAGCACCTTCTCCACGCCGATGGCGAACTCGGCGAAGAACGGATTGGAGAGGTCGTTGAGGACAAGACCGACGATACGGGACTGCGCATTGCGCAGGTTGGCGGCGCCGCGATTATAGACATAGCCGAGCCGGTTCATGGTCTGCAGAACGTGCTGGCGGGTCTCGGGCTTCACCGCGCCGCGGCCGGTGAGGACGAGCGAGACCGTCGATTTGGAGACGCCGGCGGCGTCCGCGATCTCGACAATCGTCACCTTTCCCTTGCTGCCTTGCGGCTGCGGCACTGTTTCGTCCTTGATGAGCAAAGCGCTGATCTTTTAATGGAACGTTCCATTATCATCAAATAAATTAGCTTACAAGGCCCCCATTAGAAGCCCTTCTGCTTCGCTATAAGGCTTAAAGCGTTTCTATTTAAATGGAACGTTCCAATGAAATCCGTGAGGAGACGTTTGGTGAGGCACAGCAGCTCAAGGGCCGGCGGCCCGCTCCAAAGCCTTTACGTCCCCTTAGGTGACCATGCAGCACAGTAGCGGGGATGCATCGTGTTTCACCGATGAGAGGTTCAGATGTCGATCCTTGCGTGCCTCTCAAGCGGCACAGAAACGGCGGGCCGCTCCGACGGTTTCATGATCGACCGCGTGCTTCAGTCGGTGCGCCAGCATTTGGGCATGGAGGTCGCCTATGTGTCGGAGTTCGTGCGCAATGACTCAGTTTTCCGGGCGGTCGACGCTCCCGGCCTGGAAGCGTTGATCAAGCCGGGCGATTCACGCTCGCTCGACGATGTCTATTGCCGCCATATCCTGGCGGGCCGTCTGCCCGAGTTGATCCCCGACACCTCGGCTATCCCACTTGCCGCGGCCATGCCGATCACCAAGGCAGTCCCCATCGGTGCGCATGTCAGCGTACCTCTTACGATGTCCGATGGTTCCGTCTTCGGCATGTTTTGTTGCCTGAGCCCGCATGCCAATCATTCGCTGAACGGTCGCGACCTCCAGGTCATGCGCGCGTTCGCAGACATCACCGCCCAGCACATCGATGAGGATCGGCGCAGCAGCCGGGATCGTGATGCCCGGCACGCCCGGATCGCCCAGATCATCGACAAGCGCGCCTTCGACATTCACGTCCAGCCGATCTGGGATTTCGCCAGCGATCGTGCTGTCGGCTTCGAGTGCCTGGCACGTTTCTCTCAGGAGCCCCGGCGCTCGCCGG
>NCCO01000198.1 GCA_002279705.1 Allobosea sp. 12-68-7
TCGTCCTGATCGGGCCAGGTCATGAGGTGCCCAAGGGCGGGCGGTTGTTTTAGGCTGACACTGCCGGGTCAGGATGGCAGTCGGAATGCCCGCTTCCGACCCTTAGCAGAACCAGCGCTTGAGCCGCTCGCAAACACACCGATCAAGCGCCTTTTCTCGTTCAGGATGCCATCCAGCGATTGGAGTCCTGTCCTCCCCGTTGAGAATAACCGGTGGGCGGGTGTGCGGATACCGCGTCGTCGGCATGGCTTCCTTCACTTCTCGAACGCACGCCCTGTACTCAGGCCGAGGCCCTCCGGCCCTTGCATATGCATCGGCCGTTCCCACCACAGTGACCGTAAGACAAGTCGCCACTGTCAGCCAAAACTCTGCCTTCAGGATGATCATCGCAACATTTCCAGACTGTCTAACCCGATTGTATCGAGGGTGACCGTAGGATCGCTTAAAGTGGGGCTGCAAATGTCCGCTTTCGACCCTGAGCCGCCCTAAACCGGCAGCCGCACCGTCGCCCGCAGCCCCCCCAGCGGTGAATCCGACAGGATGATGTCGCCGCCATGGGCGCGGGCGATGTCGCGGGCGATGGCCAGCCCCAGGCCCGTGCCGCCCGAATCGACGTTGCGGGCCTCGTCGAGGCGGAAGAACGGGCGGAAGACGTCCTCGCGCTGGTCCTGCGGGATGCCGGGGCCGTCATCGTCGATCATGACGATCAGGTAGCGCGCGTCATGGGTGGCGCGGATGGCGATGCGGTCGCCATAGCGGGCGGCGTTGGAGACGAGGTTCGTCATCAGGCGGCGGAAGGCGTCGGGCCGGACCACGACCAAGGGATCGCCGACCACGGTCAGCTCGGTCTGGTGGCCCTGGCGCTCGGCATCCGATTTCAGCTCCTCGAGCAGGCCGCGGATGTCGGTCTCGACGGCCGTCTCGCCGGCATCGCCGCGGGCGAAGGCGAGATAGTCCTCGAGCATCCGGGCCATCTCGTCGACATCCTTCTCCAGCGCCTCGATCTCGGAGGAGCGCTCGAGCAGCGCCAGCGAGAGCTTGAAGCGGGTCAGGATGGTGCGCAGATCGTGGCTGACGCCGTTGAGCATGGTGGTGCGCTCGCCGACCGCGCGCTCGACGCGACGCTTCATCTCGATGAAGGCGTTGCCGGCGCGGCGGACCTCGCGGGCGCCGCGCGGGCGGAACTCGGCGTCGCGGCCCTTGCCGAAGGCCTCGGCCGCATCGGCGAGCTTGAGGATCGGGTGGATTTGGTTGCGCAGGAACAGGACAGCGATGGTCAGCAGGATCAGCGAGGTGCCGAGCATCCAGAGCAGGAAGATGTGGCTGTTGCTGGCGTAAGCCGAGTTCCGCCGCGTCAGGATGCGCATCACGTCCTTGTCGAGCTTGATGCGGATCTCGATCAGGCTGGAGCGGCCGACCGTGTCGAGCCAGTAGGGGCGGGCGACTTGGCTGGCGAGCTCGGCCGAGAGCGCGCTGTCGAGCAGCGAGAAGAAGGGGCGGGGTCCCGGGGGCGGCAGATCGGTGTTGGGGATGATGTCGATGTCCATGCCGAGCCGCTCGGCGGCGATGCGCGAGAGTACGCTGGTGTCGGCATCCTGCGGATAGCTCTCATAGACGTCGATCATCGCGGCGATGTCGGCCGAGACGGCCGAGGACAGGCGCTGCGTCACGGTCTGCCAGTGCCGCTCCATGAAGACATAGGCGATGACCGACTGCAGCAGCACCACCGGCGCGATGACGATGACCAGCGCGCGCGGATAGAGGCCCTTGGGCATGTAGCGCGCGATGACATGCAGCGGCCGGCCGGCGAACCGCAGCACGGGTTTCAGGCGGTTGTTGGCGCCTGTCCGCGCGCGCGCGATCGCAACGCCCAGGCGCGCCCAGCCCGCTCCCATGATCTGCGCCACGCCCCTGCGACGCCTGCCGGGCTGGACGGGCGTCACGTCCGGTCGGTCACGAGGCGATAGCCGACGCCGCGCACGGTCTGGAGATAGAGCGGATCGGCGGGGTCGCGCTCGATCTTGCGGCGCAGCCGGTTCATCTGGACGTCGACGGTGCGGTCGTTGGCGGCCGTGCCCTGGGCGGCCAGTTCCTCGCGCGGCACGACCTCGCCGGCGCGTTCCGCCAGGGCGGTCAGGATCTCGCGCTCGCGCTCGGTCAGGCGGACGGGCTCCTCGCCCTTGCGCAGTTCGCCGCGGGAGAGCCCGTAGAGGAAGGGCCCGAAGCGGACGAAATCGGGCCTGGCCGCCTGCGCCGGCTCGGCAGCCATGGTGCGCTTGAGGATGTTGCCGAGGCGCAGCAGCAGTTCGCGCGGCTCGAAGGGCTTGGCGAGGTAGTCGTCGACGCCGATCTCAAGGCCGTTGATGCGGTCCTTGCCGTCGGCGCGGGCGGTCAGCATCAGGATCGGCACGGCCGAATCAGTCCGGAAGCGGCGGGCGAAGTCGAAGCCGTTCTCGCCGGGCATCATGATATCGAGCACGATGGCGTCGAAGACCAGCCGCGCCAGGCGCTGGTCGGCCTCGACGGCGCTGGCTGCCGTGGTGACGCGGTAGCCGTTGTCGCCGAGGAAGCGCGCCAGCAGGTCGCGCAGGCGGCGGTCGTCATCGACCACGAGGATGTGGGGGGCTTCGTCGGGGAGGGGCTTTCGCGCCGGCTGTGCGGCCATGTCTTGTCCGCCTTGATCGTCTCTTGCGCCGTGGTCCTGGACGCCGCGTCGACGGCGCCTTGGGCTGATGCCGTGGGCCTCACCGCGGCGTGGCGAGGAAGCCCTGCACCTTGTGGCGTTCGGAGGGATCGATCAACCCCGCCAGGTAGAGCGCCACCGTCTCGGCCGCCTCCGGCGCGAGATCGGCCAGCGCCGCCTGGATGCGCTGGGCCTGCAGCCTGACCAGCCGCAAGGCGAGATCCTGCCCCGCGGCCGTGGCATGGAGATGACGCTGGCGCTTGTCCTGCACGCCGGTGCGCTGCTCGACGAAGCCGGTCTCGACCAGTTCCTTGAGGACGCGGTTGAGGCTCTGCTTGGTGATCTTCAGGATGTCGAGGAGTTCGGCGATGGTCAGCCCCGGCCGGCGCAGGACGAAATGCAGCACGCGGTGATGAGCCCGGCCGAAGCCGTATTCGGCGAGGATCAGGTCGGGGCCGCCGACGAAGTCGCGATAGGCGAAGAAGAGCAGCTCGATCAGGTCGTAGGGGACCGTCGCATCCGGTGCGGAAGCGGCGGCTGCCATGGACCGGGCCTGCGTCTGCGGCATCGAATCCGTCCTGCGAACTACGTCAGTGATGTTGACATATCTCAGACGGAAGATTACCGGTCAAGCGCGCCTGGCGACGGAATATGTCGCAAGACGATGTTGCAGCGCAGTATCATTCCGGTCTTCGCCCCGGCCCGCCATGGTGACGGTGCTCGGGGTGCCAGCGGATCAACCGGACCGGACGTGCCAAGAGGAGCACCCCATGTCAGTCATTCCTTTCGACCAGCGCGACGGAGTCATCTGGTTCGACGGCAAGCTCGTGCCGTGGAAGGACGCGAAGATCCACGTACTGACCCATGGGCTGCATTACGGTTCCTGCGTGTTCGAGGGCGAGCGCGCCTATGACGGCGTGATCTACAAGGGCACCGAGCACTCGCAGCGCTTCCACAAATCGGCCGAGATCATGGATTTCACGATTCCCTGGTCGGTCGCCGAACTCGACGCCGCCAAGGAGCTCTGCCTGAAGGAGAACGGGCTGAAGGACGCCTATCTCCGCCCGGTCGCCTGGCGCGGCTCGGAGATGATGGCGGTCTCCGGCATCAACAACACGATCCACACCGCCATCGCGGTCTGGGAGTGGCCGAGCATGTTCGACATGGCGCAGAAGCTGAAGGGCGTGCGCCTCGATGTGGCCGCCTATCGCCGGCCGGACCCGGCCTGCGCGCCGGTCCACGCCAAGGCGGCGGGGCTCTACATGATCTGCTCGCTGTCGAAGCATAAGGCGGAGCGCGCCGGCTATGCCGATGCGATGATGCTCGACTGGGAAGGCCATGTCGCCGAATGCACCGGCGCCAACATCTTCTTCATCAAGGACGGCGTGATCCACACGCCCCTGGCCGACCGTTTCCTGAACGGCATCACCCGCCAGTCGGTGATCGATCTCTGCCGCCAGCGCGGCTTCGAGGTGGTCGAGCGGCGCATCCGGCCGGAGGAACTGGAAGGCTTCAGCGAGTGCTTCATCACCGGCTCGGCGGCCGAGGTGACGCTGGTCTCCGAGATCGGCCCCTACTCCTTCCTCACCGGCAATATGGGCAAGGTGATCATGGAGGATTACTCCGACGCGGTGCGGCCGAAGTCCAAGGCGGCGTGAGCCCTGGCCGTGATGCCCGGGCTTGCCCCGGGATCCATCGCAATGCGAAATCCTGAGAACGATTTCGCCCTATGATGGATCCCGGATCTCCGCTTTGCTGCGTCCGGGATGACGAGTAGGTTGCGGGGTTTCATCTCTCCGCGCTCCGGAACAGCGTGATCCAGTCGTCGCCGGGGAGAAGGCGGCACTCGCTCATCTCGCTCCACTGGAGGACGGCGAAGCGCTTGCCGTCCCAGCCATAGGAGCCCGAGCTGCCGCAATCGCCGAGGCCGCGGGCCTTGGCGTAGAAGCTGATCTGGCCTGTCTTCGGGTCGAAATCGGCATTGACCAGTTCGCTGGTGGCCTTGCTCGCGGCCCCTTCGAAGGGGGCCGGTCTCGCCTTGGCGACATCACGCCCGTCGACCAGCCAGAACTGGCTGGAGACATTGTAGGCGCCGCGCGAGCAGGCGATGGCGAGGAGACGCAGCGTGCCGTCCAGGGTCCAGGCACCGTCGGTGTCAGTGAAGCCGTCCGGCATGTCCTCGCAGGAATCGGGCTCGCGCCGTTTGATCTCCGCCCGCATCGCCTTGGTCAGCGCCGACGCCTCGGCCTTGGCGAGCGGTTTGCCCGAGGCCGGCTTGCCGGCGATGATCGGCAGGGCCGGGGCGGCCGGTGCGATGCCGGTCGTGCCCTTGCGGATCAGGGCGGTCGGCGTGTTCAGCCGGCCCTGCCGCTCGTCGATCCAGAGCATGGCCGCGACCGAGCCGACGAGGGAGACCTTGAAGCTCCCCGTTTCGGTCTCCGCCGTCAGGGTCGTCGCCTTGCGCGCTGCGGCGATCAGGGCCTCGGCCTCCGCGGGTGGGATGGAGATCTCGGCGACCTCACCGTCGCTGCTGGTCGCCTGAAGCGGCCGCCCAGCGGCCGGGAAGGGCGCGCCATCCAGGGCCAGTGCGATGGTGAAGCTCGGTTTCAGCTTCTGCGCCCGCAGCTTGAGCGCCAGGGCCGGAGCGCCATCGGTGCCGGCCGGACGGTCGAGCCGCAGGAAGGCGATGTCGTCCTCGGTCCCGCCGGGAAGCGACAGGGCCGTACAGGACTTCGTGTTGTCGCAGCCCGCGATCCAGTCGCGGAAGGTTTTGCTCGGGCCGACCTGCGCCTGGGCCGGGGTCGCCAGAGCGAGCATCAACCCGAGCGCGGCCAGCGCACGGTCAATCCCAGCGCCGCGCGGCATCGTCATCCTCCCCCTTCGCCTCGACCCAGCCGCCGGTCGTGCCGTCGGCGAGATGCTCGCGCTTCCAGAACGGGGCGCGGGTTTTGAGGTAGTCCATCATGAAATCCGCCGCCTCGAAGGCGGCCCGGCGATGGGCTGAAGCTGCGATCACCAGCACGATCTGCTCGCCGGGCGCG
>NCCO01000303.1 GCA_002279705.1 Allobosea sp. 12-68-7
CGCGCCGGTGACGCCCCAGGCGGCGCATTCCGTCGCCGTCGCGATGCCGAGCAGCAGCGAGAGGAACACCCCGACGATCAGCAGCAGGCACGGAATGAGCTTGGCCGATTGCTGGAGCTTCTCGCGGAACGGCAGGACCGGATCCCGCGGCGGCGTGAGCTTGGGATTCATCAGTGACCAGATCACGATGTATCCGCTGTAGAGGAGCATCACCAGGGCGCCGGGAATGAAGCCGGCGAGGAACACCTGGAGCACGGACACATTCGCCGTCACCGCATAGACCACCATCGGAATGGAGGGCGGGATCAGCAGCCCGAGCGTGCCCGAGCCGGCAAGCGAGCCGATGGCGAGGCTGGAATTGTAGCCGCGCTTGTTCAGCTCCGGCAGCGCCATCTTGCCGATGGTGGCGCAGGTGGCGGCCGATGAGCCGGACACCGCCGCGAAGATCCCGCAGCCCACGACATTCACATGGAGCAGGCGGCCGGGGAGCCAGTTGAGCCAGGGCGCAAGGCCCCGGAACATCTCGTCGGACATGCGGGTGCGGAACAGGATCTCGCCCATCCAGATGAACAGCGGCAGGGCGCCGAGCGTCCAGCTGGCGGAATTGCCCCAGATGGTGGTGGCCAGGACCGAGCCGGTGGGGATGCCTCCGCCGACGAAATGCATGCCGACGAAGCCGACCGCCAGGAGGGAGATGGCAATCCAGACGCCGGTGCCGAGCAGGACGGCCAGAAGCACCAGGAGGAGCGCGGAAATTTCGATCATTTCCATGGCTCAGACCCCGCTCTGCATGGCGCGTTCCACCACTTCCTCGGCGGTGGTGGCAGGTGGCTTCTCGTATCGGGGTTCGCCACCCCTCAAGGCGTGGACGAGTTCGTCAAGGAAGGCGATGAAGAGGATGAGGAGGCCGCCGCTGTAGCCAAGCTGGGGAATCCACAGCGGGACAGCCAGCACCCCCTGGGCCATGTCGTTGAACAGCCAGGATTCATAGGTCATTTTCGCGGCGAACCAGGCGAAAAACCCGGTGAAGCCTGTGCCGATGACGAGGCAGATGAACTCCACCACCTGCTTGGACCGGCCCCGCAGCTTGTCGGTGACCAGACCGACGCGGATCAGTTCGCCGGA
>NCCO01000199.1 GCA_002279705.1 Allobosea sp. 12-68-7
GACGAGATCGACCTTCGCCTGCGCCGCGACGCGCGGCAGGATTGCGGCCGGATCGCCCCGCATGACGACCAGCTCTGTGCCGCGCTCCGCGAGCGAGGCGCAAAGCGACGCCAGAGACCGCGACAGCCACCAGCGGCTCGCGCCACCGGGAGGGCGGCGCGCGCCGCCCTCGTCGAGGATGTAGAGGCACAGGGTCGGGCCGTTTTCGACGGCGGCCTCCAGGGCCGGATTGTCGGCGAGGCGCAGATCGTCGCGAAACCAGTGAAGGGATGTGGCGGCCATCCGCGAGAGCTAACGCCTGGCTGCCCGGGGCGCCAGCCGGCCGAATGCGGCAGGAGGAAGCAGGCGGGCCGACAACACGCGGCCCGCCGGTCGACCGCCCCCTGCGGGTCACCAGGTGCGGTCTCACTGGCGGTCGCGGCGGTCGTCACCGCGTCCGGAGACGCGCGGTGCCGGGCCATAGGAGCGGCGATCGCCATAGCCCTGGCCGCGAGAGCGGTTGCGAGGACCGTAAAGCCCGCTTCGCGGCCGGCAATAGCCAACTCCCGGGCCCGCATTGCCGCGGCTCTGAGCGAGCTCGATGTTCGGCATGGTCTGCTCGGCCATGGCCGTCAGCGGGACCGGCAGCGAGGCGGCGGGCGCCGCTGCCAGGGAGCCGGGCACCAGGCCCAGGCCGATCGTCATCGCGGCCGCGCGAATCAGGTTTCGCAGGTGTGGTATCCCCGGGTGAGGTTCCTGGCCCAGTGCCCTCTCACCCCCCGACGTCTCACGGGCCCGATGGTTGCACCAGTGCAGGGCGCCGCATCGATCATCCCGTGCGGGGCTTTGCGTCCTCCGTCTGGACAGAGGTTCGGCCGGTGCAGGCGGTGCCGCCACAGGGTCTGCCGCGGCGGCGCGACCAGGCCCCAAAAGCGAAAGGCCCGTGCCTTGGCACGGGCCTTTCGAAACACTGGCTCCCGGAGCAGGATTCGAACCTGCGACCAATCGATTAACAGTCGATTGCTCTACCGCTGAGCTATCCGGGATCGGTGGCCGCGTATAGCGACGCCGTTCCGACGACGCAACCCCTTTTCCGACCGTCCGCCGGGAATGGCGCTCATCTGCGCCGTTCCCCTCGCATGGCAGTTGCGGCGCGGCCCCGCATATGGTTATAGCGGGCCATCGGGTCAGCGCTGCGGCGTTTCGGCCCGCGGAAGGCCTCGTGGCGGAGTGGTTACGCAGAGGACTGCAAATCCTTGCACCCCGGTTCGATTCCGGGCGAGGCCTCCAATTTTTTCCGACCGACCGATCCTTGGATCAGGCAGCAGGCCGCATTCTGCCGCCGGGCGCGCCCGCACATGTCATGCGCCGGTCTTGCCGACCAGCAGGGACGCCGGCCGCGTATAGGGCGCGACCAGCTTCTCCAGCATGCGGGCGGCGTCGGCGTCCTTCGCGAAATGGATCAAGCTCCAGATCTCGCCGGCCATGTCGAGCACATGTCGCTCGGCGGCGGCGGCATCGAGCGCCGAGAAGTCCAGCTTGGTCTCGGCCCCACCTCGTTCGGCCGACAGATAGGGCGCCAACCGATTCCGCAGCGCTTCGGAAAAGCGGATGATCGACGGATTTGGGGCGACCTTGGCGACCAGCAGCCCGCCCTCGGCCACGGCGGTCAGCATCCGCCGCATCAGAATGGTCCGGTCGAAGCCCGAGAGCATCTGCAGATTGGCCTGCAGTTCCGGCAGAAAGGACGCGCGAGGAGTCGGCCCTGCGTCGTGATCGCTGGCCTCCACGGGGTCCGCGAGAGGACTCAGGGGCCTGAAGAACTCCAGGTCGCAGGCCAGACCGCTGCACCAGATGCGCTGGGCACTGATCTCGACGGCGACCTGGCGGCCCGATGCCGTGCCGATGACAGCCTGCTCGCAATCGTAGAAGCCCTGCCGGTCGAGCAGTCCGAGCCGCACCGCCTGGCGCAGCATCGCGCTGCCCTTACCGATGAGCGACTGGCCGTCGAGCTCGGCCCAGATCCGCTCGATCAGGGTCAGATAGGTCCCGTTGGCGGCGAGATAGCGGGCATCGACCTGGCTGCAGGTGGAGAGGACCGTCGCCACATTCGAGCGCTCGATGAGATTCAGGCACAGAGACTTCGTGTCGAACATGCGGCCACCCACGCGAATCATTGATAACGTTACGTCATGTCGCTTGGGCCGGACACGTGATGGCGCTTGCTCCGACGCTGGCGTTTCGCGCCATGCGGGCAGTGCGGCATGGACTGCGCGCTCCGGGGCGGTCGGTCGGCGAGCCGGCGTCTTGCCTTTTGCAGCGCACTCGAACAGAAAGCAGGCATGGCCGCCGCGGGCGCCGTTGCGGGGCACAGGCCTCGGCGTGAACGCCGCCTGCACGCGCGGCCGGCCTCTTTTGCAGGGCGCACGGAGAATTCGGGACATGGACAGTTTCGCCGCCTTGCGCCGCATGATGGTCGACTGCCAACTGCGCACCTATGACGTGACGGACCGCGCCGTGCTGGCCGCGGCCGACACGGTGCCGCGCGAGGCTTTCTTGCCGGCGTCGCTGTCGCACCTGGCCTATCTCGACCAGGCGGTGGCGCTGCCGGGCACGCGGCGGGCGCTGATGACGCCAATGGTGCTGGCGCGCATGATCCAGGTGCTCGACCTGCAGGCCGGGGAGCGGGCGCTCGATTATGGCGGCGGCACCGGCTACGGCGCCGCCCTGATGACGCAGATGGGCGCCGAGACGACCCTGTGGGAGCCGGATGCGCCCGCACTCGAACAGGCCAAGGCGGCTTTCGCTCAGGCGGGTGCAACGGTCACAGCTGCAGCGACCAAGCCTGCGGATGCGAGCTTCGACGCAATTCTCGTGTCGGGCGCCTGCGAGACGATACCGGAGATCCTGTTTGCGCTGCTGTGCGAGGGTGGCCGGCTCGTCGTGGTCGAGGGCAGCGGTCGCGCCGCCCGCGTCAAGCTCTACCAGAAGAGCGGCGGCAAATCGTCGGGACGCGCCGTGTTCGACGCGGCGGCGCCGGCGCTCGAAGAGTTCCGCAGGAAGCCGGAATTCGTGTTCTGACGACAGGCAGTGTCGCATTTTTGCGGCACAGCCACAGGCAAAATCGGCGAAGCCGCATCTGCGCGTTGGCGGATGGCGCGCGGCGGGCTATGTATCCGTCCTTAGTATGCCGAGGCTGGGGCGATGCCTGGGCGCGACTTGAGTCCGCACATGAGGCGTCCAGTGGTAAAGTGGTTTGACGGTAGGAAGATCGGCGGATCGGGCCTGGCGGCTGCGCTGGGGCTGATGATCGCTTCAGGAGCGTCGCCGGCTCTGGCCCAGACCATGGAGGCGGCGCTGGCGCGCGCCTATGCCGGGAACCCGACGCTGAATGCCCAGCGCGCCTCGCTGCGGGCAACCAACGAGAACGTTCCCCAGGCGCTGTCGGGCTATCGGCCCCGCATCACGGCCTCGGCCGATATCGGCGCCAGCATCACGGACACCAATATTCCGGGAGCGGGGACTTCGACCACGCGTCTGGCCCCCCGCGGCGGCGGCGTCCAGATCGACCAGAACATCTTCGATGGCGGCAAGACCCGCAACTCGGTCGGCCAGGCCGAATCGCAGGTGCTGGGCGCCCGCGCCACGCTGCGCAACACCGAGCAGAACGTCCTGCTCGACGCCGCGACCTCGTATATGAACGTGCTGCGCGACACGGCGATCCTGACCCTCAACCGCAACAACGTCGAGGTCCTCGAGGAGCAGCTGCGCCAGACTCGCGACCGTTTCCAGGTCGGCGAAGTCACGCGCACCGACGTCGCTCAGGCCGAGGCGCGGCTGTCGCAGTCGCAGTCCCAGGCCATTCTCGCCGAATCCAATCTGAAGACCTCGATCGCGCGCTATCGCCAGAATGTCGGCGCCGAGCCGAAGCAGCTGGCCCCGGGCAAGCCGGTCGAGAATCTGCTGCCCAAGTCGCTGCCGGCGGCGCTGAACACCGCGCTCTCCGGGCACCCCGCGATCATCGCCTCGCTGCACGGCGTCGATGCGGCCGAACTCCAGGTCAAGGTGACCGAGGCCGATCTCTATCCGGTGCTCGGCGTCCGCGGCCTCGTGCAACAGCGCTATGACAGCAGCCTCTTCGGCGACAATCGCACCTCCGCGAGCGTCGTCGGCACGCTCACCATCCCGATCTATGAGGGCGGGCAGGTCTATTCGCGGACACGGCAGGCCAAGGAAACCGCCGGCCAGCGCCGCATCGAGGTCGACACCCAGCGCGACACCGTCCGCGCTGCCGTCGTCTCGGCCTGGGGCGGGCTCGAGGCTTCCAAGGCGCAGATCGTCGCCGCGCAGGCCCAGGTCCAGGCTGCGGAAACGGCGCTGTCGGGCGTGCGCGAGGAGGCCAAGGTCGGCCAGCGCACCACGCTCGACGTGCTCAACGCGCAGCAAGAGCTCGTCAGCGCGCGCTCGACGCTGGTCACGGCGCAGCGCGACCGCGTCGTCGCCTCCTATTCGGTGCTGTCGGCGATCGGCCGTCTCTCCGCGAACACGCTGAGGCTCCGGGCGGAAGCCTATGACGAGCGCAAGCATTACGACCAGGTCAAGGGCCTGCTCTGGGGCACGCAGACGCCCGACGGGCGCTGAGCCCGGCAGGCGCCGTCGGCGGGCGCCCGAGCCTGATCGGGCTTCCGGCTCGGGGTATTCGCGCAACAGGCGCGCTTTCCCTGTGGGCGACCCCGTGTCGTGCCTTGCCTGACATCACCTGCGTGAAATACTCGATCACTGGGCGGCTTTGATTCTGTCGGTGCGCCCGGAGTCGAGTGGTCCGGATCCAATGAGCGCGCAACCGAAGACCAACGAACCGTCAATGGAGGAGATCCTCGCCTCCATCCGGCGGATCATCTCGGACGACGATAAGCCGGCCGAAGAGGCCGCGGCTATCGCGCCTGCGCCAATCGCGCCGGAAGAACCGCCGCCCCCGCCCCCGCCGCCGGTCGAGGATGACGATGTCCTCGATCTCGGCGCCGAAGCGGCGCGGATCATGCCGGCCGACGAGCCAGCCGAACTGGCCGAGGGCGATATCGATTTTCTCGAGCCGCCGCCGGCTCCCGAACCCGTCCTGCCGCCCCCCGCACCGCAGCCGGAGCCTGTCGCCGCGCCGATTTTCGCGGCCGCGCCCGCTCCCCAGCCGGCGCTCGACATGGCGCAGCTGCTGTCCGATCATACCTGCTCGGCCGTGACCAGCGCCTTCGGCCAGCTGGCCCATACCGTGCTCACGAACAATGCGCGGACGCTGGAGGATCTGGTCAAGGACATGCTGAAGCCGATGCTCAAGAGCTGGCTCGACGACAATCTGCCGACCATGGTCGAGCGTCTGGTGCGCGCCGAGATCGAGCGGGTGGCGCGCGGCGGCCGAAACTGACCGCAGCGCGATGGTCGCTCAGCGTTCGGCGATGCGGCGGCGTTTGTTGGCCGGCGCCGGTTTCAGCCTTTCGAAGGCGCCGGCCTGATCGAGGCGCTTGAAGGCGAAGGCGGCGAGCGTCATCATCGCGGTGGGCGCGCCGAGCCGCGAGACCAGCATCGCGAGGCCGACGGCGACCGGACGAGGATAGCGGCCGGACGCGGCTTCCGCCGCAACCCAGGCGCCGACGGCGTGGACGAGCAGGTTCATCACAGCACCACCTTGCGGTTGACGCCGAGATCGGGCTTGGCGCCGGTCAGCGCGGCCGCCGCCATCGTCACCGTCGTCACGATCTTGCCGGGGCTCGCCCAGAACTCCGCCACCGAGGGGCGCACCCGCAGGATGCGGATGTTGGGATCGTCCTCGCTGTCCCAGAAGGCCTTGTTGCTGGGCTCCCAGAGCTGCTTCACCCTGGCGCGGTCGTCGACCACCGTCGCCGTGCCGGTGACGGAGAGGTAGCGCATGCCGCTGGTGTCGGCGAAGGCGAGGCAGACATTGTCGTTGATGCGGATCTCGTCGTCCTTGAGATGGCGACGGTCGGTCAGGAAGTAGACCGTGTCCTCGTCACGCATGCCATGGGCGTGCATCGGGCGGGCGCGCAGATCGTCGCCCTCGCCGTCATGGGTCACGAGCATCGCGAATTTGATGTCGTCGATCAGGTCCCAGACCTGGGTCTGGTCGGTGTGATGGGTCATGTCGGAGCTCCTGCTGGCTTGCTGCTTCAACCGTCGGCGGGCGCGGTGGTTCCGCCGCAAGGGGGGCGCAACGGGGGCGTCCGAGCCGGTGTGGCGCCATCGCAGGCCTCCGGCACGGTTGACGCGGGGGGGCGGGTTGCGCTCTTAAGTCCGGCAACCTTTCGGGCCCCGTTTCTCCGGCCGGGCCATGTCCCGGTCGTTTTCGTTCGAGCGAAGCGATGATGGACAAGACATTCGAGCCGGCCGCCGTCGAGGCGCGGATCAGCAAGGCCTGGGAAGAGGCGAACGCCTTTGCCGCCGGGCGCGGCGCGGCGCCGGGCGCCGAGCCCTATTGCATCGTGATTCCGCCGCCCAACGTCACCGGCTCGCTGCATATGGGCCACGCGCTCAACAACACGCTGCAGGACGTGCTGTGCCGCTTCGAGCGGATGCGCGGCAAGGACGTGCTCTGGCAGCCCGGCACCGACCATGCCGGCATTGCCACGCAGATGGTCGTCGAGCGCCGGCTGGCCGCCGAGAACAAGACCGACCGCCGCGCGATGGGCCGCGAGGCCTTCCTGGCCGAGGTCTGGAAGTGGAAGGAGGAGTCCGGCGGGACGATCGTCAACCAGCTCAAGCGGCTGGGCGCCTCCTGCGACTGGTCGCGCGAGCGCTTCACGATGGACGAGGGCCTGAGCCAGGCCGTCCTCAAGGTCTTCGTCGCCCTGCACAAGCAGGGGCTGATCTACCGCGCCAAGCGGCTGGTGAACTGGGATCCGAAGTTCCAGACCGCGATCTCGGATCTCGAGGTCGTCCAGGTCGAGAAGACCGGCTCGTTCAAATGGCAGCGCGGCGGCGAGGACGCGTTCGACGCAGCCAAGCTCGACAAGGTCCTGAGCAAGGACCCGGGCGGGCATCTCTATTATTTCAACTACCCGCTCGAAGGCGTGACCTACGACGCCGACGACGCCTCGACCTATATCCAGGTCGCGACGACGCGGCCGGAGACGATGCTGGGCGACACCGGCGTCGCGGTGCATCCGGAGAACGAGACGCTGGGCCATCTGATCGGCAAGACGGTCGTTCTGCCGCTTGTCGGTCGTGTCATCCCGATTTTCGGGGACGATTATGCCGATCCGGAGAAGGGCACCGGCGCGGTCAAGATCACGCCGGCGCATGACTTCAACGATTTCGAGGTTGGCAAGCGCCACAAGCTCGCGATCATCAACATCCTCGACGGCGAGGCGCGCATCCTGCTCGCGGAGAACGAGGCTTTCCTCAACGGCAGCATGGCCGAGGTTGAGACGCTGGCGCTGCATGGGCTCGACCGTTTCGCGGCCCGCAAGGCGGTCGTT
>NCCO01000200.1 GCA_002279705.1 Allobosea sp. 12-68-7
GGCAGGCGCGACCGTTCGCGCAGGGTGCTGATCGCGGTCAGGCCGTTGCCATGGTCGAGATGGTAGTCGGCGATCAGCGCATCCGGCGCGGCACGCTTCTGCAGCGCCAGCGCGGCGTCCAGGCTCGCCGCCGTCGTGACCTGGCACCCCCAGCCCTCGAGCAGGCGCTTCATCCCGTCCAGGATGGCGGGCTCGTTGTCGATCACCAGGAGCTTCAGCCCGGCGAGCTGCCCGGGTGGCACCGCGCGCGGCGCCGGGCCGGTGCTCATCTCGGGCAGCGGCGAAGCGCGGGGCACCAGCACGGCGAAGCGGCTGCCCCGGCCGGGCACCGAATCGAGCGTCAGCTTGTGGTCGAGCGTGCGGGCGATGCGCTGCACGATCGACAGGCCGAGTCCCAGCCCGCGGGCGACCTTCGCGCCCTGGTCGAGGCGCTGGAACTCGCGGAACACCGTCTTCTGCTTGCCCTGGGGAATGCCGAGCCCGGTGTCGAGCACCTCGACCGAGACCTGCCCGCCCCGCCGGCGAAAGCCGATCAGCACCTTGCCGCTCGGCGTGTACTTGATCGCGTTCGAGACCAGGTTCTGGAGCAGGCGCCGCAGCAGGCGCCGGTCCGAGCGCACGGCGAGGCTCGTCGGCATGAAGACGAGCTTGAGGCCCTTCTCCTGCGCGCTCGGCTCGAATTCGCGCTGGAGCTGGCGCAGCAACTCGTCGAGCCGGAACGACGTGATCTCCGGCTTCATCGCTCCGCCGTCCAGCCGCGAGATCTCGAGCAGCGCGGTCAGGATTTCCTCGACGGCATCGAGCGAGGCGTCGATGTTCTCGGCGAGATCGGGGCTGCCGGCGGCGCGGTCGCGCTCCACCAGCGAGGTCGCGTAGAGCCGGGCCGCATTGAGCGGCTGCAGGATGTCGTGGCTGGCGGCGGCGAGGAAGCGGGTCTTGGAGGCGTTGGCCTCCTCGGCCTCGGCCTTGGCGCGCTGCAGTTCGGCGTTGACGCGCAGGATCTCCTCGGTGCGCTCGACGACGCGCCGCTCGAGGCTCTCGTTGGTCCGCTCGAGTTCCTCCTGTGCCGCCACAGCCTCGGTGATGTCGGTGTAGGTCGTGACGAAGCCGCCATCGGGCAGCGGGTTGGTCCGGATTTCGATGACCTTCTTGGACGGATAGAGCTTGAGCCGGACCGGCTCGCGGTCGCGCACGAAGCTCTGCAGCCGCGCCGCCATCAGCTCGTCCTGCTGGCCGTCGCCATAGGCGCCACGGGCGGCGTTGTAGCGCACGATCTCGTCGAGGCCCGTCCCGAAGCGGACCATCGCGGGCGGCAGATCGTAGAGCTGGATGAAGGCCTGGTTCCAGGCGAGCAGGCGCAGGTCGCGGTCGAGCACCGTGATGCCCTGGCCGGCATGGTCGAGCCCGTGCTGGAGGATGTCGCGGTTGTACTGCAGCGCCGCGGACGCGTCGTCGAGCAGCTTGAAGGCGGCTTCGGTGGTGAGGTTGCGGCGCCGCAGCAGCAGCGACAGCACGAGCCGCGACGAGGCGGCGCCGATGGCCGACGAGAGCAGATGCTCGCCGAAGCGCAGCAGGTGGATGTCGGCATCCCGTGTCGGATGGGGTTCCTCGCCGCGGCTGCTGGCGAAGCCCTCGAAGGCGCGCTGCGTCCGCTCCTGCCCGAGATAGCGTCCGATGGTCGATTGCAGTTCGGACTCGGTGACGCTGGAGCGCCAGAGCGAGAAGGATTGCGCCATCGTCGCCCGGTCCGATTCGACGAAGGCGTTGGCCTGCAGGCGCTCCATCGCGGTCGCCGGCCGCAGCAGCGAGAAGCCGATATAGGCGAGCAGGTTGAGGCCCAGGCTCCAGAACACCCCATGGGGCAGGGGCGGCAGATCGAGCCCCAACAGCGCCTCGGGCCGCAGCGCCGCATGGCCGAGCGGCCCGTTGGCGACGATGTCGCTCCAGATGCTGCCCGGGCGCACCAGGCTCGGCATCAGCAGCGTATAGGCCCAGGTGGCGAGGCCCACGATCAGCCCGGCCGCGGCGCCCAGCGCCGTCCCGCGGCGCCAGACCAGCCCGCCGAAGAAGGCGGGCGCGATCTGCGCCGTCGCCGCGAAGGACAACAGGCCGATTGCGACGAGGGCCTGCTCGCCGGCCGCCCGGTAATAGGCGTAGCCGAGCAGGATGACGCAGAGGATCGCGACGCGCCGGATGATCACGACCTGCGAGCCGAGATCGCCGCCCATCGTGCCGTTGCCGGCCCCCTGCCGGTCGATCGCCGCGGCCGAGCCGGTCGGATCGCTCAGCGCCCGGCGGCCGCGCAGCAGCACCGGCATGACGAGATGGTTCGAAATCATGATCGCCAGCGCCACCGAGGCGACGATCACCATGGCGGTCACCGCCGAAAGCCCCCCGACGAAGACCAGAAGCGCGAGCAGCCCCTCCTGCTGCTGCAGCGGCAGCAGCAGGACCGTCATGTCGCGGTCGATGCCGTTGCCCGGCATCAGCAGCTCGCCCGCCATCGCCAGCGGCAGCACGAAGAGGTTGATCAGCACGAGGTAGAGCGGAAACATCCAGGCGGCGCGGCGGACGTCCCCCCTGTCGCGGTTCTCGACGATCGTCATGTGGAACTGGCGCGCCAGCAGCAACGCGGCGCAGGCCGACAGCAATGTCAGCGTCAGGAAGGTCGGCCAGCTCGAGGTCCGCTCCCAGACCGGCAACGCGCCGCCCGGCAGGTTCGCCGCCTGGGCGAAGAGGTCACCTGGCCCGTCATAGAGCCCGTAGACGATGAACACGCCCAGCACGAGGAAGGCGACGAGCTTGACCAGCGATTCGACCGCGATGGCCAGCACCAGCCCGTCCTGGTGCTCGGTGGCATCGATATGGCGCGTGCCGAAGGCACAGGCGAAGCCGGCCAGCACCATCGCCACGAGAAAGGCGAGATCGGTCAGGACGGGCGCGTCCGCGGCCGCGGGCCGGCCGCCCGTCGCCGCCAGCAGGACCGAGAGCGAGCTCGCCACCGCCTTGAGCTGAAGGGCGATGTAGGGCAGCGCGCCGATGACCGCGACCAGGCAGACCAGCGCCGCCACGCGTTCGCTCTTGCCGTAGCGCGCGCCGACGAAGTCGGCGACCGAGGTGATGTTCTGCGACTTCGCAATGCCGACGATGCGCGAGACGAAGCGGTGGCCGAAGCCGATCACCAGGATCGGCCCGACATAGATGCCGAGGAAATCGAGCCCCGCGCGGCTGGCGAAGCCGACCGAGCCGTAGAAGGTCCAGGAGGTGCAGTAGACGCCGAGCGCCAGCGCATAGATCGTCGCGCGTGCCCGGCCGCTGACGAGGCGGCGGCCCGATGTGTCGGCGGCATGCGCGATCGCAAACAGCGCGCACAGATACGCCAGCGCCACGAGGACCACGGACCAGGCGGGGATCATTCTGCCTCCATCGCAGCCGCGTCACCGGCTGGACCTTAGAGGAGGAGGTCGAAGCGAGGAAACAGGTTTCCAGACGCTGGCTTCTTCCTCTAGCGTCATCGGAGAGACGCAGCACGGCCGAGCGAGATCGGCCGACCCTCACCGGAAAGGTCTGAAGCATGATCGAGGAATTCAAGAAGTTCGCGTTGAAGGGCAACGTCGTCGATCTTGCGATCGGCGTCATCATCGGCGCGGCCTTCAGCAAGATCGTCGATTCGCTGGTGTCCGACATCATCATGCCGTTCTTCGGCGCGCTCGGCGGTCTCGATTTCTCGAACTATTACGTCGGCCTGAACAGCAGCGTCACGGCCCCGGTCCTCGAGGAGGCCAAGAAGCAGGGCGCGGTCCTGGCCTATGGCTCCTTCATGACCGTCGCGCTGAATTTCCTGATCATCGCCTTCGTTCTGTTTCTGGTGGTGAAGGGCATCAACCGGCTGCGCCGCGCCGAGGAGGCGAAGCCCGAAGCGCCGCCCCCGCCGGCGGCGGACGTAGTCCTTCTCACCGAAATTCGCGACCTGCTGAAGCAGAAGACGGTCTGACGGACGCGCGATCGGTCGCGTCGATTCATCACCGCGACCGATCGACCCGATCTCGCGATTTCATGCCTGCGCGCGCCGTCATCGGCTAAAGCAGTGCGGTCTAACCTGTGAGGTCACCAACGATGTCCACCGCTCCTGTCGCCGGCACCAGCCTGCTGTCGTCGCTGCGCCCCGAGGCGCGCAACGCGCCGGAAAGCGGCATCGTCGAGGTCGTCAATCACGGCCGGATGAAGGAAGGGCTGATCCCGCTCTGGGTCGGTGAAGGCGATCTGCCGACACCCGACTTCATCGTGCGGGCGGCCAATGCCTCGCTGGCCGCCGGCGAGACCTTCTACACCTGGCAGCGCGGCATCCCGGACCTGCGCGAGGCCCTGGCGCGCTACCACACCGCGCTCTATGGCCGGCCCTTCGGCATGGACTCCTTCTTCGTCACCGGCTCGGGCATGCAGGCGGTCCAGATCGTCGTGCGCATGATCACGGGACCCGGCGACGAGGTCGTCATCCCCACCCCGGCCTGGCCGAATGTCGGCGCCGCGATCGGCGTCGCCGGAGCGATCCCGGTCAACGTGCCCATGGACTATGTCCAGGGCCGCTTTTCTCTCGATCTCGGCCGGCTGGCCGCCGCCATCACCCCGAAGACGCGCGCCATCGCCATCAACTCGCCCGCCAACCCGACCGGGTGGACGGCCACGAAGGACGAGCTGGCGGCGATCCTGGCGCTGGCACGCCAGCATGGTCTCTGGATCATCGCCGACGAGATCTATGCTCGCTTCGTCTATGGCGACTCCGCCCGTGCCGCCTCCTTCCATGACGTGATGGAGCCGGAGGATCGCGTCCTCTTCGTCCAGACCTTTTCGAAGAACTGGGCCATGACAGGTTGGCGCGTCGGCTGGATCGAGGCCCCGCCCGCCTTCGGCCAGGTCATCGAGAACCTGATCCAGTATTCGACCTCCGGCGTTCCGGTCTTCGTCCAGCGCGCCGCCATCGCCGCGCTCGACGAGGGCGAGCCCTTCGTCGCCGAGCAGATCGCCCGCGCCACGGAAGGCCGCCGGATCATCGCGGAGGGGCTGAAGGCGACCAACCGGGTCACCTTGTCGCCGCCCGACGGCGCCCTTTACCAGTTCTTCTCGGTCGATGGCTGGCAGGACAGCCGGGCGCTCGCCATCGACCTCGTCGACAGGGCCAATGTCGGCCTCGCGCCTGGTACCGCCTTCGGTCCCGGCGGCGAGACGGGACTGCGGCTCTGCTTCGCCCGCAAGGCCCCCGATCTGGTCGAGACCGTCGTCAGGCTGCAGCGCGCTCTGGCCGGCTGAGAACGGCCGGAGAGTTCGCGCTCAGGCCCGGTGCGCATGGCGGCCGTGCGTGGCGCGGGCCGCGCGCGAAATTGACCCCGGCGCGACCTGTCGCCATGACAGTTATGCTGCATTGCAGCGGCGCGGCGGGGCATCATGGCGCAACCGGACCACCCTTCGAAGACGCTGACGGTCCTGTCCCAGGAGGCGGTCGTCATCGCCATCGCCGCGATCGGCGGCGCGCTCTTCTCCCTGCTGGGTGCGCCGGCCGCCTGGCTCTCCGGCGCCATGATCCTGAGCGCGCTGGTCGCGTTCGTACGGCCCCTGCCGGCGCTGCGGCGATCCTGGTTCGATTCGACCGTGCTGCTCTCGGGCA
>NCCO01000201.1 GCA_002279705.1 Allobosea sp. 12-68-7
TCGGGGCCGGTGCGCGACAAGCTGAAGGCGGCGGAGGCTGTAGCAGCGCTCAATCCCGCTTTCGAGCGCAATGTCCGCGCCCTCGTCGCCGTCCAGCCGGCCGATCTCGGCCCCTCCGACATCACCGCGCGTCTCGGCGCGCCCTGGATTCCAGCGTCCGACGTCGTCGCCTTCGTCAAGGAGACGATGGGCGCCGAAATCACCATCCGCCACATGCCGGAGCTGGCGTCATGGACAGTGGATGCGCGGCAGCTCGGCTGGCTGGCGGCGGGAACCTCCGATTGGGGGACGGGCCGCCGCCATGCCGGCGAGCTGCTGACCGACGCGCTGAACAGCCGCATCCCGCAAATCTTTGACACGGTGAAGGAGGTCGGCAGCGAACGGCGCGTGCTGAACGTCGTCGATACCGAAGCCGCCAAGGAAAAGCTGCACAAGATCAAGACCGCGTTCCAGGGCTGGGTCTGGTCCGAGCCCGACCGCACCGACCGGCTGGCGCGCGTTTACAATGACCGGTTCAACAACATCGCGCCGCGCGCTTTCGACGGCTCTCATCTGAATCTGCCCGGAGCGAGCGAAGCCTTCACCCTCTATCCGCACCAGAAACGCGGCATCTGGCGGATCGTCGCGGCCGGCTCGACCTATCTCGCCCATGCCGTCGGCGCTGGAAAAACCATGACTTTTGCCGCGGCGGTGATGGAGCAACGCCGGCTCGGCCTGATCGCCAAGGCCATGCTGGTGGTGCCCGGTCATTGCCTGGCGCAAGTCGCGCGCGAGTTTTTGGCGCTCTATCCGAATGCCCGCATCCTCGTCGCCGACGAGAGCAATTTTTCCAAGGAGAAGCGCCATCGCTTTCTGTCGCGCGCCGCGACCGCAACCTGGGACGCGATCATCATCACGCATTCGGCGTTCCGCTTCATCGACGTGCCCTCTGCCTTCGAGCAGCAGATGATCCAGGACGAGCTGGAACTCTACGAGACGCTGCTGACCAAGGTCGAAAGTGACGACCGTGTCTCGCGCAAGCGCCTCGAGCGTCTCAAGGAAGGATTGAAGGAGCGGCTGGAAGCGCTTTCGACGCGCAAGGACGATCTCCTGACGATTTCGGAGCTCGGCGTCGATCAGATCATCGTCGACGAGGCGCAGGAGTTCCGAAAACTCTCCTTCGCCACCAACATGTCGACGCTGAAGGGCGTCGATCCCAACGGCTCGCAGAGCGCCTGGGACCTCTATGTGAAGTCCCGCTTCGTCGAGACGAAGAGCCCCGGCCGCGCGCTTGTGCTCGCCTCGGGCACGCCGATCACCAACACGCTCGGCGAGATGTTCTCGGTCCAGCGCCTGATGGACCATGCCGCGCTCAAGGGCCGCGGGTTGCACGAGTTCGACGCCTGGGCTTCGACCTTCGGCGACACCACGACCGAACTCGAATTGCAGCCATCGGGCAAGTACAAGCCGGTCTCGCGCTTTGCGAGCTTCGTCAACGTCCCGGAACTGATCGCCATGTTCCGCAGCTTCGCGGACGTCGTGCTGCCCGATGACCTGCGGCGTCATGTGAAGGTCCCGGCGATCGCGACAGGAAGGCGTCAGATCCTGACCGCCAAACCGACGCAAGGCTTCAAGTCCTATCAGCGCCAGCTCGACGAACGCATCAAGGTGATCGAGATGCGCGACCGACCGCCGGAGCCCGGCGACGACATCCTGCTCTCCGTTATCACCGATGGCCGCCATGCCGCGATCGACCTTCGCCTTGTCGATCCCGACAACGACAACGAGCCGGAGAACAAGCTCAACCTGCTGATCGGGAACGCGCTGCGCATCTGGCGGGAGACGACGGATGCTCCTTACGTACGGCGCGACGGCAAGCCCTATGAGATGTGTGGCGCCGCGCAGATGATTTTTTCCGATCTCGGCACGATCAGCGTCGAAAAGAGTCGCGGGTTTTCGGCCTATCGCTGGATCCGCGACGAACTGGTCCGGCGCGGCGTGCCGGCTTCCGAAATCGCCTTCATGCAGGACTTCAAGAAGTCGGAAGCGAAGCAGCGCCTGTTCGGCGATGTCCGCGCTGGAAAAGTGCGTTTCCTGATTGGGTCTTCCGAGACGATGGGCACTGGCGTCAATGCGCAGCTCAGGCTGAAAGCACTGCACCATCTCGACGTGCCCTGGCTTCCCTCGCAGATCGAGCAGCGCGAGGGTCGGATCGTGCGGCAGGGCAACCAGCATGATGAGGTCGATATCTTCGCCTATGCGACGCAAGGGTCGCTCGACGCGACCATGTGGCAGAACAACGAGCGCAAGGCACGCTTCATCGCCGCGGCGCTCTCGGGCGACACGTCCATCCGCCGGCTCGAGGATCTCGGCGAGGGACAGGCCAGCCAGTTCGCCATGGCCAAGGCGATCGCGTCGGGTGATCAGCGCCTGATGCAGAAGGCCGGTCTCGAGGCCGAGATCGCCCGCCTCGAGCGTCTGCGCGCCGCTCATCAGGACGATCAGTTCGCCGTGCGACGGCAGATCCGCGACGCTGAGCGCGACATCAAGATTTCAACCCGACGGATCGACGAGATCGGCCGGGATGTAGACCGCCTGGTGCCGACGACCGGCGACGCATTCGCCATGACCGTGACCGACGCGCGCTACGTTGAGCGCAAGGAGGCTGGCCGCGCTCTGCTCAGGCAAATCCTGACGCTCGTGCAGATGCGGCAAGACGGTAAGGTGATCATCGCCACGATCGGCGGGTTCGAGTTGGAATATTCCGGCGAGCGCGTCGGGCACGATGGCTATCGCTACGACACGATGCTGCTGTGCACCGGCGCCGAACACGAAATCGACCTGCCGGTAACCGTGACGCCGCTCCGCGCGGTAGCGCGCCTCGAACATGCGCTTGGGGATTTCGCGGGCGAGCGGGAGCGGTATCGTCAGCGGTTCACTGAAGCTCAGCGCCGGCTCGCGTCATATCGGACGCGCGAGGGTGGCGAGTTCGCCTTCGGCAGCGAACTGGCGGAGAAGCGCCGACAGTTGATCGAGATCGAGACGGCGCTGGCAGGCGATATCGACCGGCCGGGCGCGATGAACGCGGTCGCCGCTTGATCGGACGAGAAGAACGAAAACCGGGCGAGAGGGCAATGAAAGAGGAAGGCTTGCTCGCCGATCGGCCATCCCGGCGACGCTGACGCTCAACCGCCGCCGTCGCGATCCCGGCCCGTCGTCCTGCGCAGAGCTTTTGGCTCCGCTTGTCCATCCGGACCGAGATGCTCGGCCGCAGTTGCACCGGCCTGTCCGCTCCGCGGGCCGGGAGGGGTCTTCGGGAAGAAGACGGACGATGGACGGCGCGACAGGCGGCGTCCGGCACCCTCGAAAAGGAGCATTCCCATGCATCTCATGAAAGTCGATCCGCGCGCGCTGAAGGAAAACCCCGATCGCGCGCGCCAGTCAAAATCGACGCCGCAGGCCGATGCGCTGCTGTTGGCGACGATCAAGGCGGTCGGCCTCGTTCAGCCGCCGGTGATCGCGCCGGAGATCGATGGCGGCAACGGCTACATCATCGATTCAGGCCATCGCCGCGTGAAGCAGGCGATCGCGGCTGGTCTTGAGGAGATCGAGGTCCTTGTCGTCGATGCGGCCAACGACAATGGCGCGATGCGCAACATGGTCGAGAACATCGCGCGCGAACCGCTGAACCCGGTCGATCAGTGGCGGGCGATCGAGCGTCTGGTCGCGCTCGGCTGGACGGAGGAAGCGATCGGCGTCGCGCTCGCCTTGGCCGTGCGTCAGATCAGGAAACTCAGGCTGCTGGCCAACGTGCTGCCCGCCATGCTTGATCGCATGGCGAAGGGCGACATGCCCAACGAGCAGCAGTTGCGCGCGATCGCATCCGCCAATCTCGATGAGCAGCGTGACGTCTGGAAGGCGCAGAAGCCGAAGAAGGGCGATCCGCAGGTCTCCTGGTGGAGCGTCGCCAACGGTCTCAGCAAGAAGCGGATGTATGCGCGTGATGCGAGCTTCGGCTACGACCTCGCCCAAGCTTACGGGATCGCATGGGTCGAGGATCTGTTTGCGCCGGCCGACGAGGACAGCCGCTACACGACCAATGTCGAGGCGTTCCTCGGCGCGCAGCAGGAATGGATGACCACCAACCTGCCCAAGCGCGGCGTCATCACCGACGTCAACAACTGGGGGCAGGTCGTGCTCCCGCCCAAGGCCGAGCGTGTTCACGGCAAGCCCGGCAAAAGCGACCGGCCGGCGATGTATCTCGACCGAGAGGGCAAGGTGCAGACGGTTCACTTCCGTCTGCCGGAGCCGAAGAAGGCCAAGGGCGCCGACGACGCGGAGGGTGGCGACGACGCGATCGTGATGGCCAAGCCGCGACCGGATGTGACGCGCAAGGGCGTCGAGATGATCGGCGATCTGCGAACCGATGCCCTGCACGAGGCGCTTGCCCGAGCGCCGATCGAGGACGACACGCTGATGGCGCTGCTGGTGCTCGCGCTCGCCGGTCGAAACATCTCGGTCCAGTCTGGCGCATCCGATGACGTCTATGGGTTCGCCCGGATGGAGCGGCATGCCGTTGGCCTCGTCGGCGAGGACGGCAAGCTCACCTTCGACATGGACACGCTGCGGGTCGCAGCGCGCTCGGCCCTGATCGACGTCCTCTCGGCCCGCGAAAACCGGACCAACAGCGGCATCGTTGCGCGCCTTTCCGGCGACGCGATCGGCGCGGACGGTTTTCTGCCGACCATGGGCACGGAGGAGTTCCTGTCGTGCCTGTCGCGCCAAGCGCTGGAGCGCTCCTGCAAGGACGCGTCGGTGCTTCCCCGCGCCCGGGTGAAGGACACGCGCGCCGCGCTCGTCGAGCATTTCAGGGAAGCGCGCTTCGTTCATCCCACCGCGCTGTTTGCGCCGACCGCAGCCGAGGTCGCGACCTGGCGTTCGAAGAGCGCTGTTGTCGCAGATGAGGACGCCACCGCAGACGATGCCGATATCGGGTCCGGCGATGCGGCCTCGCTCGACGACGTCGATCTCGACGCCATCGACGAGGCTTACCGGGTCGCGGCGGAATAGCCCGGACCTTCTCATTCCCTTCCGATCGACATCCCGCCGCCGGCCTCGTGCCGGCGGCGGTTTCGTTTCCGCAGCGCCATCACGGAGGACACTCATGTCTGCGCACGCCATCCATGACAATGCACCCATCGGTTCGATCATCGCCTGGTCCGACGGCACGCCGCGGCCGCCGGAGCGCTTCACCAAGAAACTCGCGACCTGGCAGACCAGCAATGGCAAGGGCCGCCTGATCCGGAAGCAGCCCAGCAGGAGCATGGGCAATCTCAGCCTGTCCGCCAGCTTCACTTTGCACGAAGCCGATTTCGGCGCCGGCGGCGTCGTCGCGATCCGGGTCCATCGCACCTTCTCGCTGGACTCGAGCCTGCACTTCAGCGTGGTCGAGCGCCCGGCGATCGGGTCGGTGCGTGTCTTCGATCGGCCCGGCGAGGATGCCGAGCTTGTCCATCTCGCGTCACATCTCCCGGCGGCGGAGGAATGGCTCTCTCGTCATGGCTATCAGCGCGCCGTGCTCCAGGAGGTCACGGCCGACGAGGTCGGGGCCGCTGTCGTCGAGGGGAGGGCGGCATGA
>NCCO01000202.1 GCA_002279705.1 Allobosea sp. 12-68-7
CGTTTTCGACGCGAAGGTTTTCCATGGCCTTCACGTTGTCTGGTGTGGCCAGCAGATCCCAGGTGGCCTGGAGTTCGCCGAGTTCTTTGCGAAATTTGGGTAGCAGAGGCACTTCGTCTGCACCGTCTGGTACGGTGAAGCGATCGAGTCGCCACTCCATGCCGCGATTCACAAAGGCGCGGAGATCATCGCGATCCTGGCGCACTTCTTCAATGACGGCGTCGGTCTCGCGGAGTTCGTTTTCACGCACATCGCGGAGACGGCGCAGGCCTTCCTCGCCGAGGGTGAGTTCTTTTTCCGGCGTGAGGCGAACACGACGCGGCGGGTCTTTGAGCCAGCCGTCGAGTGACAGGGCGCGTTCGTGCTTGTCGAGCTGCGAGGCTTTGTTCACAGCCACGATGCCGCCGAGGAGGTGATCGAGCACTTTGCCCGCGACCGGGTGCTGGGTCTCCAGCATCTCGCGCAGGGAGCCTTTCTCAACCTTCGCGGTGGTTTTGGCGGCTTCCTCGGGGTGGATGAGAAGTTCGTTCGGGCTGGGTGTCTGCTGGGCCTGATCCCAGGCGGCGCGGAAGTCTTCGGGAATGACGGCGCGGCGGTTCATGCCGAGGACGCTCTCCAGCAGCGGCCACCATTTTTCGGCCGTGGGTTTTACTTCCACGACACGGCCCAGCGCGACGGCTTTCTGACCGCGAGACAGCAAAGCATTGAGCAGAGGAGAAGGGGATGCCTGGCCTTCGCGGAGCTGCGTGAGGTCTTTGTGCAGCGCGGACTTGCGCATCTCGTGTTCGGCCAGACGAGCTTCGACGGGGCGGAGCTGCTCCATGGCTTCGTCGCGCAGTTTGATGAAGGCGTGGGAGGAATCACGTGCGGCAGCGAGGGCTTTGCTTTCGTCTTTGCTCTGCATGCCGGAGATGGCAGCGGAGGCATCGGTGGTGTCTTGCAGGCCGAGGCGAGCGGCGTGCAGCGTCCAGTCCTGCCAGTGGCGCAGGTGAGAGCGGATTTGTTCGTGCAGGCTCGTGGCGGCAGCTTCGAGGCGGGTGATCTCTTTGGACACTTCGCGGCGGCGGCGGTCGTTTTCCTCCATGCGCACGGCTTTGTCGCCGAGGGCTGCACGGGCTGCCTCCACCGAGCGGCGCAGGCGGTCACGCTCTTCGAGGGTTTGCTCGTGCGTTTTGCGATTGTCCTCGTAGTCCGCTTGTTTTTCGTCCAGTTCGGCACGGCTGCGCTGGAGGTTTTCCAGTGCTTCCTCATGCTTCAAAGCATCGCTTAGGTGGGTGTAGAGCGCGGATTCACGCTTTGAATTGATCCAGTCCTGATGATGCGTGGAGATGCGTTTCAGGCGCTCGAGCTGATCGTGCATCTTCTCCAGCCGCTCCTGGGCGCGGCGGTGGGCATCGACGCTGGCTTTCACGGCCTTCACATCGGGCATGCCAGGTTCGAGGAGGAATTCGCGCACGAACTTTTCGAAGTTGCTCTCGGGCTCAAAGGCCATAGCACGCGGGAGCGTCTTGCCCATCTGCTCGGGATCGAAGCCGAGGTGGCTGCGCATGGCCATCTCATCGAGGTAGGCTTTTTGGCGATCCCAAACGTCGCCGTCGAGCTCGCGCTTTACGCGGGTGCGGAACTCGTCCTCGGGGAGGAATTGCATGGCCTGGGGTCCGGCTTCGCTGTTGAGGAAGTCCTGCCAGGCGAGGCGGCGACCGGCGCAGAACCAGATGGTCGAGGGCTTGGCGGTGGGGCTTTCGTATTCGATGCGCGCACCCCAGGTCTCGCGGCGAGGCTCTTCTTCGCCGGGTTTCGTGGGCCAGGTGAACTCGAGTGCGGCGAGGGTGACGCTGCTGGGGCGCAGGTAGCGCTCGTGGCCGTCACGACCCGTGGTGTTCGTATCGCAGAGGCAGTAGCCACGCAGGCTGCGCCCGCTGCCTGCGCCGGCGGCGGCTTTGTTGAATTTGCTCTGCTGCTCGCCCAGCATGACGAACTGGATGAGGTCGAGCAGCGCGCTTTTGCCGCTGCCATTCGCACCAGTGATGAGGGAGAGGCCGGAGACGTCGATGATCTGACGGTAGCCGTACCAGTTGACCGCGAGAATGCGGCTCAAGGTGATGCGCGACTGGCTCATGCGGGCACCTCCTCAATGGAGCTGCCGTCTTTGGGCGGCTGAAATGTCTCCACACGCGACTGCCATGCGGCGATGTCATCAAAGGGGATCACGCGCGAGAGGCTGGGCAGGATCTCGATCTGCATTTCCCCGGCCTGCGTCATGCCCTCAGGCTTGAGCGTGCGCACGAGGCGATGCCGGCGCAGACGCACGAGGCAGGACTCGATCTGAGACTTTTCCGGCGTGGCGACCTTGTCGAAATACACCTTCAGTGCGGCCCAGAGCTGATCCACGGTGACGATGACGGCCTCTTGGCTGCCAGTGCTGATTTCATCATCGTACAACCGCCAGAGCGCGAGCAGCACCAGGGTCTCGTCCTTGTCAAAACGACCGAGGAGCAGGCAGGACTCCGTGCGAGGCCTGGCCTGCAGCAGCGAATTTTCGTCATCAACGATCAGCTCCAGCGCGAGAGGCGCGAGGTAATCCTCCACATGGGTGCGGTAGTGATCGCGTGCCAGCATGTAGAGTTCGCGTCCGCTGCCCTCATCGCCCAGCAGCACGCCACGGCCGAGCAGCTCCGCCAGCACCTCGCGCAGCGCGGCGCGGTCAGCATCCGGCACATCACTCCAAAAGGAGCGTGGCCAGAGGGGATCGGAGGTGGAGGCGGACATGGGGGCGCAGATGATGGAGGGGCTTGGATGCTTCCTCAACCTTCTCTTGTGATGCCAAACCTCTCAATGCGATGGCCGGCATGGGTGTCGTGCTCAATGATGTGGGGTTCCAGGCCGTTGCGGCGGCGGAGTCCGTCCACGGTCCAGCGGATGCGTTTGCCGGCTAGGGCGGGGGCGTGTTCGTAAGCGACGACGGCGAGGAGATCGAGGAGGTCGTCGGTGGTTTCGAGGTGGATGTCTTCGGTACTGGTGGTGCCTTTTTTATTTGGGATGAGCTTGGCGACGAGGCGCGCGGCGCGCTGGGGGGTGAGGGCGAGGCGCTGGCGTTCTTTCCAGGCGGCGAGGACATCGTCTTCGCTTTGTTTGACAGCTCCGCTTTGGCCGAAGGTGAGATCGACGGGGGCTTTGGTGCGGCGGGGTTTGTAGAGGGACTCGGTGCCGAAGAAGAAGCGGGTTTCGACACAGCGGGGGGCGAAGTCGGCGGGTTTGGCACCGAGATCGGAGAAACGACCGCCGGCGTGGGCGGTGTTGATGGCGTCGCAGTAGGCTTTGATGATCTCCGGACGGCGGCCGCGCAGCTCGGTCTGGTAGCGGTAGCGCTGCTGGCTGAGGCGGTTGAAGGCGGCCATGCGCAGGTCGATGGCCTCGGCGCGGCGCTTCAGGCCACCGAGATCACGGTCGAGGCGGGTGAGCAGGGAGACGGCAAGGTCGTAGGACTCGGTGGAGTCGTAGCCGTAGTGCTCGCGCAGACCTTCGGAGAGGCGCTCGCGCATGAGCGGATCATCATGGCGCTCCGCGATGGTGCTGCGGGCTTGTTCGATGCGCATGAGCAGGCCGCCGCGGCGCAGGGCATCGTAGCAGACCATGTGCTGGCCCTGGCCGAACTCCTCGTAGAGGAGGCTCAGCGTGTCGGCGGCGGTGGCGCTCTGGCGCTGGCGCTGCTCGAAGCTGGTGACGATTTTTTCCACGGCATGGAGCTGCTCGATGGCGCGTTCGAGACGCTGCGAGAGGTCGGTGACGGTGGAGCGGAGTTGATCCGGCTGCTGGAGCACTGGATCTAGGACACCACGCTCCTCCAGGGTCTGGCAGAGGCCGCGCAGGGTATCGGCGAAGGTCTTCAACTCGGCCACGCGATCTTCGGCGAGGTCGCGCAGCATGCGCAGGAGAGGGCGCAGGCCGGGGGTGATGACGGCCCAGCGTTCATGCAGGCCGAGAGTCTGATCTTCCAGCCAGCCGGCGGCGATGAGACGATTGAAAAACTGGCCTGCGCGCTGCCGGGCATCGCGAAGGGCAGCGCCCTCATCTTCGGACAGCAGGGACAGGGGATGGCGGGCGATTACTTCGCGGATGATCTCGTTGGTTTCGCGCTGGGAGAGTCGTCCGGCTTCACCGGCTTCCTCGACCAGTCGGTCCGCGCAGTCCACGTACACCGGCGCGGAGGGCCGGGCGAGGGGGCGGAAAAAATCCGCCGACACGCTGCGGCTGAGTCGGGTGCTGAGAGATTCGGGGAGCATCAGGGTGTCCACCATGGGGAGACTTCGTGGAGAGGCAACAGCCCGTCATTCTCCGCTCTGAGCATGGACGATCCCGCCCTAGGGTGGGCGGTGCGCAAGACGGCACGTTGGACCGGCGTTGTGCTGGGCTGCCCTGATTTTGTCAAAAAACGCCCGCCAACCCATGAAGACACGTCTCCTCATTCCTGCACTCCTCCTCGCCGCCGCCGTGCATGCCGCACCGCCGAAGAAGGACGAGGGCATCGACCCGAACAAGCCGGTCTCCTTCTACAAGCACATCCGCCCGATCTTTCAGGCGCAGTGCAATGGCTGCCACCAGCCGGCGAAAAAGAAGGGCGACTACATCATGACGGAGTTCGCGGCGCTGCTCAAAGGGGGAGAGGAAGGCCATGCGGTGGTGCCGGGCAAGGCGATGGAATCCAATCTGCTGAAGCTGATCAAACCGGATGAAAAGGGCAAGGTGGAGATGCCGCAGAAGGCCGACCCGCTCCATGAAACGCAGGTCGCGCTGATCGAGCGCTGGATCGCTGAGGGTGCTAAGGATGACACGCCGGCCTCGGCCAAGGCGCAATATGACATGGCGCACCCGCCGGTGTATGTGAAGGCACCGGCCATCACCTCGATTGAATATTCGCCGGACGGCAGCATGATCGCGGTGGCGGGTTATCATGAAGTGCTCGTGCACAAGGCGGATGGCAGCGGCATCGTGGCGCGTCTCGTCGGTCTGGCGGAACGCATCCAGAAGCTGGCGTGGTCGCCCGATGGGAAGAAGATCGCATTGACTGGCGGCAGCCCGGCGCGCATGGGCGAAATCCAGATCTGGGATGTGGCGGCGAAGAAGCTGGAACTCTCGAAGTCGCTGACTTTTGACACGCTGTATGGAGCAAGCTGGTCGCCGGATGGCAAATTCCTCGCGTTCGGCTGCGGTGACAATGCGGTGCGTGCGATTGATGTCGCCACGGGCAAGGAAACACTTTTCATGGGCGGTCACAGTGACTGGGTGCTCGACACGGTCTGGGGGGTGGATGGCAAGCATGTCGTCTCCTGCGGACGTGACATGAGCGTGAAGCTCACCGAAGTGGCCACACAGCGTTTTGTGGACAACGTCACCTCGATTACCCCCGGTGCGCTGAAGGGCGGGGTGCAGGTGCTGACGCGGCATCCGCTGCGCAACGAGGTGCTCATCGGCGGCACCGACGGTGTGCCTGCGATCTACCGCATGCAGCGCATCACCAAGCGTGTGATTGGCGACAATGCGAATCTCATCCGCAAATTCCCAGCGATGCAGGGCCGCATCTTTGGCGTGGATTTCGCGCCGGATGGCAAGCG
>NCCO01000010.1 GCA_002279705.1 Allobosea sp. 12-68-7
TCGTGCTCGGGCTCTGGAGCCTCGTCGCCTGGGGCGGCCATGCGCTGCTCGACTGGACCAGCAACTGGGCGGCGGCGAATGCCGACCAGGTCTCGGGGGTGCCCGAGATCGTCGAGACACTGTCCTGGGCCTTCCGCAGCCTCGGCAATGCCAGCGAGATCATCGTCCTGATCATCTGGGCGCTCGGCGCGGTGCTGATCCTCGGCTTCATCGGCCTCGCCAACCGTTTCCTGGCGCGCCGCCGCCCGCCTTTGCGTCCCCTCAAGAGCTGGAGATCCTGACCCATGCCGACCCGTTCCCACCGCACGCAGGCCGATCTGAAGCGCGATCTCGACCTCTGGCACGACGAGGAGGCCAGCCTGCAGATCGAGACGATCGCGGCCGCCTGCGCCCTGATCGCCTATGCCGATGGCGTCGTGCGCCCGGCCGAGCATGACAGCATGGCGGCGTCACTCTCGCGCTTCGGGCTGGTCGACGAACGCTCGCGCAGCGAGTTGCTGGCCGAGTTCGAGCACGCCACGGCCCGCTTCGAGATCGACCCTTCGACCGGCGAGCGGGCGGCCCTGACGGCCATCGCCCGGCTCGAGGGCAAGACCCGCTTCGCCCAGGCCCTGGTCGAGACCTGCCGCCTGATCGGCGAGGCGGATGGCCATTACATCGTCGAGGAGCAGTCGGCGCTGGTGAAGATCTGCCGGCAGCTCGGGGTCGATCCGGTGGCGACCGGCGCCTTCGCCGCCCTGGCGAGAGCCTGAGGCACGGAGCCGGCCTGCCTTGATCGTTCTGCTCGATGGATTGATCGGACTCTGCGCCCTCGCCTCGTCAGCGGTCTGGTGGCTCGCCAGCCGCCAGCGGCTGAGACGGATCAGCCGGCTGGAAGAGCTGGACGCGGCCGACATGAACCGGCTGGTGACGGTCCTCAACCGCACCCAGATCCTCAATGCTCGCGCGGCGCTGCTGGCCTCGGTCACCGCCGCGCTGGCGGCCCTGCGCATCGGCATCCAGGCTGTGCGCGACGTCTGATCCCCGCTCGTCAGCCATAGAGGGCCGCGGCCATCGCGGCATAGAGCGGGATGCCGAGAATGAGGTTGAAGGGGAAGGTCAGGGCGAGCGAGGCCGTCAGGTAGAGGCCGGGATTGGCGTCGGGCAAGGCCATGCGCACGGCTGCCGGCGCCACGATGTAGGAGGCGCTGGCGGCGAGCGTCGCCAGCACGACGGCGCCGCCCTGGGACATGCCGGCGAGCCAGGCGGCCGTAAGGCCAAGACCGCCATTGATGACGGGCGCGAGCAGCGCGAACAGGGCGAGCTTCAGGCCGTTCTCGCGCCAGGCGCCGGCCCGCTCCATCGCCTGCCGGCCGAGATCGAGCAGGAACAGGCAGAGAAGCCCGCGAAACAGGTCCCCGAAGAGCGGCTTGACCGGCACCAGCCCCTCGCGACCGACGACGAGGCCGATCACGAGGCCGCCGAAGAGCAGGACGATGCTCTTGCTGGCGAGAATCTGCGACAGCACGGCCCCGAGTGGCTGCCCCTGTTTCTGGGCCGGGCCGGCCAGGAGGAGCGCGACGATGATCGCCGGCGCCTCCATCAGCGCGAGCAGGGCCGTGACCGTCGGCTCGTAGGTCATGCCGACACTGTCGAGATAGCCCAGGACCGCGAGGAAGGTGACGGCCGAGACCGAGCCGTAATGCGCCGCCAGCGCCGCCGCATCGCGCGCGCCCAGCCCGGCGAGGCGCCGCAGCGCGACATGGCACCAGAGCGGAATCACGACCGACAGGGCCAGCGCCGCCAGGATCGGGAGCGCCATTTCGGCGGGCGAGACGGTGGCGAGATCGGCACCGCCCTTCAGCCCGATCGCCAGCATCAGATAGATCGACAGCGCCGTGAAGACCGGCTCCGGCAGGCGCAGATCGCTGCGCACGAGAGCCGCAAAGCCACCGAGCACGAAGCAGAGCGTCATCGGGGAGAACAAATTGGCGGCGGCGAGTTGCAGCGAGGTCATCGGCGGGTCCTGATGGGAGGCCGCTGCCGATAGCGCCAAGTTTCCATTGAAGGAATACGAGATCGACAATCTTATCGATTGAATTTTTCAATTCAATCGAGGGGTCCAGCCGGGATCGCGGCCGGCCTCTCAGCCTCGCGCCGCCGCGGCCTCGAGCGACTGGACGATATGGTCGCCGAGGCGGTCCGCGGCCGGCGAGCGGGCGCCGGGCGCGCGGTAGAGCACGATTGCCGTCGCCGGCAGGACCGGCAGCCGGTGCTCGGCCTCGCCGAGCACGACCAGATCGGGCGGAACCATCTCGCGCGGCAGCACGGTCAGGCCGAGCCCTGCCCGCACCGCCGCCTGGAGACCTGCGAGGCTAGGGCTGGTGAGGACGATGCGCCAGCCGCGCCCGGCCGCGTCGAGCGCCGCCAGCGCGCCCCGGCGATAGACGTCCGGGGCTGGCGCCAGCACGAGCGGCAGCGGCCCGGCCGGCGGCAGGACCAACCGCGGCCCGGCGACCCAGACCAGCGTTTCGCGCCAGACGCCGGTCCCGCCATCCGGCGCGCCGGCCTCCCCCTGCCCCGACTGAAGGGCCCGCTTGAACAACACGAGATCGTACTGCCCCTTCGCAAAGCCATCGAGCAGATTGACGGTGAAGTCGCAGTTCACCGCGAGCGCGACCTGCGGATAAGTCCGGGCGAAGCGGGCGAGCACATCGGCGAGATGCACCGTCGCGAAGTCCTCGGGCGTGCCGAGCCGGACGATCCCGCCGACCTCCGGCTCCATCAGCCGGGCGCGGGCCTCGTCGCTGACATGCAGGATCTGGCGCGCATAGCTCAGCAGCACCTCGCCCTGCGGCGTCAGCAGGGTGCGCCCGCCGCGGCCGCCCTCGCGCCGGAACAGGACCTGGCCGAGCCCGGCCTCGAGCCGCTTGATCTGCAGGGAGATGGTGGACTGGGTACGGCCGATGCGCTCGGCCGCGCGCGAGAAGCCACCGGCATCGGCGATCGCGACGAAGCTCCTCAGCAGGTCCAGATCGAAAGGCGGCAAGGGTGTCGGCATGATCGGGTCCGGACGGAAGCCGGACAGTCGACGTCGGCCGGAAGGTCGTCAAGTCGCGACCATCCGGCCTTCGGTCGGCACGCGCTCCGCCGCGCCTGCCCGGTGGCGGCGCTAACGCTAATGCGAAGACATTGTGGAGATGTACCCGGCCAAAGGCTATCAGGCCTGACCCGCAAAGCGTGATGCGGTCTCTATCCAGAAGGATCTGCCACGCGTGGCTCAGAACACTCACTCCGAGACAGGCTGCCCCTACGCCCCTCCACTCGGCGCCCAGCCACGTGAATTCTCGCATTCCCCTGCGTCGCCTGCCGTGCAGCGGCACCCCTCATCTCGCTGGGCCGGTCTTTCGGCGGTAAGGATCGTGTCCCGATGGTGATCGTGATCCAATATCTGCGCGGGCTCGCGGCGGCGCTGGTGGTCTACACCCACCTCGATACGCAGATCGCCAGACTTTCCCCGGGAGCCGGATTGCCCTGGGCGGAGATCGGCAACTGGGGCGTCGACATCTTTTTCGTGATCAGCGGCTTCATCATGTATGTCGCGGCGATCGATCTCGATGCCAGGCCGCTGAATTTCCTGATGCGGCGGGCGGTGCGGATCGTGCCGCTCTACTGGGCGATCACGGCGGTCATCGTCGCTGCGGCCTCTGTCGTGCCCAGCATGCTCGCCAGCACGAGCCTCGAGGCCAACCATGTGCTCGCGTCGCTGCTGTTTCTCCCCTGGCCCAATCCAGCCTATCCCGGCCTCTGGCCGGTGCTGATCCCCGGCTGGACGCTCAACTACGAGATGTATTTCTACATCGCCGTGGCGATCGGCCTTCTGGCGCCGCGCCGGTTCCGCATCCTGCTGACCTCGGCGATCGTCATCGGCGTCCTCGTCGCCGTCCAGGTCTCGCAGCCGACGACGGCCGTCGCCTTCTACGGGAACGACATCGTCCTCGAGTTCCTGTTCGGGCTGCTGGCCGGCTATCTGTTCACACATCGCAGGCCGCTGGGCGCGGCCATGGGCGCGTGTCTGATCGCCCTGTCGATCGGTTCGGTGCTGTGGATGGCCGGTTCAGCCCTGCCCCGCTCCCTGGCGTCCGGTATTCCCGCGCTGCTGCTCGTGCTGGGCAGCCTCCAGTTCGAGGCCCGCGCCCGGCAGTCGGTCTTCCGGCCCGGCCTCCACCTCGGCGACATGTCCTATTCGCTCTATCTGACCCATGTGATCGCGCTGCCCATGGTCACCGCCGTCTTCAGCCGGCTGGGAGCGCGATCCGGACTCGATGTGACATGGGCCTATCCGGTCGTCGCCGCGCTCTTTGCCCTGCTCGTGGCCGCGATTGTCTATCGCGTCGTCGAGAAGCCGCTGACCCGTCAGTTCCGCGGCGTGACGGGCGAGTTGCGGGCGCGCGCAGCCGGCGCCTGACCCCGGCGAGGCGCCCGGCCCCGCCACGGCCCTGCCGTTAGCGATAACCGAGGGCGGTGATGGAAACCCCTGCCCCCCTATGCGATCAAGCCGCGGGCGGAGGTCGCGAGTCGAGATGGACAGCAGCGAAGCGGGCATCGAACCCCTCACAGGCGGACCAGTGACGATCATCGGCGGGCTGCCGGTCACGACGCTCGACCGCAAGGCTTCGGCGCAGGGCCTGGTCGAGATCGCGTTGCGCGCCCGCGGCCAGGAGCAGCGGCCGTTCTACTCGACCTCGGCGAATGGTCAGGTCATCGCTCTGGCGCGGCACGACCCGGCGTTCCGGGCGCTTCTCCTCGCGGCCGACCAGATCCATCCCGACGGCATGCCGATGGTTCGCCTGTCGTCGCTCGTGGCGCGCGTGCCCTTGCGCGAGCGCGTCGCGACGACGGATCTGAATCCGGCAGGCCTATCCCGTGCTCGTCTTCGCCGGCGCCCGCTCGGGCTATTTCGCCCCGGACGAGGAGATCGCGATCGTCGACGAGATCGCCCGCCTGCGGCCGGATATTCTGTGGATCGGATTCGGCGTGCCGCTCGAACAGCGTTTCGTCGCCCGCCATATCGACCGCCTGCGCGGAGTCGGCGTCATCAAGACCTCGGGCGGCCTGTTCGACTTCCTCTCGGGGCGCAATTCGCGGGCGCCGCAGTGGATGCAGGCCGCCGGCCTGGAGTGGGCCTACCGCACCATGCTGGAGCCGCGCCGGTTGCTCGGCCGCTATCTCCGGACGAACCTCGTGGCGCTCTGGCAGATCCTGAGACATTCGCAGTGAGGCGAGCCGGCCCTGGTGCCGCTCATCGGGCACTCGACGGCCTCAGTCGCCTCGACGACGGACGATGACGTCTCCGGCGACCTGCCACAGCCTGTCGAGCTCGGTGGTCAGGTCGATCGGTGCCGGCGCGTCGGTGGTCGCGCTCAGGACGGCCTCCGCCAGGCTGTCGGCATCGGCGTCGATGGCGACGAGGCGGACGATGCCCGTCTCGATCAGCTTGAGGTAGAGGCTGTGGTGCTGCAGCGCATCGGCCGCAGCCGGCGCGTTGACGACGACGGGCTTGCCGAACAGGGCGGCGGCCAGCACGCTGGCGCGGCGCGAGGTCAGGCCCTCGGCGAAGACGTAGCAGAAGACATCGACCGCCTCGAACAGGGCAAACAGCTCGGCCTCGTCGCCGACATAGCCGGTCACCAGCACGCGGTCGCTCAGCCCGGTGGCCTGCACGCTCCCCCAGAACTCCGGCTCGACATCGTCGCTGCCCTTGATGAAGGAGCCGATGAAGACGGTGAAGACGTCATGGCCGCGCGCGATCAGCCGCTCGGCAACCTGCAGAACCGCCTTGGACTGCTTTTTCGGGTAGATCGAGCCGAACTGGGCGAGGATGATGCGCCCCCTGGCGCGCTCCTCGTCGAGCCGCCGGCTCGCGGCGGAGGCGCGCCGTTGCGGCGGCGCCCGGAGGTTGGGCGGAATCGGAATGACGTCGCGGCCGTCCGTCGCGACGCGCGACAGCGGGCTGTGGCCGAATTCGGTGGCGATCTCCGGCGCCGAGAAGACGATCCGGCTGGCCAGCGCCACGACCGGCGCCAGCACGAGCCTGCGCTTCCAGTCGAGCGCCGCCCATTCATGCAGAACGACCAGCACCTCCCGGCGGCGCAGCCGGGCGGCGAGCGCCGTCAGCGCCGGCCAGACGAGCTTCCTCTTCCAGGCGACGACGGGGAAGTTCAGGACGATGCCGTCGACCGCGCGCAGCCGCATCAGGAACCGGCCAAAGCCCTCGCCGAGGACCCAGGTCTCCGCTGGACCGGGCAGGCGCTGCGCCAATTGCCGCGCGAACTCCTCGACCCCGCAGGTCTCCGTCGCCGCCGAGCGGAGGATGAGATAACGCTTCGACATGCTCGGAAGGGCCGTCCGGTCCGGGAAGGGTGCAACGTCAAATTAGGATTGTCGCGTTAACGGATCGCCCTGTGGCGGCGTCGCGGCGCGCGCGGGGCGAGGATTTCGCCGGCAAGGGACGGCAGATGATCGGTGACCTTTCCGTCGTGACGCCCAGCTATCACGGCGATCTCGAGCGGTGCAGGCTGCTCTGCGACACGATGGACCGTTTCTGCACGGGCTATGCCCGGCACTTCATCGTGGTGGACGACGCGGATTACGGGCTGTTTGCGCCGCTTGCCGGGCCGAAGCGCGAGGTGATCGCGACCTCGGCGCTGCTGCCGCGCTTCTGGACGGCCGGGCACTGGCGGGGGCGGCGCTATCTCTGGCGCCCCGGGCTCGGACTGCCGATCTATGGCTGGCATCTCCAGCAGCTGCGCAAATTCGCGGTGACGCTGTCCCAGCCGGCCGAGCGGGTGATCTGTATCGACTCCGACATTTGCTTCTGCCGCCCGGCGGACCTGTCGGGCCTCGCCACGGCCACCCGCGTGCCGCTCTTCACCCGCCGCCGCGCGATCACCTCCGACCAGCCGCGCCATGTGCGCTGGCGGGACAATGCCCACAAGGCCCTGGGCCTCGTCACCCCGCCCCTGCCGGGCGACGACTATATCGGGCCGATGATCACCTGGGACCGCACGACGGTTCGCGCGATGGCGGACCGGATCGAGGCGGTGAATGGCCGGCCCTGGTGGCGGGTCCTGGCCTGCCAGCGCCACTTCTCGGAATATCTGACCTATGGCGCCGCGGTCTCGCACGATCCGGCCCTCGAAGAGCGGCATGAGCGGGTCGAAACCTCGCCCTGCCTGACCTATTGGTCCGGCCCCGCGCTGGACGAGCGGGGCGTCAGCGCGCTGATCGGGCAGATGCGTCCCGACCAGTTCGGCCTGACCATCCAGTCCCATACCCAGACATCCGTGGCGACGATCCGGGCGGCGCTGCTTCGCGGTTGAGCCGGGCTCGCTAGGTGGACGAACGGTAGGGCTTCGGCAGCAGGCCGAGGCTGGCGACGACCCGGCCGACCGGCATCAGCAGCGGATGGCTCGCCAGCAGCGGCGAGCCGGTGCGCAGCAGCACGCCGAGCCCGCGCAGCACACCGAGCCCGAGGCTGGCGGCGTTCTTCGCCAGCGCGACCGGCAGCGGCCGGTGCAGCCGGTCGATCATGTAGTTGATGCTGCCGGTCCGCAGCGAGCGCTTCATCAGAAACGAAGCCGTGGTCCGGCCGCTCGCGACGAACTCATGCGCCACCGCTTCCGCACACCACCAGGTCTCGAAACCGGCGAGCCGGCAGCGGGTGAAGAACTCCATGTCGCCGCCGCCGAGGAAATTGAAGCGGACGTCGAAGGGGGGCGCCGGCAGCCTCTCGAAGACGCGCCGCTGGATCAAGCAATTTCCCGAGCCGTGAAGCTGGTCGATCCGGCGGGTCTCGCCGTCGATGGAGACAAAGAGCGGGTGCCGCATCACGCTGCCATCCGGCTCGACCTCGAACTGGCGGATGACCGGACCGCCGACGAGATCCGCGCCGCGCTCGCGGGCGAGGCCGACCATCGCCTGCAGCCAGCCCGGCAGCGCGATCTCGTCGTCGTCGATCATCAGCAGATGGGGCGCATCGGGATAGGTCGCGAGCGCGACCTCGAAGGCCCGGTTGATGGCATGGCAGTTGCCCTGCCGGTGCTCCACGACGACCGCGTGGGGCAGCGCGGTCGCGCCGAGGACCTCGCTCGCCAGCGTCGCTCCGACCGGGTCGGCGCCGTCATTGTCGACGACCACGACCGCGTAGGCGACATCGCCCTGCTGGGCCGCAACCGAGGCCAGCGTGCGCCGCAGCCAGTCCGGGCGACGAAAGGTCGGGATGCAGATGACGGCTTCGACGGGCATGGGGCGCTGCTGACGATCGATCATGAGAACACGCTCAGGCCGCCTTGCCATCCGGATCGGGTTGTGAACCGGGAGCGGGCCCGGTCCGCGCATAGACCGACGGCCTCAAATTTCCGTAAGCGAGCATGCGCAGCCCGAAGACGGAGATCAGCATGGTGAACCAGACCGGACCACGATTGTCGAAAAATGGGCTCTCGAGGCAGGATAGGAACAGCATGAAGAGCCAGCAGCGCATGAACAGCCGCGCGAGATCGGGATGCTGCGCCCGCTTGAACGCCAGTCCGATATGGTGACAGGGCAGGACGACGAGCCAGAGGATCATCATGACCAGCAAGGGAAAACCGCCACTGATCACCTGGTCGAGATAGCCGTTATGGGCATTGGCCGCCGTCACCGCCCAGCTGGTGTCGGCCTCCTCGCCATAGACGAGCGAATCCATCTGCCAGAAGCCCTGGAATCCGTGCCCGAGCAGCGGCCGCTCCGCGATGGCGCCCAGCGCCAGCCGCCAGACCGAGGCCCTGTCCGTGAAGGTCGGGTCGATCCCCCAGGAGACGAGCAGGTCCTGCGTCTCGCGCGAGACCGCGGCCGAGAGCAGCAGGTAGTTCATCGCCGCGAGGCAGGCGAGCAGGAACACGACCCGCAACGGCCCGATCCGTTCGAACAGCCAGGCCACGGCGAGGATCGCCGGCAGCATGGCGGCGGAGGTCTTGCCACCCGCATTCAGCAGGAACACCCCGGCGCAGGCGACGATCACAGCCCCCTGCCAGACCGCCCTGGTCCGCATGAAGAACATACCGAAGAAGACCGCGAACACCATCGCGGCGGCGGCGACGTTCTTGTGGCCGAAATGCCCGCGCCAGGCGCCTGCGAGCTGGTGCTCGAGCGCGTCGGAGCCCTGGTGGATGGCGCGCTGGGGCAAGGCGAAGACCCCTAGGAAGGCCAGGAGCACCGCCGTGAGCACGCAGATGCAGAGCAGCTTGCCGAACTGGTCGCTGTCGCGGGGGAGCAGCAGGACGCTGCTGGCGCACAGGCACACCAGCATCGCATAGACGATCCGCCGAAACGCGGTCGCGGGCACGTCGGAAAACAGGGCGGTGAACAAAAGCCAGCAGAAGATCACCGCGAGCGGGCCGAAGGAGCGCAGGACCAGCCCGCGGGCCGGGTGGTTCGCGAGCGCCAGGAAGACCAGACCGGCCAGCCCCACGACCATGATCTGGTTCATCACGTTCGAGGACGTGCCATAGGCCGTCAGCAGGCCCGAGGCATTGGGATCGGGAAAGGGCGCGAGCCCGATCCAGAAGAAGCAGAAGACGACGACGAGCAGCAGCGACGAGGCGCCGCCGGGGACAGCTCCGGTCCGTGACGCGATGCGGGTATCCGTCATCCGCGCGGACCTGCGGCAAACCGCTCCGCCAGCGCGCGCCGGGAACGAGAGGCGCGAGCCCCGACGACGCCGGGCGCGACGCGATCCGATCGCTCGTTGAAAGCCTGTCTGCGGCCCATCGATCCCTGCCGGCGCTTTCGTCTGGCGCCGCTGTCAGGGTGGAACGGCAACGGACGCAACCGGGCTCATCAGACGCCGATGACGTTAAGTATGCCATAACGCGAAGCCGACCCCCGCCGCTTTCGCGCCGATTTCTGTGGTATTCCGACGGCCTGGATGCGGCGGACCGCGCCGGTTCGTTCCCCGAGGGAGGCCGCGATGCGCAGGAGGCAGTTCGTCCTGGGAGGCCTGAGCGCCGGGCTGGGCGCCGGCGCGCTGCCGGCCCTGGCGCGGGCGCCGGCCAAGACGACGCCCCGCGCGGCGATCCCCTTCGGCGCCGCGATGCGCGTCGACCTGCTGCGCGACGATCCCGATTATCGCCGCGCCGTGCTCGAGCACTGCCAGGTTCTCGTCGGCGAGGGAGGCCTGAAATGGTTCGATCTGCGCCCCGCCGCGGATCGGTTCGTGTTCGACCATCCCGATCGCCTGCTCGCCTTCGCCGATGCCCATGGCATGCAGATGCGCGGCCACACCCTCGCCTGGTATGCCGGCATGCCGAAATGGACCGAGGCGATCACCACGAAGCAGGCGGCGGAGCGGGCGCTCTACGAGCACATCGACACGGTCGTCGGGCGCTACAGGGGGCGCATCCCGAGCTGGGACGTCGTCAACGAGGCGATCAGCGACAATCCCGCCATCGACAAGCCGATGCGGCCCTCGCTCTGGCAGGATCTGCTGGGCACGCAGCATATCGACATGGCGTTCCGCCGGACGGCGGCCGTCGACCCCAAGGCCCAGCTCGTGCTGAACGATTTCGGCTTCGAGAACCCGACCGGGCAGTGCCGGGCGAAGCGGACAGCATTCCTGCGGCTGGTCAAGGAGTTGAAGGACCGGGGCACGCCACTGCACGCCATCGGCCTGCAGGGCCATCTGCCCGGCGAGAAGGAGATCGACCGCGAGGGTCTCTCGCGCTTCGTGTCCGAACTGCACGGCATGGGCCTGGCGATCCTGGTGACGGAGCTCGACGTCATCGACGACAAGCTGCCGCCCGACCCCGCCATCCGCGACGAGATCGTGGCGTCGCGCGCCCAGGCCTTCCTGCAGGCGATCGGCGATGTCTGCCGGCCCGAGGCGGTGCTGACATGGGGCATCACCGACAAGTTCACCTGGGTGCCGATCTGGTTCAGCCGCAAGGATGGCCTGCCCAACCGTCCCCTGCCCCTCGACGCGAGCTACCAGCCGAAGCCGCTGATGCGCGTGATCAAGGCCTTCACCAGCGCCAAGGCCTGACGAAGGGCGGCCGCGTGCTGCGGCGCCGGACTCCGCGCTCTATTTCGGCCTCGGATAGAGGTCCCAGCAGGGCGCCAGCGCGACGACCGGGCGGTCGACCAGCGCGGCGGCGTAGTGCCCGGCAATCGCGGCGCGCCCCGGCGTGACCGGACATTTGGGCGCGAGGATCGCGTCCGTCTGCGCCAGCGCGGCCAGGACCTCGGGAGTCGGCGGCGGCAGGTTGCGCCCGGGCGTGATCCCGATCGGCACAAGGCGCGGGGCGCGGCGGTCGAGCAGCGCGTTGAACGGATCGACGAAATCGAGCGTGAAGACGCCGTTCAGCCGGCGCCCTTCGCGCGCCTCCCAGTCGCGCAGGGCGAGCAACCCCTGGCGGATTTCGAGCAGCCAGGTCGCCTGGCTGTCGATCTCGGCATGGAAGAGCGCCGACGGCTCGAAACCCGCCTCGGCCAGGGCCCGGTAGGGTCCGGCTTGGGCCGGATAGAGGGCGAGCATGAAGCCGGCGCGCTCCGCCAGCCCGCGCTTCAGGCTGACGCGGCCGAGCGGCCCGAGTTCCGGCGCCGGCAGCGCAACGACATCCCCCCGCGCCCCGGCGAGCGCGCGCGCGCCGCGCTCGATGCCGAGCAGCAGGCTGGGCAGGGCCACCGCGAGCGCCAGGGCCATGACCGCCGGCCTCCATCCGCCGGGCCGCGTGCGCTCCTGCCGCAGCACGAGCAGGAGCACCGGCCAGAGCGCGACGAACTCCAGCGACCCGGTGTTCTGGGTTTCGAACAGAGCCAATGCGAAGAGCGTGACCGCCAGCCAGCCGGCCGGCCCCTCGATCAGGCCCCGCACCCGCTGGGGGAGAGCCCCTCGCTCGCGCCAGCCGGTCCAGACGAGCAGCGCCAGCAGGGCGGCTGCCGGCAGCACGACGCCGAACTTGGCGGACGCCACCGTCAGCAGCCGTGGCAGCAGCGTCTCGCTGTTGAGGCGCAGCAGCATCAGGATATCGGCCAGATAGGCCCTGATCAGCCCCGTCGCGAGATCGATGAGCGCCAGCGCGAGGAGACAGGCCAGTGCCGCGACGACGGCATCCGCGAGCCGCAGTCGGCCGGCGAGCCAGGCGTATCCGACCAGAATCGCGCCGGCGACCGCGCCCGTCACCTTGGTCAGCACCAGCGCCAGCATGAAGGCCGCGACCAGCGCCGTCTTCGTCCGCGAGGGCGGCCAGAACAGCAGCGCGGCGACGAGCCAGTACAGCAGCAGTGCGGCGTGGCGGTTGTAGGTCCCGAAGCCATCGAGCCCGGGCACGGGATAGAAGATGGCGAGGTTGATCGGCAGGGCCGCGAACACCAGAAACGGGACGACCAGCGCGAGCGCGAGCCCCTTCATGTCGCGCTGCAGCAGCACGGCCAGCGCCAGCGGCAGGACAAGCGGCAGGATCGCCCAGTTCACCAGCAGCATCGGCTGCGCCAGCGGGAAGGCGCTGTGCAACCAGGCGCCGAGATAATAGCCCGCCGGCCCGACCGGGGCGAAGAAGTCGACCGCCGGCATCTGGCCAACATGGATGCGCTGGAAGGCGTCGAGATAGACGGCGGCATCCCAGTAGAAGGCGCCGAGCGGCAGCCGCAGCGGCAGCGACAGGGCCAGCATCGCAGCGGCGGCGAACAGTGCGAGCAGAACCAGCGCCAGGAGCCAGCCCGCCGCGCCGCTTGCGCCTCGTCCCTGCGCTCCGGGCGCGCTCGGCTGGGTCGTCATGTCGCTGAGCCGGTCCGGGTTGTTCCGCACGGAAAGGGCCCCGATCGGCGCGTCTCGCGCGGTCGATCATCGCCCTGCCCCGGTGTTGTCATGCCATCGCCGCGCCTGTCAACGCGGCGCCGGGCGAGGCACAGCCCCGCGGCGTGCGGACGAGCAGACTGGAAAGTGCGTGAAGCGGCGACACCCATGAAGGGCTGGCGCGACCTACGGGAGTCGAACCCGTCTCCCCAGCGTGAAAGGCTGGTGTCCTAACCGATAGACGAAGGTCGCGGGCTTCCGAACCGCGGGCGGTCCGTGTCGAAGCGGGGCGAGGTATAGTGGCAGGCTTAGCGCTCCGCAAGCGCCGGCTTCCGGTTTTTGCGCCCCGCCCCTGCGACACGGGGCCGTCCATCTCGGCTGCGGGGCCACGGCCAGCAGGCGCGTCAGACCGGGCGCGCCAGATCGAGGACGCGCAGCTCCGCCTTCTCGTTGCCGCCCCAGCGGTTGAGGGTCAGGGTCGCGGCGAGATGGACGCTCTCGCCCCGCGCGGCCAGCAAGGCGCGCCCGAGCGGCTCCTGGGCGCAGCGAAAGGCGACCCCGCCCACGCTCGCGCCGTCGCCGCCCTTCAGCTTGACGCGGACATGGCCGCCGCTGCCGATCTCGATCACCTCGGTCAGGCGATGCGCGGGAAAGACGAAGACCGGCTCCGGGCTGCCCTGGCCGAAGGGGCCGGCCTTGTCGATCTCGGCCAGCAGCCGCGGCGTCGCGCCGCCGGCGCTGAGCGCGGCATCGACGAGCAGGGCTTCCGATTCGCCTGCCGCCGCGACCTCGCTTGCGAGCCGCTGCGCCAGGAAGGCGTGGAAGACCGCATCCTGCCCCGGCGCGAGCGTGACGCCGGCCGCCATGGCGTGGCCGCCGCCCTTGAGCGCGAGCCCGGCCTCGACGGCGGCACGCACCGCGCGTCCGAGATCGACACCGGCGACCGAGCGGCCCGACCCGGTCGCGCCGCCCTCCCCGTTCAAAGCGAGCGCGAAGGCGGGCTTGCGGAAGCGCTCCTTGAGCCGCGCCGCGACCAGGCCGACGATGCCGGGATGCCAGTCCGGCGAACTCGCCAGCAGCACGGCCAGCGCCGGATCGCGCATCAGCGCATGGTCGGCCTGCGAGATCGCCTCGATCACGGCCTGGCGCTCGATCTCCTGGCGCTCCTGGTTCAGGCGGTTGAGTTCGGCGGCGATGCTGCGGGCCTCGATCTCGTCTTCGGTCAGCAGGAGGCGTGCGCCGAGGCCGGCATCGCCGATGCGGCCGCCGGCATTGATGCGCGGGCCGAGCAGGAAGCCGAGATGCCAGGGCTGGACCGGCCCGTCGAGCCCGGCGACGTCCATCAGCGCCGCCAGCCCCGGCCGGGCGCGCCCGCGCAGGATCGCGAGGCCCTGGCGGACGAAGGCGCGGTTGAGGCCCTGCAGCGGCACGACATCGGCGACCGTCGCCAGCGCGACCAGGTCGAGCGCGGCGAGCAGGTCGGGCTCGACCCCGCGCGAGGCCCAGGCACCGCGGCGGCGCAGTTCGGCGCGGGTCGCCACCAGCGCCAGGAAGACGACGCCGGCCGCGCAGAGATGGCCCAGCCCCGAGAGATCGTCCTGCCGGTTGGGATTGACCAGCGCCTCGACCTCCGGCAGCCGCTCCGGCGCCTGGTGATGGTCGAGCACGACGACATCGAGGCCGAGCCGCCTCGCCTCCGCCAGAGGCTCGTGGCTGGTCGTGCCGCAATCGACCGTGACCAGCAGGGTCGCGCCCTCGGCCGCGAGCTGCCGGATCGCCTCGCCGTTGGGCCCATAGCCCTCGATCAGGCGGTCGGGGATATGGATGCGCGGGCGCGCGCCGGCTTGCGTCAGGAAGCCCGCCAGCAGGGCCGCCGAGCAGGCGCCGTCGACGTCGTAATCGCCGAAGATCGCGACACGCTCGCCGCGTTCGACCGCGCGGGCGAGCCGTTCCGCGGCGGGTGCCATGTCGATCAGCGTTCCCGGATCGGGCAGCAGGTCGCGCAGCTTCGGCTCGAGGAAGGATGGCGCCTCGCTCGGCTCGACCCCGCGCCCGGCCAGGAGACGCGCCAGGATGTCGGGAAGGCCCTCGCGCTGCGTCAGCGCCTCGGCGCGGCCAAGGCCGGCGGCGTCGAGCCGGTCGCGCCAGGGCCGGCCCAGCGCGGACCGGGTGACGCCGAGAAAGGCACGCGGGGGGATGAGACTCATGGGCGCAGGGCGTCGCGCAGGCGGGCGCTTTCGTCAACCGCGGCGGGCGGCTCGTCATGGTTTCCAACGAAGAACGGCCGGGCGAGCCCGGCCGTCATGGTCAGGTTGGCCGCCGCCCTCGGCTCAATCCAGCTTGAACTTGCCGAAGTCGCGGTGCTCGCCGTGGATGCGGCGGACCGTGCCGGTGATCGAGCGGTAGACGATCGTTTCCGTCTCGATCACGTCCTTGCCGAACTTCACGCCCTTCAGCATGCCGCCATTGGTGACGCCGGTGGCGCAGACGATCGTGTCGCCCGAGGCCATCTCTTCCATGCTGTACTTCTTGTTGGGGTCGGCGATGCCCATGGTCAGGGCGCGCGCCCGCTTCTCCTCGGTGTCGAGGATCAGGCGGCCCTGCATCTGGCCGCCGACGCAGCGCAGCGCGGCTGCGGCCAGCACGCCCTCGGGCGCGCCGCCGATACCGAGATAGAGGTCGATGCCGGTCTTGTGCGGCTCGGTGCAGTAGATCACGCCGGCGACGTCACCATCGGTGATCAGGCGGATCGAGCAGCCGGTCTTGCGGACCTCCTCGATCAGCTTGGCATGGCGCGGGCGGTCCATGATCAGCGTCGAGATCTCGCTCGGCTTGACGCCCTTGGCCCTGGCCAGCGCATGGATGTTGTCGGTCGGCGAGGCGTCGAGATCGACGATGCCGCGGGCATAGCCCGGGCCGATCGCGATCTTGTCCATGTAGACGTCGGGCGCGTTGAGCAGCTTGCCGGCCTCCGCCATCGCCATCACGGCGATCGAATCGGGCATGTCCTTGGCGCAGAGCGTGGTGCCCTCAAGCGGATCGACGGCGATATGGACCTTCGGCCCCTGCCGGGTGCCGACCCGCTCGCCGATGAAGAGCATCGGCGCCTCGTCGCGCTCGCCCTCGCCGATGACGATCTCGCCGTCGATCGGCAGGCGGTTGAGCTCGCGGCGCATCGCGTCGACCGCCGCCTGGTCCGCCGCCTTCTCGTTGCCATGGCCGCGCAGCCGCGCTGCCGAGACCGCCGCGCGCTCGGTGACGCGCACCAGTTCCATCGAGAGATAGCGCTCGATGATCTGGGAGGAGGAAATGCGGAGATCGTCGGACATGAGCGGTTTCCTTTGGTTTTGCGGTCGGCGGCGAGCGGTCACGGCGCAAACAACGCCCGAAGCCTAATCCCGTTCGATCCGGATGACTTGCGGCGCTTCTGCGATATGGCCGTCGGCCGAGACCTGGGCCAGGGCGGAGCGGATCGCGGCCTCGCTCGTGGCGTAGGTGATCAGCACGACCGGAACCGGCGTGCCCGAGCGCCCCGCCGGGTCCTGCGCCGCGGCGGCGGCCGAGCGGCGCTGCACGATGCTCTCCAGCGAGATGTCGGCCTGGGCCATGCGGGTGGCGATACCGGCGGCGGCGCCGGGTCGGTCGACCACCGAGAGGCGGACATAATAGCCGCCCTCGTGGCGCTGCATCGGCGTGCGCGCCGCGGTCTCGAGGCGCGCGACCGGCAGGCCGAAGGGCAGCCCCGCCGTGCCGCGGGCGATGTCGGCGATGTCCGCGACGACCGCGGACGCCGTCGGGTCGCCGCCGGCGCCGGGGCCGACGAGGGTGAGTTCGCGCACCGCATCAGCGTCGACCGTGACGGCGTTGAGCACGCCCATCACCTGCGCGATGGCGGACGACTTCGGCACCATGGTCGGGTGGACGCGCTGCTCGATGCCGGACTTCGTCCGCTCGGCGACGCCGAGCAGCTTGATCCGGTAGCCGAGCTCGTCGGCCATCTTCAGGTCGAGCGGGGTGATCGAGGAAATGCCTTCGACATGAATCGCTTCGGCGTCGATCTTCGTGCCGAAGGCGAGACTGGTGAGGATGGCGAGCTTGTGGGCGGTGTCGTAGCCCTCGACATCGAAGGTCGGGTCGGCCTCGGCATAGCCCAGGCGCTGCGCGTCCTTCAGGCAGGCCTCGAAGGTCAGCCCCTCCATCTCCATGCGCGAGAGGATGTAGTTGCAGGTGCCGTTGAGGATGCCGTAGAGCCGCGTCACGGTGTTGCCGGCGAGCGCCTCGCGCAGCGTCTTGACGATCGGGATGCCGCCGGCCGAGGAGGCCTCGAAGGCGAGCGCGACGCCCTTCGCCTCCGCCAGCGTCGCGAGCGCGACGCCATGATGGGCGAGCAGCGCCTTGTTGGCGGTGACGACCGATTTGCCGGCCGCAAGCGCCGCCTCGACCGCGGCCCTGGCCGGGCCCTCGGAGCCACCGACCAGTTCCACCAGGCAATCGATCTCGGGCGAGCGCGCGAGCGCGACGGGATCGTCGAACCAGGTCAGCCCGCCGAGATCGACGCCGCGATCACGGGTCCTGTCGCGGGCGCAGACGGCGGTGACGCGGATGGCGCGGCCGCAGCGTTCGCTCAGCGCGTTTTCCTGGCGGCGCAGGATGCGCAGCACCGAGGTGCCGACGGTTCCGAGCCCGGCAAGGCCGATGCGGAGGGGGGTGGCGGGGGTTTGGGCAGAGGCGCTGGTCATGGCGGCGGCGTCGCATGAGGGGGCCGGCCGAGTCAACGGCGAAGCCTCGACTGGCGCTCAGCCGAAGCGGCAGACGACCTCGGCCGCCAGGCGACGCAGCTTGCCCTCTCCAAAGGTCATGTGGATGCGCAGCAGATTGGTGCCGAAGGCGGTGATCTTGATGGTGCGCAGCGCCTCGAGCGTGTCGCCGTTCCAGCTCGTGGCGGTCTCGTTCACCGGCGTCCAGAACCAAGGTCGCGGCGGCTCGATCACGGCCGCGGCGAGGATTGCCTCCGCAGCCGCCTGCTCGATGCCCGGCGGCAGATGACGGGCGACCACCTCGGTCGCGTCGCGGCCGCATTCGCGGGCGGTGGTCGCGGCGAGCACATCCGAAATCAGCGGCGAGCTCGTCTGGGGGACGCGCCCCCGCGAGAAGTCGAAGGTGCTGACGAGGCAGACCAGCGCGAAGAGAACCACACCACCGGCGAGCAGACGGCCTTTGCTGAACATCGTGCCTGGGAGCCCCATCCCGGACCGGATCGTCCGTGGCGACGGGTTCCCATGTTTCGGGGTCGCGGTCCAGTCCAACGGCGCAGCCCTTACCGTCATTGCGAGGAGCGAAGCGACGAAGCAATCCAGGGGCCCTCGAGCCCTGCAGCTTCTGGATTGCTTCGCTGCGCTCGCAATGACGCGTTGCGCGCCCCCTACCCCGCCTTCGGCATCTGGATGATGTTGTGCAGCGTGTGGTCGGCACCCTTGAGGAAGCGGCCGACATTGCGGGCGGCCTGGCGGATGCGCTGCTCGTTCTCGACGATGGCGATGCGGACATAGTCGTCGCCATGCTCACCGAAGCCGATGCCCGGCGCGACCGCGACCTCGGCCTTCTCGATCAGGAGCTTCGAGAACTCCAGCGAGCCGAGATGCCGGAACTTTTCGGGGATCGGCACCCAGGCGAACATCGAGGCTGCCGGCGCCGGGAACTCCCAGCCGGCCTTGCCGAAACTCTCGACCAGCGCGTCGCGACGCTTGCGGTAGATGTCGCGCATCTCGCGGATGCAATCGTCGGGGCCGTTGAGCGCAGCCGCCGCCGCGACCTGGATCGGGGTGTAGGCGCCATAGTCGAGATAGGACTTCACCCGGGCGAGCGCCGCCAGAAGCCGCTCGTTGCCGACGGCGAAGCCCATGCGCCAGCCGGCCATGGAGAAGGTCTTCGACATCGAGGTGAACTCGACGGTGACGTCCATCGCGCCCGGCACCTGCAGCATCGAGGGCGGCGGGTCGTTCTCGTCGAAATAGACCTCGGCATAGGCGAGGTCCGAGAGCAGGATCAGCTCGTGCTTCCTCGCGAAGGCGACGAGGTCCCGGTAGAAATCGAGCGAAGCGGTATAGGCGGTCGGGTTTGCCGGGTAGCAGGTGACGAGCGCGATCGGCTTGGGCACCGAATGGATCATCGCCCGCTCGAGCGCGGGGAAGAAGGCCGGCGTCGGCTCGGCCGGCACGGAGCGGATGACGCCGCCCGCCATCAGGAAGCCGAAGGCGTGGATCGGGTAGCTCGGATTGGGCACCAGCACGACGTCGCCCGGCCCGGTGATGGCCTGCGCCATGTTGGCGAAGCCCTCCTTGGACCCCAGCGTCGCGACGACCTGGGTGTCGGGGTTGAGCTTCACGCCGAAGCGGCGCTCGTAGTAATGCGCCTGGGCCCGGCGCAGGCCCCCGATGCCCTTGGAGGCCGAATAACGGTCGGTGCGCGGCTTGCCAGCGGTCTCGACCAGCTTCTCGATGACGTGTTTGGGCGCCGGCAGGTCCGGATTGCCCATGCCGAGATCGACGATGTCGACGCCCTTGGCGCGCTCGGCGGCCTTGATCTTGTTGACCTGTTCGAAGACGTAGGGCGGCAGGCGCTTGATGCGGTGAAAATCGGCCATTCGAACGGTTCCTTCGCCGGGCGCACCGGCGTCCTTGTCTCCGGAAGGGCGTGCGAGGGCACCCCCAACGGTGCCGGGCCCTCCCCGTGTGATTCAGATCGTTGCGCGCAGCGCGCCTCCGGCGGCATCTTTGGTCACGGGCGGACGAAAAACGCAAGATTCAATCGGCGGCTGCCGCGAGGGCGTCGCGGGCGCCGGTCGAGCGGGCGCGCTCAGTCGGTCGGCAGCGTCGCGGGCTTGGGGGCGGGCGTGGAGCCGAGCTTTTTGGCCCGGGTGCCGGCGGCCTCGTTGGCGGTGCGTTTCGCGTCGAGTTCAGCCTCGATCTTCTTGAACTCCGCCCGAGGCTTGCAGTCCTCGTTCGGATTGCGGCCGTCGGGCCTGTAAGTGAAATGCGCAGCCTGCCCGGCAGGGACGAAGGATGGCGGGGGTGGCGCATCGCCCTGGCAGAGCGGGTTCACCGGCAAGGTCGAGCCGATCGGGATGTAGCTGGGATCGGAGGGGCGGGTTTCACGCACGAAGGGCTTGGGCTCGGCGGCCGTGGTGGCCATCCCGGCCGCTTCCGCCACGCTCTTGCCGGCCTCGCCCGCGCAGCCCGCCGCAGCGACCGTCAGGCCCGCCACCATCAGGAGCGGCAGGAGTGGTGTGGACGGGTGTCGGGCTTGCGGCATGGCTGGATCCGGCGCGTTGCGGAATTCTCTTTGTCGTCGATATCCGTTACGTCCTTAATAGGACCAAAATGGGGAGCAGACAGCATCCCCTTAGAAGACGTGCGACGGGGAGAGCGCGATGGACCGGCGAGCCGGGGAGAAGTCCGGGGATACGACCAGCCCGGCCGAGATGCCGATGCCCGATCTCGACGCCTTCGCCCAGAACATGAGCCGCCTCGTCGAGGAATACGGCAAGGTCACCGCCGCCTATCTCAAGCCGATCGAGCGCGGCGAGGCCAAGGGTGGCCAGGCCGACGAAGCCAGCGAGATGGTCAAGACGCTGGGCCGCGTCGCCGAGAAATGGGTCTCCGACCCGCGCAAGATCATCGAGGCGCAGGCCTCGCTGACCGGCGATTTCATGACCCTTTGGAGCACGATGCTGAAGCGGGCGGGTGGCGAGGCGGCCAACCCCGTGATCGAGCCGGACAAGCGCGACGCGCGTTTCGCCGACCCCGACTGGTCGGCGCATCCGATGTTCGACTTCGTCAAGCAGGCCTATCTGATCGGCTCACGCTGGGCCGAGACGATGGTCGACAAGGCCGAGGACCTCGACCCGCACACCCGCGAGAAGGCGCGCTTCTACGTGAAGCAGATCGCCAGCGCGCTCTCGCCCTCCAACTTCGTCGCGACGAATCCCGAACTGCTGCGCGAGACGCTGCAGCAGAACGGCGAGAATCTGGTGCGCGGCATGAAGATGCTGGCGGAGGACATCGAGGCCGGCCGGGGCGAGCTCAAGATCCGGCAATCCGATCCAGGCGCCTTCAAGATCGGCGTCAACATCGCCGCGACGCCCGGCAAGGTCGTCTACCGCAACGACATCATGGAGCTGATCCAGTACGCGCCCGCGACCGAGACCGTGCTGAAGCGCCCGCTCCTGATCGTGCCGCCCTGGATCAACAAGTTCTACATCCTCGATCTCAACGCCGAAAAGAGCTTCATCCGCTGGGCGGTCGCCCAGGGCCTGAGCGTGTTCTGCATCTCCTGGGTCAACCCCGACGAGCGGCATGCGACCAAGGATTTCGAGAGCTACATGCGCGAGGGCGTCTTCGCGGCGCTGGAGGCGATCGAGCAGGCCACGGGCGAGAAGAAGGTCAGCGCCATCGGCTATTGCGTCGGCGGCACGCTGCTCGGCGTCACCCTGGCCCATATGGCGGCGACCGGCGACAAGCGCATCGACAGCGCGACCTTCTTCACCACCCAGGTCGATTTCTCGCAGGCCGGCGAGCTCTCCGTCTTCGTCGACGAGGAGCAGATCCGGGCCGTCGAGGAGCAGATGACCAAGAGCGGCTATCTCGACGGCGCGCGCATGGCGGGTGCCTTCAACATGCTGCGCCCCAACGACCTGATCTGGTCCTATGCGGTCAACAACTACCTGAAGGGCAAGGCGCCGACGCCCTTCGACCTGCTCTACTGGAACTCCGATTCGACGCGGATGCCGGCGGCGAACCACTCCTTCTACCTGCGCAACTGCTATCTCGAGAACAAGCTCTCCAAGGGCGAGATGGTGATCGGCGGCCAGCGGCTCGATCTCGGGGCGGTGACAATCCCGATCTACAACCTCGCCACGCGCGAGGACCACATCGCCCCGGCCCGCTCGGTCTTCACCGGCTCGCAGTGCTTCGGCGGCCCGGTCGACTACATCGTCGCGGGCTCGGGCCATATCGCGGGTGTGGTCAACCCGCCCGGCAAGGTGAAGTACCAGTACTGGACCGGCGGCCCGCCGCGGGGCAGCTATGACGACTGGATCGGGGCGGCGCAGGAGCATCCCGGTTCATGGTGGCCGCACTGGTTTTCCTGGGTCGAGGCGCAGGCGCCCAGGCGGGTCAAGGCGCGGGTGCCGGGCTCAGGGAAGCTGCCGGCGCTGGCCGATGCGCCGGGGACCTATGTGCTGAAGAAGGCGTGAGCGGGCTGGTGTGGATGAGGACCGGATCGGCCGAGGGCTGAGGCCAGGGCGTGCTGAGTTTTCTCGCAGCCGCCGCCGTCATCCCGGGCTTGCCCCGGAATCCATCGGAGGGCTCCGGAGCTTTACGTTGGATTCCGGAGCGGCGCGGCTTCGCCGCTCGTCCGGAATGACGGTCTGTTTCCGAGTGAAATCAGCATGCTGTAACAAAGAAGCCGGCCCGCGAGGGCCGGCTTTCTCGTGAGACGCCGTGCGCCCGGTCAGTTCTTGCGGACCACGGGGCGGACCGGGATCGCTTCCGTCGGGTTGTCCCAGCGATAGGTCAGGCCGGCCGAGACGATGTGGATATAGGGCTTGGCCTCGGCGGTGTAGAGGACCGCGCCCTGCTGCGGATGGGCGCCGCCGTAGTTCACGCTCGCCTTGTTCACATGGATGTAAGAATAGCCGAGATCGAGCTTGAGCTTGTCGGTCACCTGATAGCTGGCACCAACGGCGAGCCAGAGCCGGTCATTGTCCGAGATGAACACGGTGCGGTTGGTGTCATTGACCGGCGAAAGCTCGTAGCCGATACCGGCGCGCAACGTCAGGTCACGGTTCCACTTGTATTCGAGACCCGCCGAGAAATACCAGCTGTCGTCATACTGAAAATTCAGGCTGGAGACCGGCACGCCATTGAGCTGGCTGACAATCGGGATGTTGCGGAAGCGGCTCCAGTTGGTCCATTCGACGCCGAGATGGGCCTGCAGCTGCTCGTTGATCTGGTGTGAGACGCCGAAGGTCACCGAATCCGGAAGGTTCAGATTGGCCTTGATCGGGATGATCGCGCCCGGGATGCTGAAATCCCCCTCCAACGTCTGGCGGATCGAGGATCGGTAGGCGATACCGATCGTCGTGCCTTCGCGCGGCGTCAGCGTCACACCGACGCGGTAGCCGAAATCAAACGAGTCGCCGTCGAGGATGGCATTCGGTGCCACCACCGTGATGCCGGCGGCCTGCTTGAGGTTGGTCTTGATGTACTGACCTTGGATCGCGGCGCCGACCGAGAGCCAGTCATTGACCTTGTAGCCGATGGTCGGAGCGATATTGATCGAGCGAACCTTAGCAGATGCGCCGTAGGTCTGAGCCGCGTGGAAGCGGTTTTCCGCCTTTGAGCGCAGACCGAAGGGCGCCGTTGAGGTCAGGCCGATCCAAAGCCGGTCGGTCAGCTGCCAAGCCGAGTATGAGGCAGGCACGAAGGCCCCGTCGCCGCCGATATTGCCGGTGCCGAGCGGACTGCCACCGGCGAGCGTGTTCGGAATGACCGCTCCGTTGGGCAGGCGCACCCGGGTCTGCGAGGTCGGGTCGTATTCGGCGTGAGCACCGATATAGGTCGCGTTCCAGTTGCTGTTGCGGCCGGGGAACATGGTGATCGTCGCCGGGTTCCAGGCCATCGCGCCCATGCCGATGCCGCCGGAGGCCGCGCCGGCATAGGCCATACCGAGGCCTTCCGCGCTCTGGCCGCTGCGGATCGCGAAGGAGGCCGCCTGGGCGGCGCCGGCGGCAAGGAGCGCCGCCATCGAAACCGTGGCCACGGCGGCTGTGCGAACAATGCCCTTCATGGAAGCCATCCCGTCTTGATGTTTCTTCGGGGCAACGGCCCCGCTCGATCCCGAGCATGCCGCGAGGCGGTTCCCGCCGCAATCCCGCCGCGAAGGTGCCGTTTTGCCGCCCGCCCCCTGTCTGCCGCTTGGGCAAGCCCGAGAAACGGGCGAAATCGGCGATATTTCATAGTGCCGGCTTGGCGCTGCCGCCAAAGATATCGTTTATATACGAACTATCACCGGTTTTGATGTTTCTGGCTCGTTTCGGGGCAGCTCCGCCCAAGGCAGAGGCAATCCGCTTTGACGGCAGGCGTGGCATTCCCGCAACATGCCGCTCGGCCGCTGGCCGCAGCCGCGCCATGCGCGCGAATGGACTTGTCTTTCGGGCCCGCGTCTTGTCAGGATCGCGCCCCAATTAGATCGTTTGAAAACGGGGGAAACGACGTGAAACTGCTACGCTTCGGAGCCGCGGGCGCTGAAAAGCCCGGTCTCCTCGATGCCAAGGGCGTCCTGCGCGACCTCTCGGGCATCATCCCCGATCTCGCCGGCAAGGCCCTGACATCCGCCTCGCTGGCGAAGATTGGGGCGATCGACCCCGAGTCGCTGCCGACGGTCGCCGGCGCGCCGCGCATCGGCGCCTGCGTCGGCGATGTCCGCAACTTCATCGCGGTCGGCCTCAACTTCGCCGACCACGCGGCCGAGACCGGCGCCGAAATCCCGAAGGAGCCGATCCTCTTCAACAAGGCGCCCAACTGCATCGTCGGCCCTCATGACGACGTGATCATTCCCAAGGGCTCGAAGAAGACGGACTGGGAGGTCGAGCTCGCCATCGTCATCGGCGATGGCGGCTCCTATATCCCGGAAGACAAGGCGATGGCCGCGATCGCGGGCTTTGCCGTCTGCAACGACGTCTCGGAGCGCGAATTCCAGATCGAGCGCGGCGGCCAGTGGGCCAAGGGCAAGGGCTGCCCGACCTTCGGTCCGCTTGGCCCCTGGCTGGTGACGACGGACGAGGTCAAGGACGTCCAGAACCTCGCCATGTGGCTCGACGTCGACGGAGAGCGCGTCCAGAACGGCTCGAGCAAGACGATGATCTTCGGCTGCGCCTATCTCGTCCACTACATCAGCCAGTTCATGCGGCTGGATCCGGGCGATGTCATCACCACCGGCACGCCGCCCGGCGTCGGCCTCGGCTTCAAGCCGCCGCGCTTCCTGAAGGGCGGCGAGGTCGTCAAGCTCGGCATCGAGGGCCTGGGCGAGCAGCAGCAGCACTTCAAGGCCTATCAGGGCTGAGACCGCTCCTCCCCGACAATCAGAAAGGGCCGCTCGCGCGGCCCTTTTTTGTGGCTCCCGCCGTGTGGGCGCCGGCCTATTTCTCCGGCAGCCCCAGCATCAGCTTGATGTTCTGGACGGCTGCGCCCGAGGCGCCCTTGCCGAGATTGTCGAGCCGCGCGACCAGCACCGCCTGGCGCAGATCGTCGTCGCCGAAGACCCGCAGTTCCAGCTTGTTGGTGTCGTTGAGCGCTTCGGGCTCGAGCTTGCCGCCGGCCTGCACGGCCGGAACGACCGAGACATAGGTCGAGCCGGCGTAATGCTCGGCCAGCGCATCAGTGAGATCGGCCGCCTTGGGCTTGCCCGGCAGCGTGTCGAGATGCAGCGGCACCGAGACCAGCATGCCCTGCCGGAAATTCCCGACGGAGGGAATGAAGATCGGCCGGCGCGACAGCCGCGCATATTGCTGCAGCTCGGGCAGGTGCTTGTGCTTGAGGCCGAGGCCATAGAGCTCGAAGGCCGGTGCGGTGCCCGCCTCATAGGCCTCGATCATGCTTTTGCCGCCACCGGAATAGCCCGACACCGCGTTGATGGTGACGGGGTGATCGGGCGGAATGAAACCGGCATCGACCAGCGGCCGCAGCAGCGCGATGCCGCCGGTGGGATAGCAGCCCGGGTTGGAGACGCGGGTGGCCGTGGCGATCGTGGCGGCATGGCCGTGCTCCAGCTCGGCAAAGCCGTAGACCCAGTCCGGCGCGACACGATAGGCGGTCGAGGCGTCGACGATCTTGGGCGACTTCGCCCCCAGCGCGTCGGCGAGCGCGACCGATTCCTTCGCCGCGTCGTCGGGCAGGCAGAGCACGACGAGATCGACCTGCGCCATCATCTCCTGGCGGGCGACCGGGTCCTTGCGCTTCTCGGGGTCGATGCTCCTGACGACGACACCCGGCATCGCCGCCAGCCGGTCGCGGATACCGAGCCCGGTCGTGCCGGCTTCGCCGTCGATGAAGATGGATTTCGGGTTCTGGCTCATCGGACCCTCACAAGGCGTCTGGGGGATCGGCTCAAAAAGCTTGGCCGGCTTCGGGCATAAAAAAACCGCGCTCCGGGCGCGGTCGCGGACAGTCGGGCGGCAGGCCGAGCGTCACCGCGGTCGCGCAGGGGCGGCCGTGACGGGGCGACGTCGGGACAGGTTGGTGACCATGAGCGGGATATGAGGGAGGGAGAGGGCTCTGTCAATGACCGGGATGGGGCGCGGCGCCGGGGTCAGCCGCCGAGGAAAGGCACGAGTTCGGCGAGCACGAGATCCGGCCGCTGCCGCTGCGGAAAATGACCGACGCCGTCCAGGACCACACGGCGGTAGCCGGCCGCAAACAGCGCCTCCTTGCCGGCCGAGGTCGCAGGATCATTGCAGGGGTCGCTGCCACCATGGAGCGTCAGCGTCGGAACGCGAATGACGGGACCACGTGCGATGCGGCGCTCGATCGCGTCGAAGGCCTCGTGACCTGGGGCATGGCCCCAGCGAACCCGATAGGAATGCAAGGTGATCTCGGCCCAGTCGGGATTGTCGAACGAGGCCGCCGTCGTGGCAAAATCGGGCTCCGGTACGGTCCATCCTGGATTCCAGATCGTCCAGATGTGGCGGACCAGGGCAAGCCGATCGTCCTCGACGAGCCTCGCGCCGCGTTCCGTCGCCATCAGCCAGTGATACCAGTAGTTCTGCGTCTGCTGCAGCGACAGCGGCTGGTCGGCGGCCTGGGTGCCCCAGCCGACGGAGAGAGCCGCGCAATGGGTGACGCGGTCGGGGGCCAGCACGCTCGCCAGATAGGCGGCTCGCGCGCCCCAGTCATGACCGACGACGGCAAACCGGGCGAGACCGAGAGCGTCCGCCAGATCGAGCAGATCGAGGGCGATCGCGACGAGTTGGCCCGATCGCTGTGCCACGCCGGCCTTGAACCTCGTCGGGCCGAAGCCGCGCAGAAAGGGGACGTGCGTGCGCCACCCGGCCGCGTGCAGCGCCGGCGTGACGGCGTCCCAGGTCCGGGCGTCGTCCGGCCAGCCATGCAGCAGGATGACGGGCCGGCCGTCCTCGCGGCCGGTCACGTCACAGGCGATCGAGAGGGTCGGGGTATCGACGACGAAGGACGGCATGAAGGCTCGACTCCGAGGGAACCCCGAGATCTGTACCCAGCGCCCCTTGAATGAGAAAATGGATTCGCAGTTGCAGAGTAAGTGAGATTCACGATACCGAAACTCATGTTCGATCCCGTCTTGCTGCGCAGTTTCCTGGCCGTTCTCGACCATGGCGGGTTCACCAAGGCGAGCCACCAGTTGCATGCCACCCAGTCGACCATCAGCGGGCATCTTCGCAGGCTCGAGCTTCAGGCGGGCCATCGCCTGATCGCGCGCCGACGCGGCGGCAGCATCGCCGCGACGGCGGCCGGGGAACGTTTCGCGGAGGATGCTCGCGCGATCCTGCGCCTGCACGAGGTGGCGGCCTTTCGCCTGGCCGAAAGGCCGCTGGCCGGCATCGTCAGGCTCGGCCTGTCGGACGACTTCGCGAGCGGGCGCGGTTTCACGACGTTGCTGGCCGCCTTTGCGCAATCGCACCCGAGGGTCGAACTGCGCGTCGATGTCGCCAGCAGTCGGTCCCTGCTGGCGACGATCGCCGATGGTGGCCTCGATTTCGCCCTGACCAAGCGGCCAGCTGACAATGGCGAGGGCGAACTGCTCGCAAGGCACGAGGTCGTGTGGGTGGCGGGACGCAAAGCCGTGCCGGCGCCCCCTTGGCGGCTGGTGCTGTTCCCAGACCCATGCGCCTATCGCGATCTCGCGCTGTCGGCCCTCCATGCCGCCGGCGCGGACTGGATCGTCAGCTATACGACGCCGAGCCTGGGCGGCCTGAAGGCAGCGCTCACCGCGGGGCTCGGCATCGCGCCGCTGGCGAGCGACCTGATCTGCGATGACCTCCGACCTGTGCCAGCCGCCGCGGCCCTGCCGGCGCTGGGCCAGGTGGCGCTCTTCCTGCACGCTCGCGAACCGGATCGTTCGCCGACGACGACGCATTTCGCGGCGTTGCTGCGGCGTCATTTCTCCCGTGACGGACGAGCGGCTTTCCCTGTGACTGGCGCTCCTTGAGCGGCTCGGACCAGCTTGCGCGGATGGTGACGGACGCCCGCGCCATTCCCGGCCAGATCCCGCTTCAACCGGCTTTCTTCAGCGCCAGCGCCTGGATGTGGTGCTGGACCAGGGTCGAGCCGGCGATCGCGGTGATGTCCGCATGGTCGTAAGCAGGCGAGACCTCGACGAGGTCCATGCCGCGGATGTCGAGGTCGCGCAGACCCCAGACCAGGCGCAGCGCCTGCTCGGCGGAGAGCCCGCCCGAGACCGGCGTTCCCGTTCCGGGTGCGAAGGCAGGGTCGAGTGCGTCGATGTCGAAGGTGAGATAGGCCGGCCCCTCCCCGACCCGCTCCCGGATCCGCGCGAGCGTGCCCGCCACACCGAGTTCTTGGACGGTGTAGGCGTCGAGGATCGCGAGGCCGCCATCGCGCGGTGCGACGGTGCGGATGCCGATCTGGATCGAGCGCTCGATGTCGATCAGGCCCTCGCGCACCGCCTCCAGCACGAAGGAGCCGTGACCGATGGCGCCGACACCGTCGTCCCAGGTGTCCTGATGCGCGTCGAACTGGATCAAGGCGAGCCGGCCATGGCGAGCGACATGGGCGCGCAGCAGCGGCAGCGTGACGAAATGGTCGCCACCCAGCGTCACCAGATGCGCGCCGGAGGCGAGGATGCCGGCGGCTTCCGCCTCGATCACGCGGGCGCAGCCCGGCAGGTCGCCGCGCGGCAGCAGGCAGTCGCCATAGTCGACCGCCGCGAGATGCGCGAAGGGATCGAGGCCGGAGGGATACTGCGGGTCGCCGTCGAAGATCGCGCTGGCGCGGCGCAGCGCCTGCGGGCCGAAGCGAGCGCCGGGCCGATTCGTCACGGCGAGATCGAAGGGGACGCCCCAGATCACGAGATCGCAGCCGGCGACGTCCTTGCCGTAGCGCCGCCGCATGAAGGAGAGCGCGCCGGCATAGGTCGGGTCGGCCGCGCCGCCGCGGCGCTCGCCGGTGAAGGCGTGGTCGATCGAACCCGGGCCGGCCTGCTCGGTCATTGCGACACTCCCCTCCTCACCGGCGGCGCCCCATCAGCCAGACATAGAGGCACCAGGGCAGGATCAGGGCGAGACCCGTGAGCACCAGCCGCAGCACCGTCCAGGCGACGGGGTTCTGCAGCGCGCGCCCGTCCAGCTCGGGCACGCCATGGATCAGGCCGAGCGCGATGGCCGGCGCGAGGAAGATCACCAGCGCGTTGGCGATGCGGCGCCCGCGCGGCAGGTCGCGGCGCGCCAGCGCGAGCAGCGCGGGCACGGCGACCATGCCGAAGGCGATGAGGATCAGGAGGACGCGCATGGTCGTGGCCTATCGCAGCCGCTTCTCCAAGAAAACCCCGGACGTCATGGCGAGCGCAGCGAAGCCATCCAGGGAGACGTCGAGCGCGCGGGTCTGGATTGCTTCGCTGCGCTCGCAATGACGCTGTTAGCGCCCGCCGCCGACGCGCAGGATCGAGCCGACGACATAGGAGGCGGCCTCCGACAGGGCGAAGAGCACGACCTCCGCGACCTCCTCGGGCTGGGCGGCACGCCTGAGCGGAATCGTCGGCGCGATGCGGGCGACGCGGCCGGGCTCGCCCGAGGACAGGGCGTGGATCTCCGTCTCGGTCATGCCCGGCGCGACCGCGTTGACCCGGATGCCGACGGGCGCCAGCTCCTTCGCCATGCCGAGCGTGAGCGAATCGATCGCGCCCTTCGAGGCCGCATACCAGACGAACTCGTCGGGCGCGCCGAGGCCGGCGGCGATCGAGGAGATGTTGACGATCGCCCTGCCTTGCGCCCGCCCCTGCGCGTCGGGATTGGCGAGCAGCGCGCGCGTCGCCTCGCGCGCGACCAGGATCGCGCCGGTGACGTTGACGTCGATGCAGGTACGGATCGTCTGCGGGTCGGCCTGCGCCAGTTTGCTCGCCGGGCCGGTGATGCCGGCGTTGTTGACGACATGGGTGAGCGGCCCGAGCGCCGCCTGCGCATCCGCGAAGACGCGCGCGATATCGTCCTGCACGGCCATGTCGCCCTGCAGCGCGACGGCTTTCGCCCCAGCGGCCTCGCAGGCCGCGACGACCTCGGCGGCGGCCTTCGCCGCGCTTTGGTAGTTCACCGCGACGTCATAGCCGCGCTGTGCGGCCATCACGCAGATGGCGGCGCCGATGCCCCGGCTGCCGCCGGTGACGAGGAGAACGGGTCGGGACATGGACGGCTCCTTGGATGGTCGCGTTGCAGGCCCGAGCCCTCATCCTGAGGAGCGGGCCCGTGGCCCGCGTCTCGAAGGATGCTCCAGATGCCACCGGAGCCTCCTGGAGCATCCTTCGAGACGACCGCTTCGCGGTCTCCTCAGGATGCGGGCTGGGGGAGCAGTCAATAC
>NCCO01000203.1 GCA_002279705.1 Allobosea sp. 12-68-7
GAGGGGGTCGAGGTCTCCTGCATCGATGCGGCCATGCCGCTGGTCGTGATCGAAGCCGCCGCACTCGGTAAGACGGGGAGCGAGACGCCGGCCGAACTCGACGCAGACCGCGCGTTCATGGCTCGCCTGGAGCACATCCGGCGGAGGGCGGGCCGGTTGATGGGGCTGGGCGATGTCTCAGATCTGGTCATTCCCAAACCGGTGCTGATCGGACGACCGCAGAAGGGTGGCACCATCACGGCGCGCTATTTCATGCCGCACGCCTGCCACAAGGCCTTCGCCGTCACCGGTGCCGTCGGACTCGGCACGGCCTGCGGAACGCCCGGGACGCTGGCGCATCGCCTCGTCGGGGATGCCGGCCTGCCGCGGCGCTTGGTCATCGAGCATCCGTCAGGACGCATCGAGGTCGCGATCGACCGACGCGGACGCGCAGCCACCGCGGCCGTGCTCAGAACGACCAAGCCGATTCTGGAGGGCATCGCCTTCGCCCAGGTTCAGGACCGCCCGGTCACCCTGGCCGCCTGACCTGACAGCGCCCGGCGCGGGGGCTTCAAAGCTGGCCGGTCGCTCGAAGCAAACCGCCGGCAGGGGCCATGCCCGGGAACATACGCGACGGTATCCGGCGGCATGCCTGCGATGCTGTGAAGTCGCGTGATCAGAACGCGCCACGCGACCATCACATGCTGATGATCGGTCCCCGTGCGGGGAAGCCCGGGATTGACCGTTACCGCGCCGGCCGGACCCGCAGCAGCTTCCCGGCGGGCGCGTCGCTCAGCAGGTACAAGAACCCGTCCGGCCCCTGGCGCACGTCGCGGATGCGTTCACCCAGCCCCTCGAGCAGCCGCTCCTGACCGGTCACGGCCTCGCCCTGCGTCGAGAGCCGAACCAGCATCTGCCCGGCGAGCCCGCCGACGAAGAGCGAGTTCTTCCAGGCCGGCCAGACGGCGCCGGTGTAGAAGGCCGCGCCCGAGGGGGCGATCGAGGGGTCCCAGTAGAACAGCGGCGGCTCCATGCCGGCCTTGGCCGTCCCCTCGCCGATCCTGGCGCCGGAATAGTCGATGCCGAAGGTGACGACCGGCCAGCCGTAATTGCGGCCGGCCTTGGGCGTGTTGACCTCGTCGCCGCCGCGCGCACCGTGCTCGGCTGTCCAGAGCTGGCCAGTCTCGGGATGCAGCGCCGCGCCCTGGACGTTGCGATGGCCGATCGACCAGATCTCCGGCTGCCAGCCCTCGACCTTGGGGTTGTCGGCCGATGCCCCGCCCTCGGGAGCGATCCGCAGGATCTTGCCGATATGGTTGGCCGGGTTCTGCGCCTGGTCGCGCTGGCCATAGCGGTCGCCGACCGTGACGAAGAGGGCGCCCGTCCGGTCGAAGACCAGCCGCGAGCCGAAATGCAGGTTGCTGGCGATCGTCAGCATCTGCTGGAAGATCACCTTGGTGCCCTCCAGCGCCGTGCCGCGCTCGTTGAGGCGAGCGCGGGCGACGCTGGTGCCGCTGCCACCCGCCCGCGGCTCGGCGAAGGAGAGGTAGATCGTCCGGTTCTGCGCGAAGCCGGGGTCGAGGACGACATCGAGCAGACCGCCCTGCCCGCGGGCGGCGACATTGGGCACGCCGGTGATCGGCGCAGACAGCCGGCCATCCGCCCCCACCAGCCGCAGCCGCCCCGGCCGCTCCGTCACCAGCATGCGCCCGTCCGGCAGGAAGGCGAGCCCCCAGGGATGCTCGAGGCCGCCCGCCACCGTCTCCACGGTGAGGTCGCCCGCGCTCGACGGGACCCGCTGCTGGGCACTCGCCTGCGGAAGGCCGACGAGCAGCGCCGTCGCGACCGCGAACAGCGAGAAACAGGCTTGCCGGCGCATCGTCATCTCCTGATCGGACCCTCGGCTCAGAGATAGGCACGACCGCCGGGCAGGCCAATCGGTTGCCGGCCCGTCACGGCAAAGTGACGCGGCGGGTTCCGCCAGCGTCAGGGCGGGGGCAGCCGGCCGACCGTCATGAAGCCACCCTGATCGTCCCGCTTCAGCACCAACATCTCGCCGGACGCCGGAAACACCCCGGTCAGCGCGGTGATGTTCACCTGATGCGTCACCATCACGACCAACCCGGCATCGGCGGGCAGCGCGGCGAGGCGCCTTCGCAGCGCGGCGGTGGCGGCATCGCGCTCGCCAGGGCGCCCGAAGAAGGAGTTCAGCGCCGTCGGCTCGTCCTCGATCGGCGCAAGCGCCATCAGTTCGGCCGTCTCGCGCGTCCGGCACCACTGGCTGGTCAGCACGAGCGCGACAGGGACGGCGCGGCGCCGGAAGTCCGCGCCGAGGCTGCGGGACTGCTCACGCCCACGCTCGCCGAGATTGCGCTGTGTCGTGCAGTCGCCAATGCGAAAGCCGGCCGGGTCGCCGGTTCCCGGCGCATCGGCATGGCGCATCAGCGCGACATGGCCTGGTTTCGCGAGCAGCGCCCAGACCCGCTCGCGATCGACCTCGACGGCGTGGACGGCGCCCGTCCAGACCACCGACAGCAGCGGAGCGAGAGCGAGACCGAACCGTCTACCAACCCCTGCTGCGGCCATGCCGGCTCCTGCGATTCGGGCTATTCCGGCTTCACTCCGGCGGCCTTGATGATGTTTTCCCAGGTCGCGATTTCCTGCTGGTGATAGGGCCGGAAGGCGGCCGGGTCACGTAACCTCATCGTGAAGCCGAGCTTCAGGATCTGCTCGGTCACCACCGGCTTGGCGAGTGAAGCCAGGATCGCCTTGGAGAGCGCCTCCAGCACCGGGGCGGGCGTCGCGGCCGGCGCGAAGAAGGCGGCCCAGGAATCGGCGTCGGCATCGGCGATGCCCTGCTCGCGCAGCGTCGGGATGTCCTTGGCCCGCGCGTTCCGCTCGGGGCTGGCCAGCGCAATCGCGCGCAGGGTGCCGGCATTGATCTGCGCGAGCACGCTCGGCAGCGTCGAATTGGCGATGTCGATGCGCCCGCCGATGATCTCCTGGACGAGCGGGGCCGCGCCGCGGAAGGGCACATGCGTCATCTTGATGCCGGTGCGCGCCATGAACAGCTCCATGGCGAGATGAGAGCCTGAGCCGACGCCGGTCGAACCATAATTGAGCTTGCCCGGATCGGCCTTGGCGAGCGCGATCAGCTCCTTGATGTCCTTGGCGGGCAGGTCCTTGCGCACGACGAAGGCATGTTCGAAGGCGCCGACACCGGCCAGCGGCGCGAAATCCTTGACCGCATCGTAGCCCGGCTCCTTCAGCAGGAACATGTTGTTCCCATGCGTCTGGTTGTTGCCGAAGATGATGGTGTGGCCGTCGGGATCGGCCTTGGCCACGGCTCGTGTGCCGACGGCGCCAGAGGCACCGGCACGGTTGTCGACGACGACGTTCTGGCCGATCGAGCCCGACAGATCCTGAGCGACGAAACGCGCGATCGCATCCGTCGGCCCGCCCGCGGGATAGGGCACGACGAGCGTGATCGGCTTGGTCGGGAAGCTCTGCGCCCGAAGAACGGACGGGGCGAGGACGGCGCCGGCCATCAGGCCGAGCGTGGAACGACGGGTCAACGACATGAACTTCCTCCCGGAGTGGCCCGATTGCGACAGGCTTGAGCGCAGCTTTAGAGCATTCCCCGCCCGAGGGAAATGGGCCGGTCCCGGCAAAGCCGCTACGAATTCAACGGCCTAGTCGCTCGTCAGCCCGCCGCGAAGCCGGCCCGCCTGAGCCGCTGGATGGCAAGGTCGAGCGCCTGCAGGAAGGCGGAGCGGTCGCGCGCCGAAAACGGCTTCGGTCCGCCCGTCGCCGTTCCCATCGCCCGCAGGTCCTCCATCATGTCGCGCGTCGCCAGCGCCATGCCGATCGAGGCCTCGGTGAAGGCCTTCCCGGTCGGGCCGATGACCTCGGCGCCGGCCTTGATGCAGCGGTCGGCCAGCGGAATGTCCGATGTGATCACGATCGCGCCATGGGCGACCCGCTCGGCGATCCAGTCATCGGCCGCGTCGAATCCGCCCGAGACGATGACGCGCTCGATCCAGGGCTCGCGCGGCAGCATCATGAAGCTGTTGGCGACGACGAAGACGTGCAGACGATGCCGACTGGCGACCTTGAAGATCTCGTCCTTCACCGGGCAAGCGTCGGCATCGACATAGATCGCGATCGGCGGGGGAGCGGTCATGGCCGCCAGCGCATCGCAGGGACGCACGCGTCGCGCAAGGCCGACATCATCGGCAATGGACCAGATGCGCGGCATCCTGCGAGAAAGCGCGTGCGCCGGCCGCCGGTCTGGCCTAGAGTCGTGCTCTGCTTCGACATGACGAGTCCCGGCCTCTGCCGGGCCGGCCGCGGCAGGCGAAAGCCGCCAGCATGATCGATTCCAGCTTCAGCGCCCATCGCGATCCAGGCCACGCCTGACTTCAAGCCCGAGATCCACCGGGGGCGCGATCCCGCACCCTCAGACCCCAGGGAGACCGACCATGGCAAAAGGCGAACAGCGCGGAAACCGCGAAGCCAAGAAGCCGAAGAAGGACAAGCCCAAGGCGGAGGCGGCGGCGCCCGCGACCTTTGCGGCCGCCGTCGCGCGCGCCGCGGGCCCGAAGAAGAAATGATCCGCTTCCGGACGATCGACCCGGCCGAGCAGGCCAGGGCGGACGAAAAGGCGGCCGCGGCGAAGCCTGCCGTTGCCCCCCCCGCGCAGCCCGAACCCACCGCAGACGGACAGGATCCGGAGGACGCGGCCATTGACGGCGCGACCCCCAAGGCCAAGGGCCTGGCCCGCAAGACGCCGCTGCGGGCCAAGAAGCCCGAGACCTCCGGGCTGTTCCGGGACTGAGAGCACGGTCGACCGAGACGGCGCGGCCCGAGCGGGCGCGCCGCCGTTGGCTCACGCCTCGATCACCTCGTCGGTCCAGACCCTGAAGCCGGTCAGCGTGTTCGGCCCGAACGTGGTCGCGATGGCGACGTCGGCCGCATCGCGGCCGCGCGCGATCAGCACGCGGCCGATGCGCGGCTCGTTGTTGCGCGGATCGAACATCTGCCAGCCGCCTTCGAGATAGGCTTCGAAGGACGCCGCGAAATCACCCGGCGGCCAGGGCTGCGGTGTGCCGATGTCGCCGAGATAGCAGGTGCAATAGCGCGCCGGGATGTTCATCGCCCGGCAGAACGCGATGGCGAGATGGGCATAGTCGCGGCAGACCCCGCGCCCTTCCCGATAGGCGTCCGAGGCGCTGCGCGTCACGCTGGCGTCGTTGTAGTTGAAGGCGATGCGCCGGTTGACGAAATCGCAGATCGCCTGGACCCGCGGCGCACCGGGCGGCGTCGTGCCGAACAACTCCCAGGCGAGGTCGAGCAGACGATCGGAATCGCAGAAGCGGCTCGCCGGCACCTGCCCTGCGCCGCAGTCGAAGGCTTCCGGCAGACCGCTGTCCTGAATGACCGCATCGGCCGTGATCCGCATCGCACCTTGCGGCGCCACCAGCCTCGTGCACCAGTTGCCGAAGCCGTCGCGATAGGCGCTGACCGGAACGGAGGGGCTGAAGCGGATGTAATCGGGCGTCTGGAGGTCCGACACCCGGCTGAAATGCACGTTCAGCATCAGGATCAGCGGCGTCGGTTGCGGGAAGTCGTAGTCGAGCTCGTAGCCGATCCTGAGTTTCACGGAGCTGCTTTCCGCGCGCCGCGGGCGCGCTGGTGATGGGTGGCCCCTCAGCCGGTCGCCCCAGCATGCACCTTTCGCGCCGCCGCCGATATGCTGCTCGCGATGGTCGCTCCAATTCGTGTCGCTGCTGGCAATGATCAAGCAGTCTCGCTTGCGATAGGCCGCCATGAGTCCTAAACCACGCGCGCGCTCTCTGCGGCGTGCCCTTATCCGAGATCCGGAGAACCTCCCATGGCCTTCCTTGCCGACGCCCTGAAGCGCGTGAAGCCGTCTGCGACCATCACCATCACGCAGAAGGCGCGCGACCTGAAAGCGCAGGGCAAGGACGTGATCTCGCTCTCGGTCGGCGAGCCCGATTTCGACACGCCCGACAACATCAAGGAGGCGGCCATCGCCGCCATCCGCCGTGGCGAGACCAAGTACACCCCCGTCTCCGGCATTCCGCAGCTGCGCGAGGCCGTGGCCCGCAAGTTCAAGCGCGAGAACGGCCTCGACTACAAGCCGAGCCAGACCATCGTCTCCACCGGCGGCAAGCACGTCATCTACAACGCCCTGCTCGCCACGCTGAACCCGGGCGACGAGGTCATCTGCGTCTCGCCCTACTGGGTCAGCTACCCCGAGATGGTCGCGCTCTGCGGCGGCACCGCGACCTTCGCCGAGACCAAGATCGAGAACGAGTTCAAGCTCCAGCCGGAAGAGCTCGAGCGCGCGATCACGCCCAAGACCAAGTGGGTGATCCTGAACTCGCCGTCGAACCCGTCGGGCGCCGCCTACAGCCGCGCCGAGATGAAGAAGCTCACCGACGTGCTGATGCGCCACCCCCATGTCTGGGTGCTCACCGACGACATGTATGAGCACCTCGTCTATGGCGAGTTCGAGTTCGTCACCCCGGCGCAGGTCGAGCCCGGTCTCTATGAGCGCACGCTGACGATGAACGGCGTGTCGAAGTCCTACGCCATGACCGGCTGGCGCATCGGCTACGCGGCGGGTCCGCAGCATCTGATGAACGCCATGGACCTCGTCCAGGGCCAGCAGACCTCGGGCACCTCGGCGATCTCTCAATGGGCCGCCGTCGAGGCGCTGGACGGCACGCAGGACCATCTGCCCGTCTTCAAGAAGGCCTTCGAGCGTCGCCGCGACCTCGTTGTCTCCATGCTGAACCAGACCCGCGGCCTCGTCTGCCCCAAGCCCGAAGGCGCCTTCTACGTCTATCCCGACTGCTCTGCCCTGATCGGCAAGACCATGCCCAACGGCAAGGTCATCGAGACCGACGAGGATCTGGTCATGGGCATCCTGGAGACGGAAGCCGTCGCAGCCGTGCACGGCTCCTCCTTCGGCCTGGGCCCCAACTTCCGCATCTCCTACGCCACCTCGGACGAGAAGCTGGAAGAGGCCTGCCGCCGCATCCAGCGCTTCTGCGCCGAACTGCGCTGAGCGGGCCCGTCATTGCGAGCGCAGCGAAGCAATCCAGAGAGTCTCGCGCGACGGCTCCTGGATTGCTTCGTCGCTCACGCTCCTCGCAATGACGTCGACGCCATCTTGAACCGCCGCATCCTTATCGCGGGAGCGGCGGTTTTTCTATGGCCGTGCCGGGCGCAGGCGCAGGCACCGACCACCCTTTCGGCCCGCGAGGCCTATGACGCCGCCCGCGCCGGCACCCTCCTCCTCATCGACATCCGCCCGCCGGCAGAATGGCGCGACACCGGCCTGCCGCAGGGCGCGATCACGCTCGATGCCGAAACGCCCGCCTTCGAGGTCCGGCTGGCGGGGCTGCGGCTCGACCATCCGGCCAAGCGCATCGCCCTGATCGACCGCAGCGGCGCGCTCGCAGCCTCGGTCCGCACCAAGCTCGCGGGACGGGGCTTCCGCGACATCCTGGCGGTGCGCGGCGGCATGCTGGGTCCGGGTGGATGGCTGGCGGAGAAGCTGCCGGTGACGGCTTATCCTTAGCGGGACTTCCCACCGTCGTTCTTTCGCCGATCAGGTCAGCGTTAAGACGATCAGAAAATACGGTAAGGTCGCGAGATGACGTCCCCCGACGAAACGACCACCGACGGCGACACTCCTGAAGGTGGAGAGGCCGCATCGTCGCTTCACGGATTCCTGCACGGCACCGTCATCATACCGCCTGGCTTTGATTTGACGGAGCCGGCTTGGGTCGGAGAGATCACGACCGACTGCTGTCGGAACGAGGTCGTGCCGGCGTCAACAAATCCGGCCGCCTCTCCGCCGTGATCCGCTCGGCCTCGGCCCGCCGCCACTTCGCGATGCGGGCATGGTCGCCCGAGAGCAGCGCCTCGGGCAGGCCCCGGCCTTCCCATTCGCGCGGGCGGGTGTAATGCGGATATTCGAGCAGGCCATTCTCGAAGCTCTCGTCCTCGCCGGAGAGCTCCTTGCCCATCACGCCGGGGATCAGCCGCACGCAGGCGTCGAGCAGGACCAGCGCCGCCATCTCGCCGCCCGAGAGGATGTAATCGCCGATCGAGACCTCGGTCAGCCCGCGCCCCTCGATCACCCGCTCGTCGACGCCCTCGAAGCGCCCGCAGACGATGACGACGCCCTCGCCTGAAACCCACTCCCGCACCTGGCGCTGCGCCAGCGGCCGCCCGCGCGGCGACATCAGCAGCCGCGGGCGCGTGTCACCGGGGGGAACGGCGGCGTCGATCACCGCGCCCAGCACGTCGCAGCGCAGCACCATGCCCGCGCCGCCGCCGGCGGGATTGTCGTCGACATTGCGGTGCCGACCGATGCCATGGTCGCGGATCTGGTGCGTCTCCAGCGACCACAGCCCGCGCCGCAGCGCTTCGCCAGCCAGCGAGATGCCGAGCGGCCCGGGGAACATCTCCGGATAGAGGGTGAGGACGGAGGCGCGGAACGGCATGGAAGCCCTCGCAAAACAATGGCGCTGACCTTGCTGGTCATTGCGAGCGCAGCGAAGCAATCCAGGGGGCGTCGCGCTCTACGGCTTCTGGATTGCTTCGCTGCGCTCGCAATGACGGCAGCTGCAAAGCAACGCCTAACCGAAGCGTAGCGCCGGCAGCCGGTCCAGCGCGTTGAAATCGACCGCACTGGCGATGACGTTGTCGTAACCCGCAAACCCGTCGGCGCCGAGCATGGTCAGCATCGCCACGGCGCGCATGCCGGCGCGGCGCGCGGCCTCGATGCCGTTGGGCGCGTCCTCGAAGACGAGGCAGGCCTCGGGCGCGACATCCATCCGGCGCGCGACCTCGATGAACATGTCCGGATGCGGCTTGCCGCGATACCCCTGGCTCGGCGAGATCACCGTGGCGAAATGCGGGCGCAGACCGAGCGTGTCGAGCACCAGCGCGATGTTCTCCGGTGGCGCGGCCGAGGCCACCGCCATCGGCACGCCGCAGCTCTGCGCCCGCGCGATCAGCGGCAGCAGGCCGGGCAGCGCGACGACATGGGCGCGGTAGGCGTCGCGATAGAACACCTCCTTCGCCTCGCCCAGCGCGATCACCTCTTCCGGCGTCGCCTGCGGGAACAGAGGCGCGATGATCTCGCCGACCGCCATGCCCGCCGTGCGATGGAAGAACGCGTCCGCATCGAAGGGCAGGCCATGGGAGGTGAGGAGCTTGCCCCAGGCGTCATCATGGAAGCGCATGTTGTCGACGATGGTGCCGTCCATGTCGAAGATCAGCGCGCCGGCCGGCTGGTCCCAGACCTTCGTGCGGGAAGGGTTCAGCTCACTCGTCATCGTCGGCCTCGAACAGCCCCTCGGGCGGAACCGCCTCGATCCGCCGGGCGGCGATGTCGATGCGGGGCGCGAAGGCCTTGGTGAAGGGCATCAGCACCGAGCGGCCATCCGGCAGCAGAATGTCGAGCAGATCGCCGGCACCGTAATTGGCGACGGTGGTCACCGTGCCCAGGACCACGCCATCGGGACCGACGACCGCGCAGCCGATCAGATCGGCCTGCAGGAACTCGTCCTCGTCCTCGGGCGCCGGGATCTTGTCCCGGGACACGAAGAGGTTGACGCCGTTGAGGCTCTCGGCCGCCTCGCGGCTGGTGATGCCCTTGAGGCGGGCGACCACGACCTCCTTGGCGGGGCGGATCTCGGCGATCTCGAAGCACCGGCCCTTCTCGTCGGTCAGCGGGCCGTACTCGGCGATGGCCAGCGGATCGCCGGTGAAGGCCTTGATCCGGACCTCGCCCTTGATGCCATGCGCGGCGCCGATGACGCCGAGCAGAACGAGCTTGTCGTCGCTCACAGAGCACACGTGGGGCGCGCGATAGCGCTCCCTCCCCCCGCTTGCGGTGGGGAGGGTTGGGGTGGGGGGCAGAGCCGCTCGGCACGACGATCGAGCATCGCGCACTGGCTTTGCGGCCCCCCATCCCTAACCCTTCCCCACCGCAAGCGGGGGGAAGGGGACTGGGCGCGCCCCGTCACTCTCACGCCTCGGCTTCAGCCGGAGCCGCGGACTTGGCGGCCTTCTTCTCGGCGCGCTCCTTGGCCTTCTCGCCGGGGACGCCCTTGGCCGGGTTGTTGCGGACCGGGCGCTTGGCGAGGCCGGCGGCGTCCAGGAAGCGCAGCACGCGGTCGGTCGGCTGGGCGCCCTTGGCGAGCCACTCCTTGGCCTTCTCGACGTCGAGCACGACGCGCTCCGGCGAATCCTTCGCCTTCATCGGATCATAGGAGCCGATCTTCTCGATGAAGCGGCCATCGCGCGGCGAGCGGGCATCGGCGACGACGATGCGGTAATACGGGCGCTTCTTGGCGCCGCCACGGGTCAGGCGGATCTTGAGGGACATTCGCGTCTTTCCTTGGATTTTGAACGGGTAAGCGTTGCGGTGGAAATCAGGGCTTGTTGTCGTCGACCAGCTGGTCGATCGCGGCCCAGGGATCGTCCTTCATGCCCGTCGAGGTGAAGATCTCGAGATCGATCGAGCCGTCTTCCAGCACGTCGATCTCCCAATATTCACCCGGCGCATGCACGAGGAAGGAGAAGGCGTCGTCGCGATAGGACGACGTCTCATAGGACAGGTTGGCCTCGTCGAGACGGGCCTTGACCTGCTTGAACACGTCGAACATGCCGACGCGCATTTCGGTGGGCTTGGTCACTTCTTCTTGCCTCCGAAGGGGTTGGAGCCCCCCAGCCCCGGAAGCCCGCTGCCCAGCCCCGGCAGCTTCGGCATCATCCCGGCCGGCGGCGTCACGCCCTTGGGCAGGCCCGGAAAGCCGCCCGGAGGCAGGCCCGGCATGCCGCCGCCCGCGCCGAGCTGCTTCTGCAGTTCGGCGAACTGCGCCGGGTCCATCTT
>NCCO01000204.1 GCA_002279705.1 Allobosea sp. 12-68-7
GGCAGGCCTTCGCCGTGCTGCTGCCGGTGCGCACCGTCGGCGTGATGGGCGACCACCGCACCTACGACCATGTCTGCGCGCTGCGCGCCGTGACCTCGGTCGACGGCATGACCGCGGATTTCTACCCCTACGACATGGCCTTTCTCGGCCGCACGGCGACGCGCCTCATCAACGAGGTCAAGGGCATCAACCGCGTCGTCTACGACATCACCAGCAAGCCGCCCGGCACGATCGAATGGGAGTGATGGGAAGCGGCTGATGGCATTGGGCTCGGTTTAGGGTCAGTCCGAGGCCCTCGATGTCTCAGGGTTTGCTGGCGGGGTCTGCGATGGTCGCCAAGGCGAGACTCAATCTCGGTGCCACGAAGTCCAAAAAGGCCCGGCGCTTGAGGGGCTGCACTGGCTGGGGCTGATGGACGAGACTGACTGGTGTCGGTCGATCATCCCAACCGCGCAGGACGGGAACCAGCCGCCCATCGGCGATTGCCGCGGCCACCTGGTAGGACATCAAGCGGGCAATCCCCAGGCCGGCAACCGCGGCCCCCACCACCGCATCGGCGGTGTTCACCGAAAACCGCGGTCTGATCGGAAACCCGCGTTCGCTGGCACCGCTGCCGAACACCCACTGTCGATGGCTCTGCAAGCCCTCGAAGGCGATGCAATCGTGGTCGATCAGGCTATCGGGATGTTCGGGTTCGCCCCGGCGAGCGATGTAATCCGGGCTGGCACAGCAAACCCAGCGCACCTGTCCGACCTGGCGACCGATCAACCGACTGTCGGGCAAGCGGCCTATGCGGACCGCCACGTCGACATGAGCATCGATGAGGTCGATCACCTGATCCGACAGGATCAGTCTGACGCTCACGGGCGGATAGGCGGCCAGGAAGGCGTGGACAACCGGCGCGACATGCAGTTTTCCGAACATGATCGGCGCCGTCACCAGCAGTGCGCCGCGCGGTTCGCGATACTCGCCACTGGCGGCGCGCTCGGCATCTACCAGATCGTCGAGCAGGCGCCGCGCCACGGCCGTGAAGGCTTCGCCGGCCTCGGTCAGGACCAGCTTGCGGCTGGTTCGCACCAGCAGCCGAGAGCCCAGATGCGTCTCCAGATCGGACACCCGGCGGCTGATCGTCGGTAACGGCATGCCAAGCGCACGGGACGCCGCTGAGAGGCTGCCGCCATCCACCACCGCCACCAGCGTCCGCATGGCCTCGAAGCGATCCATCACTCTTCCACAAAATGGAATGTAGAATATCGAAAATACAATCTGATGCTAAAAAATGGAAGATCGTAGACGGGGGTCATCGGCCACCCCGGCCGACACGAAAGGACCCTCCGATGACCCGCATCGCGACCCCCACCACCATCGCCGACGCTCCCGAGGCGTCGCGTCCCCTGCTCGAAGCCGTCGTCAAGCAGCTTGGCAGTGCCCCCAACATGTTCCGTGCGATCGCGCTCAGCCCGCAGGCGCTCGAAGGCTATCTCGCCCTGTCCGGCGCGCTCGGCAAGGGCTCTCTGCCGGCCGCCACCCGGGAACGGATCGCCCTGGCCGTGGCCGAGATCAACGGCTGCAACTACTGCCTGTCGGCGCACACCTATCTCGGCCGCAACCTCGCCAAGCTGGACGATGCTGAAATCACCGCCAACCGCAACGGTGCCTCGAATGACCCCAAGGCTGACGCCGCCGTGCGCTTCGCCGCCAGGGTCGCCACCGATCGCGGCCATGTCACGGACACCGATTTCGCTGCCGTCAAGCGCGCCGGCTACAGCGACGCGCAGATTATCGAGATCGTCCAGCACGTCGCGCTGAACAGCTGGACCAACTTCTTCAACGAAGTCTTCCAGACCGACATCGACTTTCCGGTCGTCGAGGCGCGCAGCGCAGCCTGATGCGCCTGCCAGGCGACCCTGCCGACTGGCGCCGGGCGCCCCGATGCCTGTCCCCGACTTCACCTGATCGAACGGAGTAATCCCATGACCGTCCACAAGTTCGCCACCATCAACGATCGCAAGGTCTTCTACCGCGAGGCCGGCGATCCGTCGCTTCCCACCATCATCCTGCTGCATGGTTTTCCCAGCAGCAGCTTCATGTTCCGCGATCTCATCCCGCACCTCGCCGATCGCTTTCATGTGATCGCCCCCGACTATATCGGCTTCGGCCAGTCGGATGCGCCGCCGGCAGACGCGTTCGACTACAGCTTCGAGAATCTGACGGTCCATATCGCCGGGCTGATCGAGCACCTGCGTCTCACCTCCTACCTTCTCTACATGCAGGACTATGGCGGGCCGGTCGGGTTCCGCCTCTTCACGCGCAATCCCGCGGCCGTTTCGGGCTTCGTGATCCAGAACACGAATGCCTATCGGCGACATGCCCGCGCAGATCTTTCTGCCGCTCTGGGAGAAGCGCGACGCCGCCAGCGAAGCCGCCGCCCGCGGCTTCCTCGCCGCAGAGACGACCAGGTTTCAGTATCAGGTCGGTGCCCGCAACGTCGAAGCCATCAGCCCCGACAACTGGACGCTCGATCAGGCCCTGCTCGATCGCCCCGGTCACGATGCGGCGCATCTGAATCTGCTGGAGGACTACAAGACCAACGTCGCCCTCTACGACAGCTGGCACCAGGCCTTCCGCCATCATGCCCCGAAGACGCTGATCATATGGGGCAAGAACGACCCGTTCTTCGTGCCGGCCGGAGCCGAGGCGTTCCTGACGGATCTGCCCCAGGCCCGATTGGTCTGGCTCGATGCCGGCCACTTCGTCCTCGACGAGAATGCGGAGACGGTCGCCACCGAGATCAAGGCCAGCTTCGCCAGCCCGTGACCCTCGCCCTCGCTCGCGACGAGCGGAGGCTGGCTGCGCAAGAGCGTTCCGGTCGCCGGCGCCCGTGGTGGCGCCGGCTCCGACCTCGATTGCCAGCACGACGACATGACCAACCCGCAAGCCGAAGCCGCCCGCCCTCGGGGCGAAGATGGAAGACACCCGATGGACCGCCCGCCGCTGCCGCCCTTCACCGACGAGACTGCCGCACAGAAGGCGCGGCTGGCCGAAGATGCCTGGAACAGCCGGGATCCGGCCCGGGTTGCGCTCGCCTACACGCCCGACAGCCAATGGCGCAACCGGGTGGAGTTTCCGGCTGGCCGGGCCGAGATCGAGACCTTCCTGGCCCGCAAATGGTCACGCGAACTGGACTATCGGCTGATCAAGGAGGTCTGGGCCCACGCCGGCACGCGTATCGCCGTTCGCTTTGCCTATGAATACCGCGACGACAGCGGCCAATGGTATCGGGCCTATGGCAACGAGAACTGGCAGTTCGATGCGAACGGACTGATGGAACGACGGATCGCCAGCATCAACGAGCATCCGATCGCCGAAGCCGACCGCAAATTCCGTTGGCCGCTCGGCCGCCGGCCGGATGATCATCCCGGGCTAACCGCTTTGGGGCTGTAGACGCGGCGTTTTCCGGAGAGGCCCCGTTCACGGGGCGGGGCAGGCACCACGCCAGCCCATCAACCCGGCGGCACCGACGTCAGCAGCGTCCAAAGCTCCGACGCGACCGGACCCGGCGGCGCGTCCCGCCGGCGGATCGCGTGAATGAGCGAGCGCCGCGGCGGAAAACCGTCGATCTCCAGCACGACGAGCCGCCCGGCGGCCAGGTCCGCGGCGATCAGATGATCGGGCAGGCCGCCCCAGCCGAGACCGGCCAGAATGACCTCGCGCTTGGCTGCGAAATCCGAGACGGTCCAGCGCTGGGCACCTGCCAGAAGGTCCCGGCTCTGCTCATGGCGCGGCCCGCCGGTGCCGGCGACAACGATCTGGGGATACCCGTGGAGCCCGGCGATCGACAGGACGCCGGCCGCCAGGTCCCCGGCCAGGCGCGGTGCGGCGACCGGAAGGATGGTGACTTCGGCAATGGCGCGTGCCTCCACCGCGTCGACCGCGACGCCGTCGAGCGTCGCCAGCGCCAGATCTGCACGCCCCTCGGTCAACCTTCCGAAGGGACCGCCCATCGTTTCCGTTGCCAGCCGTAGGTTCGTGGCGGGAAAGCGACGCCCGATCTCGGCCAGGACCGGCAGCAACCGCGTCATCGGCAGGGTCGCGGTGATGGCCAGGCGAATCTCGGGCTCCTCAGCGGCGGCCAACCGCACGGCCGTCGCCCTGAGCGCGCGGAACTGGTGCAGGACCCGCGACGTCTCGCGAAAGAAAACCTCGCCCTCCGGCGTCAGCCGCGGCCTGTAGCCTTCGCGCGACAGCAAGGTGATCCCCAGCTCCGCTTCCAGCGCGGCGATGGCGTGGCTGACGGCGCTCTGCGACTTGTTGAGCCGCTCGGCCGCACCACGGAAGGTGCCGTTGGCGACGATCGCCTCAAAGGCGACGAGCTGGTCGTGGGTCATGCGAAGACGATCTATTAAATCGATAGATCCAGTGAAAAATCGATATTATCTCTTCATGATCGTCGCGGCTAGGGAGGGGACATCGACACGGAGATCCCCCATGAAGCTCTACCTCAAGCCAGGCGCCTGCTCCCTCGCCAGCCATATCGCGCTCTGCGAAACCGGCCAGCCCTTCGACATCGAAACCGTCGATACGGGCGCGGGCCGTACCGCCGGCGGCGACGACTACCGGACCATCAATCCGAAGGGCTACGTCCCGGCGCTGCGCCTCGATGACGGCGCGGTTCTGACCGAGGGCGCGGCGGTGCTGCAGTTTATCGCCGATCGCCATCCCGCCGCCGAACTGGCCCCGGCCGCCGGAACCTTCGAGCGGGCTCGCCTGCAGGAATCGCTCAACTGGATCGCGGCCGAGTTGCACAAGGCCTTCGGCCCGCTGTTCCACCCCGCGACCAGCGAAGCCGGCCGGGAGGACGCGCGCAAGGCCGTCGGCGCCAAGTTCGATCTGGTCGAGGCGGATCTGGCGGATGGTCGCGACTGGCTGGTCGGCGAGTGCTTCTCGGTGGCCGATGCCTATCTCTTCGCCGTCGCCAACTGGGCCCATGTCACCGGCATCGAGCTTCGGAGCTGGCCGCATCTCGCGGCGCTGATCGGCCGCGTCGCGGCTCGCCCCACGGCGCAGACGGCGATGCGGGCAGAAGGGCTGATCTCGTGACGACCGGGACCCCCGCCGACCATGCCGAAGTGGTGACGCTGATCCAGACTTATCTGGACGGCCTACACCACGCCTCCAGCGCTACCCTGCGCCAGGTCTTCCATCCGCGTCTCGCCTATGTCTGCGCCACCGAAGGGGATGAGCTTTACCTCGACCTCGAGACCTACATGGCCCGGATCGACGCACGCGAGCCGCCCGCGAAGCGCGGCGATCGGCGCGACGAGGCGATCCTCGAGATCGCCTTCGGCTCGCCCCGCCTGGCCCGCGTCACCGCGCGGATGAGCATGATGGGGCGTGACTATCTCGACCACCTGACCCTGGTGCGCGAGGGGCCGCACTGGCGCATCGTGACCAAGGTCTTCACCTGGATGCCCCGGAAGGAGTGAGCCATGCCCTACGTCAACATCAAGGTCACGCGCGAAGGCGGCCCCGACGGAACCGGGCCGTCTCCGCAGCAGAAGGCCAGGCTGATCGCCCGTGCCCGACTATCGCGCCCGATGATAGGCGCTGCACCGGGCGCGAGGGGGCCATCGGAGACTGCAAGGCTTGCTCCGATGGCGCTCTTCGCCGGCGGAGCCGCTGCGGCGATCGGACAGCGCCGGCTGGCGGAGCACCCGTGTGCGGGCATTATGTTCCGGCTTGAGTGATCTGCATCGAGGTCATACGCCCGGTCGAGGCCCGGAGCACGCCCGGCGGCGCTGCTCCAGGATCGCCGGATAGTGGGCGACGACCCATTGCTCCAGGGTGCGCGCCAGATCGCTCAGCGACCGTCCCAGATCCGTCAGCCGGTACTCGACCCGGGGCGGCACTTCGGGGTGGCTGATGCGCTCGACGAACCCGTCACGTTCCAGATCGCGCAGGGTCTGCGTCAGCATCTTCTGCGAGATGCCCCCGATTTGCCGCATCAGGGCACTGGTGCGCACCGGACCCTGCTGGAGGCAGCACAGGATCAGAATCGCCCATTTGCCGCCGATCAGGTCCAGCATGTCGCGCGACGGGCAGTTCATGTTATAGGGGTTCGCGGGCAGGAACATCATTTATTACCAAAAGGTGCGTACTTGTTCGATGGCGATTTTTAGACCATATCGGCCCCGGCAGCAAACCTTAGCTCCAGGAGATCTCCCATGCCGAACCCCTCCCGCGTCTATCTCTATGCCGAGTTCCAGAATTCCGCCCCCTTCACCGAGGCGGTCTGGAAAGAGGCCAACCCGATGATGCACACTGTGCCGGGCCTGATCAGCAAGACCTGGCTCAGCGGCATCGGCACCCATTCGGTGGGCGGCTTTTATGCTTTCGACAGCCTGGAGAACGCCCATGCCTATGCCAATGGCATGCTCGCCGACTTTGCCCGCGGCGCCGGTGCCAGCCTGACGGTCAAGCTGTTCGACGGCGATGTCGTGGCCGAGGCCAGCCGCGGCATGCACTCACCCTACTACGCCGCCTGAGCGCAGTCCGACCCCAGCGAGAACAGGAGCACGCCATGCAGGACCAGCCGGCCGTCAGCCGTTTTCCCGTCCCCGACCTGGCCGATATGCCCGAGGACATCCGCACGCGCATCCTCGCAGTGCAGGAGAAATCCGGCTTCGTGCCCAATGTGTTCCTCGTTCTGGCCCACCGGCCGGACGAATTCCGGGCCTTCTTCGCCTATCACGACGCGCTGATGGACAAGCCCGGCAACCTGACCAAGGCCGAGCGCGAGATGATCGTCGTCGCCACCAGCAACCTGAACCAGTGCCAGTATTGCGTCGTGGCCCATGGCGCGATCCTGCGCATCCGGGCGAAGAACCCCCTCATCGCGGATCAGGTGGCGGTGAACTATCGCAAGGCCGACATCACCGATCGCCAGAAGGCGATGATCGAATTCGGCATCAAGGTCTCCGGCGAAGCCCACAAGGTGGGAGAGGACGACATCGCCCGGCTGAAGACCTTCGGCTTCGACGAGGAGGACATCTGGGACATCGCGGCGATCGCGGCGTTCTTTGGCCTGTCCAACCGGCTCGCCAATGTCACGAACATGCGGCCGAACGCGGAATTCTACGCCCTCGGGCGGACGCTGTGATGCACGATCCTGGCCTTTGGCAGTCGCTGTCGAACACGCTAGGCTGAACAGCGCGGAAACATCAGCGATGACGGCCATACGCAGGCCCAATCGCGGGCAGCCGACGCCGCTGCGAACGGCGCCTCGGATTTGGGAGTTGTGCGCGTTTCTGTGTGTGAGTAGGCGCCGAAGATCAACCCTATCAATTCTACCTATATCGCATTGATTTCAATGGCATATTGCCGTTTACAGAGGGGTCACATTCGGTGCCGGTCGCGACCCCTC
>NCCO01000011.1 GCA_002279705.1 Allobosea sp. 12-68-7
CCGGCTTGATGAATCCGGTTTGGGGCGAATGAGCGCGCTGCTCAGCCCTTGAACACATGATTGCGATGATGCTCGATGAAGGACCGATGCGGCCGCGCGGCCTCGTCGCTTGGCGTGAACAGCGGCCTACCGTGTTGGACCAAGCCGGCGAGGGCATCGGGAATGAGCTTCGGTGGTGCGATCAGGGACAAATCATCCGCGATCGAGATCAGGCCACGGTCAAAGAGCCAGTGAACTGTTCCCGATAGGGCCAAGCCGTTCCGGATCGAGTCAGGCCCATTCGATGCAACCGGCATGATGTGGGCGGCCTGGACCTCTGGTCGGCCGCCCCCGTTGATCAGCCGGAGGCCTGTCACGGCACAGCGGTTGTCATAGGCGAGGCGAACATGGCGACGGAAGCTCTCCTCGCGAAAGGGCCGACTGATCAGCGACTGAACGATCGGACGTTCATACGGCGCCTGCTCCGTGTCGGAAAACCCATAGTCGGGTGTTTGGGAGACTGAGGCTTCACGCTCTATGCCAGCCGCGTAGCCGGCAGCAATGATCGCGGCGAATTCGTGCTCGGGAAGGACGCGAACCGAACGACCGAACGCGCCTTTGTTGGTTTGGCCATCGTCGCGCTCAAGCGCGCTCTCCAGATAGCCCCCGCCGCTCTTGAACGGAACGGCTTGGTCGAAATCGAGATAGTTTTCGATGTCCGCATAGAAATGGTCAGGCTGCTCAAGATCAGGGCGAATGCGCTGAACCGTTGCGACCGCGAAGTAGGCCTGTTTGCCTTTCCCGGAATTGTTTTCGAGGCCAGTCCGGCGAGGCTCATAATACACGATCATGTCGCCTACGGCCGCTTCGGCCTGCCGCAGATACGTCCTTGGAAAATGGTAGAATTTCTCCGGGACGTCCTTGTAGGACGGAGAGACACGCGTCGTGAAAACAGCCTTTGCCATCGCGGCCAGTCTGAAGCCTTCAGTCGCAGCTTGTCACGATCAAAAATCAACAGCCGTCATGCTCGGGCTTGTCCCGAGCATCCACGTCTTGAACACAGGTGGTCTTGCCGACGGAAGACGTGGATGGTCGGGACAAGCCCGACCATGGACGTCGTGGGATGGCTTGCGCCGACCCCGCCCTCACCCCGCCACGGCCCGGATCACCCGCCGCGTCTTCTCGACGATCTCGCCGATCTGGTCTTCGGTGACGATCAGCGGCGGGGTCAGCGCGATCGTGTCGCCGGTGACGCGGATCATCAGGCCCTCCTCGTGGAAGGCGTGCTCCATCGCGGCATAGGCGCGCTTGCCGACGCCCTCGGGCCGCGAGGCGAGGTCGATGCCGGCGACGAGCCCGAGCGTGCGGATGTCGAGCACGTTGGGCTCTTCCTTCAGCTCCATGATCGCATCGGCCCAGAGCGGCTCCAGCATCTTCGCCCGCTCGAACAGGCCCTCGTCGCGATAGATGTCGAGCGTCGCCAGCGAGGCCGCCGCCGCCAGCGGATGGCCCGAATAGGTGTAGCCGTGGAACAGCTCGATCGCGTTCTCCGGGCCGTTCATGAAGGCGTCGAAGATCGGCTTGCGCACGATCACACCGCCCATCGGCACGGTGCCCGAGGTCACGCCCTTGGCGAAGGTGATCATGTCGGGGATGACGCCGTAGCGCTCGGCCGCGAAGGCGAAGCCCAGCCGGCCGAAGCCCGAGATCACCTCGTCGAAGATCAGCAGGATGCCGTGCTTGGTGCAGATCTCGCGCAGGCGCTGGAGATAGCCCTTGGGCGGCGGCAGCACGCCGGTCGAGCCCGCCATCGGCTCGACCATCACGGCGGCGATGGTCGAGGCGTCGTGGAGCGTGACGATCCGCTCCAACTCGTCGGCGAAATGCGCGCCGTAATCCGGCTCGCCCTTGGTGAAGCGCTGCTTCTCGCGGTCATAGGTCGCGGGCATGTGGTCGGAGCCGGCCAAGAGCGAGCCGAAGAATTTGCGGTTGGAGACGATGCCGCCGACCGAGATGCCGCCGAAGCCGACGCCGTGATAGCCGCGCTCGCGCCCGATCAGCCGCGTCTTCGAGCCCTTGCCGGTCACGTTCCAGTAGGCGATCGCGATCTTCAGTGCCGTGTCGGCGGCTTCCGAGCCGGAGCCGGCGAAGAAGACATGGTCAAGATCGCCCGGCGCCAGCGCCGCGATTCGGGCGGCGGCCGCGAAGACCTTGGGATGGCCGAACTGGAAATTCGGGGCGAAATCGAGTTCCTCGGCCTGGGCCTGGATCGCCTCGATGATCGGCCGGCGCTTGTGCCCGGCATTGCAGCACCACAGGCCCGCCGTGCCGTCCATCACCGGCTTGCCCTCGGGGGTGTAGTAGTACATCCCCTCCGCCCGGGAGATCATGCGCGGTCGCTGCTTGAACGCCCGGTTTGCCGTGAACGGCATCCAGAAGGCGTCGAGATCGTTGGGGCTCGCGATGGGGGAGGAGGCTGGGGGCATCGGAGGATCCTGTGATTAACAATAACTCAACCTAACAGCACGATCCGGGCTGTAAATTGCAAGCGAGACGCGGCATGGCTGCGCGGCCGGGAGAGCGGGGGCTCGCCGCGGAACCAAGTGACCTAACGTCGCTTTTACTGTATCCGGACGAAGGGGCGTAAACTGAATCGGACCCCCATGACTGATTCTGGCGCAGGATCGGAGCCTCTGGACGGCGAGACCGCCGCGGAAATCCGCGCCGGACTCGCTCGAATCCTTGCGTCCGATGCCTTTCGCGCGGCGCCGCAGCTCTCGGCGTTTCTGGCGTTCATTGTCGAGCGGGCCGTCGCGGGGCGCGGCCCCGAGCTGAAGGGCTATACCATCGCGGTCGAGGCGTTCGGACGCTCGCCCGATTTCGACCCCCAGTCCGATCCGATCGTGCGCGTCGAGGCGGGGCGCCTGCGCCGCGCCCTCGCGCAGTATTATGCAGGCGAGGGCTTCGGCGATCCCATCCGGATCACGATTCCCGTGGGCGCCTATGTCCCGGCCTTCGAGCGGGTGGAGTTCGGTTCGGCGGGACAGGCTCGCTTGCGGCCTGGCTCGCTGCCACCGGCGGGGGAAGGACCTGCAGGACGGCTTGCACCGCACGTGCTCTTGGGCTCGCTTCCGGAGGAGGAGGCACTCGAGCGGCGCAGGGCACGGCGCTGGCCGCTCGTTGCCGGCTTCGCCCTCTGCGTCGCGCTGCTCGCGCTGGTCGCCTGGCATGGTGGCATCGTCGGGCGCGAGCCGGACGCTGTCGTCGCGAGGGTCCAGCCCCCGGCGGCTCCGTCCCTCGCGGCGTCGCCCTCCGACGCCATCCCCCCCACGCGCCCGGCGCAGATGGAGACGCTTGTCCTGGCGGTCACCGTTCCGGAGCTGTCCGAGAATCCGGCGCTGGCGGCGAGCGCACGCCGCTTCGCGACCTTTCTGGTCGATGCCCTGTCCCGTTTCGATGATGTGTTGATGGTCAAGGTGCCCTCGGCCGGCCAGTCTGTCCCCGGCGGAGCCGACTATGTTCTCGAACTGATGGTGCAGCCGGTTCCGGGTGGCACGGAGGGCTTCGGCCGGCTGCGGTCCGTCCGCGACGGGCGCATCGTCTGGTCCGCCTCGTCGACGCACCCGATCGATGCCGATCAGGCCGATCTCCCCGAGAGCGCCCGGCGGCTGGCGACACGGCTGGCGGAGCCCTTCGGCATCATTCACGCCGATATCCGTCAGCACGGAGCCCCGGAGCCGATCCGTTGCATCTACGAGGCCATCGACGTGCGCCGGACCATGGTTCCGCAGGCGCATCTCGCGGCGCGGCGCTGCCTGGAGGATCTCGTCGCGCGCGATCCGACCTTCTATCCGGCCTGGGCCCAGCTCACCTTTCTCTACACCTTCGAGTACAGCCTCGGCTTCAATGCACAGCCCGATCCCCTGGAACGGGCGCTCACAGCCGCGCTCACCGCCGTCCGGCTCGCGCCTTCGAGCGCGCGGGCGCAGCAGGCGCTGATGACGGTGTTGTTCAAGCGCGGCGCCATCGACGAGGCGATCAAGGCTGGGCTCGTCTCGATGGCCCGCAATCCCTATGACCCCGACATCATGGCGACGCTCGGCGCCCGCTACATCCAGCTCAACCGCCCGGCCGAGGGGCTGCCCCTGATGGAGAAGGCGATCGCACTCAGCGCCGGCCGCCCGCCATCCTATGATTTCTTCGCGCTTCTGGGCGCCCATCTGCTCGGTGCGCGCCAGACGTCGCGCGCTCATGGCGAATTTCTCGGCGGCGGGACACATCCCTTCGTCCTGCTCGGCCGCGCCATCAGGGCCGTCCAGACCGGCAATGAGGAGCAACGAGTCCAGGCGGTCGCGGCGCTGTGTGAGCTGTTCCCGATGTTCCATTCGCAGCCGCGCCTCTGGCTGATGCGCCGCGGCTTCGGGCCAGAGGTGGCCGACCGCATCGTCCAGGATATCGGCGTCGCCGGGCGTTGAGACAGCCGGCCCGGCAGTGATCGGCCGCAAACGGCCCGTAAGATCACCGAAACAGGCTGAAGCTCGCTTGCAGGCGGGTGGAAGGGTAGAGTCGTGACAGTGGTGTGATTCGCCGTCCGTCCCGACCAACCCCTTGCGCGATCGCTGCCTTGGCCCGTTTCCGACCGCACGCCCTTCATCCCCTCGCCAGTGCCGTCACGGGACTGGCCGCGGGCGCGGTCATGACGCTGCTGTGGCCGGCCCCCCTGGGTGCCGCGCTCGGTCTCGTGCTGGCCGGAGCCGGCGTGATGGGCACGATCTGGCAGGCCGAGCGGCGGTCGCTCGCGCAGCGGGAGCAGGTCCTGGCTGCTGTCGGCGAGGTGAAGGTTCGCCTCGCCACCAATGCGATCCGGCTCGACGCCCTGTCGAAGCGCGTCGAGCAGATGCCGATGCGCGATGCCGATGCTGCGCCCGCCCGGGCCGCCATCAACGAATTGACCGCGGAAGTCGGCTTGCTCGGCGATCTCATCCACCAGGTCGCGACCACGCTCGCCGATCACGACACGACCCTGGCGACGTTGCAGTCGCGCGCATCGCCAGCGGCCGCGGCGGAGAATCACCCCGTCGCTGCGCCGCCGGTGGTCGTCGATCCGGAAGCCGCGCGTCAGGAGCGGCTGCGGGTGCTCGCCGCCGAACGCGCCGAAGCGGCAAGACAGGCCGAGGAACACGCCGCCGCCGAACAGGCCTCCGTCATCAGCACGGCGCTCTCGGAGGGACGGGTCGAGGTTCACCTGCAGCCGATCGTGCAGCTGCCGCAGCGCCGCACCCGCGGCTACGAGGCGCTGGTGCGCCTGCGGCTCGACGAGAACACGCTGCTGCTGCCGCATGAGTTCATTCCGGTCATCGAGGAGCGCGGCTTCGGGCCCACGCTCGATGCGCTGGTGTTGACGCGGGCGCTGGCCATCGCCCGCCATCTCGGCTCCAAGCCCGGCGAACTCTTCGTCTCCTGCAACTTCAGCACCGCGACCTGGACCTCCTCGAAGGCGCTGGCGACGCTGTCGCGCATCCTCGACAAATACCGGGAGCACACCGGCCATCTCGTCGTCGAGATGCCGCAGAAGGTCTTCCGCGGGCTCGATCCGACAAGCCTCGGCCTGCTCGGCGCCATGTCGGCCAATGGCGTGCGCTTCGCGCTCGACGAACTGGCTGATCTGAGGGTCGATCCCGTCGCGCTGTTTGATCGCGGCATCCGCTTCGTGAAGGCGCCGGCGGCTCTCCTGATGGAGCAGGTCGACAGTCAGACGGCGGACATCGCCCCCTCCGATCTCGCCGCGCTGCTGGCGCGTGCCTCGGTGGTGCTGATCGCAGACCAGGTCGCGGACGATCCGACCGTCGCGGACATGATCGACCTCGGCGTCACCATGGGGCAGGGCCTGGTCTTCTCGCCGCCCCGGCCGGTGAAGCCGGATGTCTTCGCCGAGCCGGCGCCGGCCTCCGCCGCTCCCGAGCCGCCGCCCGTGCCCGTTGCCGAGGTGCGGACCGCGGAGGTGGTCGGCTATCCCGCTCCCGCGCCGGCGCCGCCTCCGGAGGCGCCTCCGGAGCGGCAGTCCTTCCGCTCCGTCCTGCGCCGCGCGACCGCCTGATCGGCCGGCGAGACGAGGCGCTCCCCCGATTTCGACGGGCACCTATCCCGCTGGCCGAGGGTGCGGGCCACGCGGCGATGCTGTAGAGCAGCCGCTCTGACAGGGAGTGACCCGACGTGCCGCCGACCCAGACCGCCGCGACGCTCGATCTGCCGGGCTTTTCCCGGATCGCGGATCATTTCGATCTCTGCCTCTGCGACGTCTGGGGCGTGGTGCACAACGGCGTCGCCGCCTTTCGCGAGGCGGTGGCGGCGCTGATCGCGATGCGCGAACGCGGCATCGTCGTGGTCCTCGTCACCAATGCCCCGCGCCCGGCCGCCGTCATCGCGCAGCAGCTCGACGGTTTTGGCGTGCCGCGCTCGGCCTGGGACGCGATCGTCACCTCCGGCGATGTCTGCCGCGGCCTGATCGCGGCGCGGACCGGCCGTCCCATGTTCAGGCTCGGGCCAGAGCGGGACCGGCCGCTGGTCGCGGGGCTCGACGCGCCCGAGGTCGCGCCCGAAAACGCGGACTACGTCCTCTGCACCGGGCTTCTCGACGACGAGACAGATACGGCGGCGACCTATGCCGGGCTGCTCGCCGGCTTCGCCGCGCGCGGCCTCGAAATGATCTGCGCCAATCCCGACCTCGTCGTCGAGCGCGGCGGCCGGATCGTGCCCTGCGCCGGCTCGGTGGCGCTGGCCTATGAGGAGATCGGCGGCCGGGCGATCTATGCCGGCAAGCCGCATGCGCCGATCTACGCCGCCGCGCTGGCGCTCGCTGAGGCCCGCCTCGGCCGGTCGATCTCGCGCGCGCGAATCTGCGGCATCGGCGATGCGATCCGCACCGACATCGCCGGCGTGGAGGCCTTCGGCATCACCGGCATCATGGTGCTGGCCGGCATCCACGCGCAGGATCTGATGGAGGCGTCCTGGGACGAGCGCCATGGCTGGTTCGGGCGGCAGAGCCATCGCCCGGCCTATGCGCTGCCGCATCTGGTCTGGTGAGGCGTCGGCTGCCTCAGCCGGTGCAGACGGACTCGATCTTCGACCGCAGCGTCTGCGCGTTGAACGGCTTCACGATGTAGTTGTTCACGCCCGCCTTCTTGGCGGCGATGACGTTCTCGGTGCGCGACTCCGCCGTCACCATGATGAAGGGGGTCGAGGCCAGCGCGTCTTCCTCGCGCACCCGCTGCAGCAGCTCGAAGCCGGTCATCGGCTCCATGTTCCAGTCGGAGATCACGAGCCCGTAGCGCTTGTCCCGCATCTTGGCGATCGCGGCCTGCCCGTCGGACGCGTCGTCGACATTTTCGAAGCCGAGCTGTTTCAGGAGGTTGCGGATGATCCGGACCATCGTCTGGTAGTCATCGACCACCAGAATGGGCATGGACGGGTCTAGAGCCATTGCGGTGCTCCAAGCAAACGGTGACGGCGCGGATCATGCCGCGCCGGGCCGCTGCAAGCGCGGCGGCAGTGAGTGGACCCAGCGTTAGCGCGGCCTTGTTTCAAAGCCGTTAATCCAATGCCGGAGTGACCCTTGGTCACCGGCTTTTGCCATCAGCCACGAAAGTCCAATGGCCGGCTTTCCGCTGCTGTGAGAGGTTGCGGTGCAGCACAGATCGGTCCGGCGGCAGGCCCCGCCTCCGCGACCGAGCCGAGGCATCCGCACCGATGAAGAGCACCCTCTACACCGTCCACGCCTTCGAGGACCTGACTATCGGCATGAGCCAGAGCCTCATGCGGACGGTGATGGAGCGCGACATCTCGCTCTTCGCCGACCTCTCGGGCGATGCGAACCCGATTCATCTCTGCGACCGCTACGCCGCCAACACCAAGTTCGGTCAGCGCATCGCCCATGGCATGCTCACCGCGAGCCTGGTCTCGGCCCTGCTCGGCACGCGGCTGCCGGGGCCGGGCGCGGTCTATCTGTCGCAGACGCTGACCTTCCTCGCCCCCGTCAAAATCGGCGACGTCGTCACGGCCCGCGTCGAGGTGATGGAGCTGGTGGCCGAGCGTCGTCGCGCGCGGCTGTTCTGCGAATGCCTCGTCGACGGCAAGGCCGTGCTTGAGGGTGAGGCCTGGGTCGCCCTGCCGCCGGCCCGCCCGCGAGACTGAGCCGGCCCCCGCGGGTCTGCCCGCATCGGCCTGCCCCGCAGCAATACGGCCGGCTTGACGCCTCGCCGCCGCTGGCCAATGACGGGCCGGACCGGCGCGTGCCGGCTGTCCGGATGGCCGACCTGATGACCGATTACGCCGAAGCCTCGTCCAGTTTCGTGATCGACCCCGCCAAGCCCGTTCCCGCGGCGTTGCGCGGTGCCGTGCTGGCGCTCGGCAATTTCGACGGCGTCCATCGCGGCCATGCCGAATTGGCGCGCGAGGCGGTGGATCTCTCTGCACAACTGGGCCGGCGGCCGGCGGCCCTGACCTTCGAGCCCCATCCGCGCAGCGTCTTCCGGCCCGAGGAACCGGTCTTCCGCCTGACCTCGCCAACCGTGAAGACGGAGCTGCTGGGCGGGCTCGGCTTGCCGCTCACCTTCGTGCTGCCGTTCAACCGCGACATCGCCGCGATCCGGGCAGAGGCCTTCATCGACGATCTCCTGCTCGGACGGCTCGGCGCCGCCGGTCTCGTCTGCGGCTATGATTTTCATTTCGGTCAGGGCCGCCGCGGCTCGCCCGAAATGCTGCAGGAGCGCTGCGAGGGCGAGGGCATCCCCGTCGTCGTGGTGCCGCCCTATGCGTGGGAGGGCGAACCCGTCTCTTCGACGCTGATCCGCACCGTGCTGGAGCAGGGCGACGTCGCCCGCGCCGCGGAGCTGATCGGCCGGCCCTGGTTCGTGCGCGGCGTGGTCGCGCATGGTGACAAGCGCGGCCGCGAGCTCGGCTACCCCACCGCCAACCTGCATCTGCCCCGCGACTGCCGGCTCAAATACGGCATCTATGCCGTGCGCATGAAGATCGACGGCATCTGGCATGACGGCGTCGCCAGCTTCGGCAGCCGCCCGACCTTCGACGACGGCGCGCCGCGGCTGGAAACCTTCGTCTTTGATTTCAGCGGCGATCTCTACGGCAAGCCGGTCGACGTCGCCTTCGTATCCTGGTTGCGCGGCGAAGCGAAGTTCGACTCGCTGGAAGCCCTGATCGCCCAGATGGACGAAGACAGCGCCCGTGCGCGCGACATCCTCGGCAAGACGCCGCCCTTTCTTCTTTGAGGGGGCTTTGCTAGAGCAGCCTCGACTTTCCACCACGCGCGGTCATCCCGGGCGACCGGAGGGAGACCCGGGATCCCTTCCGGAACCCGTCCGATGATCGCTCCGGAATGGATCCCGGCTCTTCGCTTCGCTTCGGCCGGGATGACCCTGGCGGTTCCGGCGACGAGAAATCTGGTCTAGAAGCTGCCGATGGTCATGCTGCCTATGAGCTTTCTCCGGCGAATTACAGGCCCGGCTGCCGCCTCGCGCTGAGCGCGGGCGCCTGCGCAGTCCGGGTTGAAGACCGCATTTTCCCGTATCCAGAGGATAGGCGCGGCCGCCGCCGCCCCTTGTCCCAGTGCCCGAGCCGGACCATGACCGACAAGACCGCAGACACATCCGCCGCCGTTGACTATTCCCAGACCCTGTTCCTGCCGCAGACCGAGTTCCCGATGCGGGCCGGCCTGCCGCAGCGCGAGCCGGAGCTGCTCGCCCGCTGGGCTAAGATGGACCTCTACCGCAAGCTGCGCGAGGCCGGTAAGGGGCGCGACCGCTTCGTCCTGCATGACGGCCCGCCCTACGCCAACGGCAACATCCATATCGGCCATGCGCTCAACAAGGTCCTGAAGGACCTCGTCACCCGCTCGCAGCAGATGCTGGGCTTCGATTCCAACTACGTCCCGGGCTGGGACTGCCACGGCCTGCCGATCGAGTGGAAGATCGAGGAGCAGTACCGCGCCAAGGGGCTGAACAAGGACGACGTCGATGTCGTCGAGTTCCGCAAGGAATGCCGCAGCTTCGCCGAGCACTGGGTCTCGGTGCAGCGCGAGGAGTTCAAGCGGCTCGGCGTCGAGGGCGACTGGGACGCCCCCTACCTGACCATGGCCTATCCGGCCGAGGCGCAGATCGCCCGCGAGATCATGAAATTCGCCGAGACCGGCCAGCTCTATCGCGGCTCCAAGCCGGTGATGTGGTCGGTGGTCGAGAAGACCGCGCTCGCCGAGGCCGAGGTCGAATACGAGGAGCATGTCAGCGACACGGTGTTCGTGGCGTTTCCGATCGTCGATCTTCCCGGTCCGTTTCCGGTTGCGGGGCCCGCGCCTTTGGAGACGACGTTCCACGACACGGTCGAGCATGCCGACGATCTCCGGAACGCATCCATCGTCATCTGGACGACGACCCCTTGGACGATGCCGGGAAACCGCGCGATCTCGTTCTCGCGAAAGGTAGCCTACGGCCTTTATCGAGTGACCGAAGCGCCGTCCGAAAACTGGGCGAAGATGGGCGGACTCTATGTCCTTGCCGATACGCTGGCCGAGTCGGTGTTCAAGGCGGCGAAGGTCGCCGGCTACGAGAGGCTGATGCATGTCGACGGCAGGCTTCTAGAGCGCGCCACCGCAGCCCACCCCCTGCGCGGCCATGGCTATGACTTCGACGTCCCCCTGCTCGACGGCGACCACGTCACCGACGAGGCCGGCACCGGCTTCGTCCACACCGCGCCCGGCCATGGCCGCGAGGACTTCGACGTCTGGATGAGCAATGGCCGTCAGCTCGCGGAGCGCGGCATCGAGACCCGCATCCCCTACACCGTCGATGCCGATGGCCGCTTCACCAAGGATGCGCCGGGCTTCGAAGGCGCGCAGGTCATCACCGACACCGGCGAGAAGGGCAACGCCAACGAGGTCGTCATCAAGGCGCTCGCCGCAAGCGGCAACCTCGTCGCGCGCGGCCGGCTCAAGCACCAGTATCCACACAGCTGGCGCTCGAAGAAGCCGGTGATCTTCCGCAACACGCCGCAATGGTTCATCGCGATGGACAAGGCGGTCGATACGCTCGGCAACCGCACCCTGCGCGAGGTCGCGCTCGGCGCGATCAAGGACACGCAATGGGTCCCCGCCGCGGGTGAAAACCGCATCAACGGCATGATCGCCAACCGCCCCGACTGGGTGGTCTCGCGCCAGCGCGCCTGGGGCGTGCCGATCACCGTCTTCGTCGAGAAGGAGAGCAAGGAGATCCTCGTCGACGCGAAGGTCAACGCCGCCATCGCCGAGGCCTTCGAGCTTGAGGGCGCCGACGCCTGGTTCACCGACACCGACGGCGCCCGCTTCCTGAAGCCCTTCGGCTACGACCCGGCGCAATACGAGCGCGTCACCGACGTGCTCGACGTCTGGTTCGATTCAGGCTCGACCCATGCCTTCACCCTGGAGAAGCGCGCCGATCTGCGTGCGCGCCGTCGCGGCGACGGCGGTAACGACCGGGTGATGTATCTCGAAGGCTCGGACCAGCATCGCGGCTGGTTCCACTCCTCGCTGCTCGAAAGCTGCGGCACGCGCGGCCGCGCGCCCTACGACATCGTGCTGACGCACGGCTTCTGCCTCGACGAGAAGGGCGAGAAGATGTCGAAGTCCAAGGGCAACGTCACCGCGCCCCAGGACATCATCAAGGATTCAGGCGCCGACATCCTGCGCCTCTGGGTCGCGGCAGCCGACTATTCCGACGACCTGCGCATCGGCAAGGAGATCCTCAAGACCTTCGTCGAGACCTATCGGAAACTCCGCAACACGATGCGCTGGATGCTCGGCACGCTCGCCCATTTCAGCGAGGACATCCGCGTCGCCGAGATCCAGACCATGCCGGAGCTGGAGCGGCTGATGCTGCACCGGCTCGCCGAGATCGGCCCGCAGGTCGAGGAGGCCTACCGGACCTATGACTACAAGAAGGTCGTGACGCTGCTCTCGCAGTTCATGAACACCGAGCTCTCGGCCTTCTATTTCGACGTCCGCAAGGATGCGCTCTATTGCGATCCGCTGTCGAGCCACGTCCGCAAGAGCGCGCTCACCGTGGTCGACCATCTCTTCCGCTGCCTCACGACCTGGCTCGCGCCGATCCTGGTCTTTACCGCCGAGGAAGCCTGGCTGGAGCGTTATCCCGAGCAGAAAACGCTCGATGGCTCGGTCCATCTCGAGCTCTTCGCGCAGGCCCCGGCCGCCTGGCTCGATTCCGAACTGGCCGAGCGCTGGGGCAAGATCCGCAAGGTCCGCCGCGTCGTCACCGGCGCGCTCGAGCTGGAGCGTGCGGCCAAGCGCCTCGGCTCCTCGCTGGAAGCCGCCCCGCAGGTCTTCGTCTCCGATCCGGACCTGCTCGCCGCACTGTCGGGGGCCGATCTCGCCGAGATCAGCATCACCTCCGCCATCCGCGTCGAGAGCGGGGAGGGTCCCACTGATGCCGTCCGCCTGCCCGAGGTGCCGGGCGTCGCGGTGGTCCCGCACCGCGCCGACGGCGTCAAATGCGCGCGCTCCTGGCGGTATTTCGACCCCGCGACCGCCGATCCGGCCTATCCGACCGTCACGCCGCGCGACGCAAAGGCGCTGCGCGAACTCGGCCGGGGCGCCGCGTGACGCCCGTTCGCCGCCTCGGTCTCGCCATCGTCCTGGTCGTCTTCGTCATCGACCAGGCGCTGAAGCTCTGGCTGCTCTTCGGCCTTCGCCTGGCCGAGACCGGGCCTTTCGCGGTCATGCCCTTCATGGACATCGTGCTCGCCTGGAACCGCGGCATTTCCTACGGGCTGTTCCAGCAGCACAGCGACATCGGCCGCTGGGGGCTCGTCGTCATCTCGATCGCAGCCGCGATCTGGCTCGGCCGCTGGATGTGGCGCGAGCCGCGGCCGCTGACGGTCGCCAGCCTCGCCCTCATCGTCGGCGGCGCGCTCGGCAACGGGCTCGATCGCGCGGTCTATGGGGCGGTCGTGGACTTCGTCCACCTGCACTGGGGCAGCTTCAGCTGGTACATCTTCAACGTCGCCGATGCCGCCATCGTTGTCGGGGTGGTCGGGCTGCTGTATGAGTCCTTCCGGCCGGCGGCCGACAATGCGGCCTGAACCCGGCCCCGCCATCGTTTTGCCGTTCGCTTGCGGTTTGATCCGGGGAAGCAATATCCCCGAGGGAGGTTTGACATGGCGCATCGCATCCGCGTGACGCATCTGCTGCTGGCCGGAGGCCTCGTCCTGGCGGCCCAGCCGGCGCTGGCCCAGGAAGGCATGCTCTTCAAGAACCTGATGGAAGGCGTCATCGGCGGCCGCCCGGGCGACGACATCGAGTACCGCCAGCGCCCGCCGCTGGTCGTGCCCCCGAATTCGACCCTGCCGCGCCCGCAGGCGCCGGCGAGCACCCGCAATGCCGCCTGGCCCAACGATCCCGACGTCGCCGCCCGCCGCGCCGAGGCGGAAGGTGCCCGTTCTCCCTTCCGTTCGGATCCCAACTTGGGCAGCAGTCCCGGACTGAGCCAGGCCGAGTTGCGTCGTGGCCGGACCACGCGCGACACCGGGCGCCCGGTTGTTGCCGAGGAGCAGAACAATTTCAACAATCAGATCGCGCCGATCCAGATCGGCCGCGAACTCGCCGGCCGCCGGAACCAGGCCGCGCTCGACCAGCTGTCCTATGGCTCCGAGCCGCCGCGCCGCACCCTCGCCGAGCCGCCGGTCGGTTATCGCCGTCCCGTCGGTTCGGCGCCGCTCGGCCCCGGCCCGGGCGGCCCGGTCGAGGATCGTCAGGCCGTCGGCCAGCGCGAATTCCTCACCGGCCAGATCCCGATGCAGTGAGGCGCGATGCCGAAGCCGTGAGCGCGCGACGCTGCGGCTTTGGGACTGCGCCTGCGCACTGGCGTTCCGCGCCTTCAGCGCCTAAGTGCCGGAAGAGTCGGTGCGCCGGTTGACGGCCGCGCCGCCTCGTTGACCGCTGCACGCGGCGCCGATACGCGCTGTATCATGGAGATGGCCCGGGTGAACATGCATGCGCAGCCGATGAAGGCCGCCCAGCCGGTGGAATCCTTCCGCCTGGCCAATGGTCTCGACGTCGTGGTGGTGCCGGATCGGCGCGCCCCCGTCGTCACCCATATGGTCTGGTACCGCAACGGTTCGGCCGACGATCCGGCCGGCAAGTCCGGCATCGCCCATTTCCTCGAGCACCTGATGTTCAAGGGCACGGCGAAATGGCCGGCGGGCGAGTTCTCCAAGATCGTCGCCGGGCTCGGCGGCCAGGAGAACGCCTTCACCTCCTTCGACTACACCGCCTATTTCCAGCGCGTGCCGAAGGAGCATCTGCGCGCGATGATGGATTACGAGGCCGACCGGATGACCGGACTGGCCTTCGACGAGAGTGTCGTCGGGCCCGAGCGCGACGTCGTGCTGGAAGAGCGCAAGATGCGCGTCGATGCCGACCCCGCCGCCCAGCTCGGCGAGGAGTTCTCGGCCGCGCTCTTCGTCCACCACCCCTACGGCACACCGATCATCGGCTGGGAGCACGAGATCGAGGGCCTGAACCGGGACGACGCCTTCGCCTATTACCAGCGCTTCTACACGCCGGAGAACGCGATCCTCGTCGTCGCCGGCGACACCGACGTCGCGACGGTCCGCCGCCTTGCGGAAGAGACCTATGGCGCCATTCCCGCCCGCGGCGAGGCCCCGGTCCGCAAGCGCCCGGCCGAGCCCGATCCGCGTGCGGCGCGACGCGTCTCGCTGAGCGACCCGCGCGTGCGCCAGCCCTCGCTGCGGCGCGGCTGGCTGACGCCGACCTATCTCAGCGGCGATTCTGGCGAGGTCTTCGCGCTCGAGCTCCTGGCCGAGATCCTCGGCGGCGGCACCACCTCGCGGCTCTATCGTCGCCTCTGCGTCGAGGCCGATCTGGCCTCCGGCGCCAGCGCCTATTTCATGGGGTCGATGGTCGACCGCGCCGCCTTCCAGCTCTCGGTCAGCCCGCGGCCGGGCGTCGAGATGGCGGCGCTGGAAGCCGGCCTCGATGCGGCGCTCGCCGCCTTCCTGAGCGAGGGGCCGAGCGAGCTCGAACTCGCCCGCGCCCGCACCCGCCTCGTCGCCGAGACGATCTTCGCCCGCGACAGCCAGTCCTCGCTCGCCCGCATCTTCGGGGCGTCGCTGGCCGTCGGCGAGACGGTGGAGGACGTGCTGGCCTGGCCGGCGCGCATCGAGGCCGTCCCGCGCGAGGCCGTTCTGGAGGCCGCGCGGCGCTATCTGCGGCCCGACCGCGGCGTCACCGGCCTGCTACTGCCCTCCGCCTGATCCGGCCTCCTTCCGCACGGGGCCGCTGCCCGGCCCGAGCCAGGACATGACATGAACGCTCCGATTCCCGCCTCCGCCACCAGCCTCGCCGGCCCCTCGGTCCCGGTCCAGAAGGTCCGCTCGTCCGCGGGCGTCGAGGCCTGGCTGGTCGAGGAACACAGCCTGCCGCTGATCGCGGTCGATTTCGCCTTCGACGGCGGTGCGACGCGCGATCCCGAGAATGCCGCCGGCAGCGCCTATCTCGTCTCCGGCCTGCTCGACGAAGGGGCCGGCGATCTCGACGCCGAGGCCTTCCAGGGCCGGCTCGCCGACCATGCCATCAGCCTCGGCTTCGATGCGCGCCGTGACGATTTCCACGGCCATCTCCAGACGCTCTCGAGCCACCGCGACACCGCCTTCGAGCTGTTGGCGCTGTCCCTGAACGCCCCGCGCTTCGATGCGGACGCGGTCGAGCGGGTCAAGGGCCAGGTCATTTCCGGCCTGCAGCGCCAGGCACAGAACCCCGAGACCCTCTGCCGCAACGCGCTTTACGCCGCCGCCTTCCCCGGCCACCCCTATGGCCGGCCCGAGAAGGGCGATGTCGACAGCGTCTCGCGTCTCGAGGCCCAGGCGCTGGAGGGGCTTTCGCGCGATCTGCTCGCTCGCGCCGGGCTGAAGGTGGTCGTCGTCGGCGACATCACGGCAGACGAACTCGCCCACCGGCTCGATCAGATCTTCGGCGCGCTGCCGCAAGGCCTGCCGCGCGCGCAGCCGGGCGAGGCTCTGCCGATCCAGGGCCTCGGCCAGACCCACACCATCGATCTCGACGTGCCGCAGACCGTGCTGCGCTTCGTTGGCCCCGGGCTGATGCGGCACGACCCCGATTTCATCGCCGGCAGCGTGCTCAACCACATCCTCGGCGGCTCGGCCTTCACCTCGCGGCTCTTCATGGAGGTCCGCGAGAAGCGCGGCCTCGCCTATGGCGTCTCGTCCAGCCTGATGCCGCTGCGCCAGGGCGCCATGCTGGTCGGCGGGACCGCGACCAAGAACGAGCGCGCCGCCGAGTCCATGAGCGTGATCCGCGAGGAGATGGCCAAGCTGGCCAATGAGGGCCCGAGCGAACACGAGGTCGCGGAGGCCAAGCGCTACATCATCGGCTCCTATCCGCTGCGCTTCGACACCTCGCCGAAGATCGCCTCGGAACTGCTGGGTCTCGCCGTCAACGGCTTCGAGCCGGAGTTCCTCAGCGAACGCAACAGCCTCTTCGCCGCCGTGACGCTGGCCGACGTCAAGCGCGTCGCGCAGCGCCTGTTCGGCGACCCGCGCCTGCTGGTCCAGGCGGTGGGGCGGCCGGTCGATCTGTTGTAAAGCCCGAGGCCACTCGGATGTGTGTGGAAGCACACCGTCATCCTGGGCGACCGGAGGTCGTCCGGGATCCATCATAGGACGCGACGGAGCCCCATGATGGATCCCGGCCAGCGCCGCTGCGCGGCTTGTCCAGGATGACGCCGCGTTTCTGAGTGAAACCGCTACGCTCTATCCGTCGGGCTCCGCCCGATTCGCCGCGCTGCCCGCCGCCCCGGAACCCGCATGCCCGTCCGCCGTCTCGATCCCGTTCTGGTCGACCGCATCGCCGCTGGCGAGGTGATCGAGCGGCCGGCTGCGGCGGTGAAGGAACTGGTCGAGAACGCCATCGACGCCGGCGCCCGCGCCATCGCGGTGACCATCGCCGCCGGCGGGCGCGAACTCATCCGCGTCGTCGATGACGGAGCGGGCATGACGCCCGAGGATCTGGCGCTCGCCGTCGAGCGCCACGCCACCTCGAAACTGCCCGATGGCGACCTCTTCGCGATCCGCTCGCTCGGCTTCCGCGGCGAGGCTCTGCCCTCGATCGGCTCGGTCGCGCGGCTCTCCATCGCCACCCGCCGCCACGATGCCCCCCAGGGCGTCGGCCTCGTCGTCGAGGCCGGCGAGAAGGGCGTGGTCCGCCCCGTCGCGGCGGCACCCGGCACCCGCATCGAGGTCAGCGATCTCTTCGCCTTCACGCCGGCCCGGCTGAAATTCCTCAAGAGCGACCGGGCCGAAGCGCAGGCGGTCTCGGAGATGCTGCGACGCCTCGCCATCGCCCATCCGGCGATCCGGTTTTCGCTCGAGGGTGAGCATGTCTCGCCCTTCGACTGGCCGGCCGAGGCCATTGGCGACGAGGGCCGCCTGCGCCGGCTCGGCCGCGCGCTCGGGCGCGACTTCCCCGAGAATGCGCTGCGGCTCGATGCGGCCCGCGAAGGCGTCCACGTCACCGGCTTCGCCGGGCTGCCGACCTTCCACCGCGGCACCTCGGCGGGCGTGCATCTGGCCGTCAATGGCCGCCCGGTGCGCGACAAGCTGCTGCTCTCCGCGGTGCGCGGCGCCTATGCCGATGTCGTGCCCTCCGACCGCCACCCGGTGCTCGTCCTCGACGTCGCCTGCGACCCGCGCGCCGTCGACGTCAACGTCCATCCGGCCAAGAGCGAGGTGCGCTTCCGCGATCCGCAACTGGTCCGCGGCCTCGTCGTCTCCGGTCTGAAGGCGGCGCTCGCGCAGGCCGGCCATCGCGCGACCACGACCGGCGGAGCGCGCACGCTGGAGGCCTTCCGCGCGGTCTTCGCCGGCACCCGCAGCGCGTCGCCCTTGCGCCCGAGCCTGCCGGAGATACCGGCCTGGGCCGCACCCGCAACCGGCTTCGACGCCCGCCCGCAGCAGGGTTTCGCCGGGTTCGAGGTCGCCTCGGCCGACGCCCGAGCGCATCTGGCGGAAGCCTCGCCGGATGCGCTCGATCGACCGCTCGGCGCCGCCCGGGCCCAGCTCCACGAGACCTATATCGTCGCGCAGACGCGCGAGGGCGTCGTCATCGTCGACCAGCACGCCGCCCATGAGCGCCTGGTCTATGAGCGCCTCAAGGCCGAGCGCGCCCGCAGCGGCATCGCCACGCAGCCTCTGCTCCTGCCCGAGGTGGTCGAGCTCGACCCCGTCGATGCCGACCGGCTGAACGCCGCGAGCGAGGATCTGGCGACGCTGGGCCTGCGGCTGGAGCCCTTCGGGCCGGGCGCGGTGCTGGTCCGCGAGGCGCCCCAGCAGCTCGCCGGCGGCAATCTCCAGAAGCTCGTGCGCGACGTCGCCGACGCGCTGGCCGAGCATGGCACCGCCGGCTCGCTCGAACGCCGGCTCGACCATGTCCTGGCGACGATGGCCTGCCACCACTCCGTTCGCGCCGGGCGCCGCCTGCGCCCCGAGGAGATGGACGCGCTGCTGCGCGAAATGGAGGTGACGCCCAATTCCGGTCAGTGCAACCACGGCCGCCCGACCTATGTCGAACTCAAGCTCGCCGATATCGAGCGGCTGTTCGGGCGGCGGTGAGAGATCAAGTTGGATTGTAGAAGCCAGAATCAAGGTAATCCAGCGTCATGCTGGCATCAGCAGCTTGAGGATACCACCGCGAGTCAGCAATGCTCTGCAGTTCGCGCCGCGCCGCAAGATAATCGACGGCGAGATTGGCCTGGGCGGCTGTCAGCCGGACCTGCATGTTGGGGTGACCGAATAGCCTCATTAGAAGGCGCCGTTGATCGCCCGGGCGTGATTTCAGTTCGTCCTGAACCGAAATAATTCGATCATAACGTCGATTGAACGTCGCGAGTTCGTCTCGTTCCAGCGAATCATACTGTTCGATACACAGCTTTTCAAAAAGCTGCGTGAGTTCGCTGGACGAAAGCGATTGGAGCTGGAGCGGTGTCACTTCAGAACTCCGTATTTGCGCAGCGCGTACTGACCAACCCGCATCTGTTCATCCCAACTCCGTCCTCGCAAGTAATGCCGCGGTGACATTCCATCGAATAGCGGGTTTTTTCGATTGTACCATCCTGTGATTTGATGGTGCTTGTAAGTCGGCACGCTGACGACATTATCGACACTGTCGAGCATCGACCGCGAAAATCCCTCGCGCCCTCCCGCACCCCGCTCGACGATGTGGTGGTCCTCATAACCCGGCCGCCGCTGTCCCGCCTGCTGCTGGAGTTCGGTCAGCGATTTGGGGGGATCCTGATAGGATTGGATCGACGGCCATTCGGAGTACAGCCAGTGGCCCGCCTCGAGGACGGTGATGACCGCGCCGATTGGGCCAGCCCGCCGCAGCGCCACGAGGGCGATCTGCTTGGCCAGGGCCTTGGCGGCCTGGGTTTTCGAGACCTTGTCCTTGGGCGGTTCTTTGGGAGGGTCTGGCGGGTCGAGCGATGGCCCGCCATTGTCGCCGATGCCCGGCTGTCGGCCCTGCGCATAGCCCTCGACATATCGCCACCGTCCGCTTTCGCGGCCATGGCCGCCGGGGATGCGCGGCTGATCCTCGCGGAAGCCTGCTTTCTCGACGAGCGCCTGCAGCCGCGCCAGCGCCTGCATCATGCGGTCGCCGGCGATCTGGCTCGCAAGCCGCCTGCGCTGAAGCTCGGCGCTTCGGGAACGCCAGTGATCTGGAGAGGGAAGGGGCATCCGTGCGTCTGACCTCCGCGACGGATGCGAAGATCAGGCACGCGGAGCCTACCGGGGATAAGATCGGCCGCTTATCCCCGCGGCCGCGACGGCGGCCCCGTAGCTCAGCCGGCTTCGGCGACGCCCCCCGCCTTCGCCCGCCCCGGGATCAGGATCGAGCCCGACGCCGCGATCACCAGCGCGAGACCGAGCCAGTCGCTCGGCGTCGGGCGCTCGCCGAGCAGCAGCACCGAGCCGAGCACGCCGACCGCCGGCACCATCAGCGTGCCCAGGCTGGCGATGCCCGCCGGCAGCCTCGCGATCACCGTGAACCAGAGCACATAGGCCAGCGCCTGCGCGCCGAGGATGTGGAAGGCGAGCGCCGCCACCGTCCGCGCCTCCAGCATCTTGGGCACCGGAACGCCCTCGAAGACGAGCATGCCGAGCCCGCCGGCCGCGCCGCCGATCAGCAGCTGCCAGGCGGCGATCGTCAGCGCCGGCGCGCTCACCGGCCAGCGCTTGCTGACGATGGTGCCCAGCGCCCAGCTCACGCTCGCGATCAGCGCCAGCAGCAGGCCGAAGGAGAGGCTGCCACCGGCGATCAGCGGCAGGCCGAGGCAGGCCAGCCCCGTCATGCCGAGCCCGAGCCCGACCCGTCGCCGGCGGTCGATCGGCTCGGCCAGGATGAAGCGGGCGAGCAGCGTCGCCCAGATCGGCATGGTGAAGGTCAGGATCGCCGCGCGCGAGGTCGGCGCAGCCAGCTGCGCGAAGGCGAGCAGGATGTTGAAGGCCGCGATCGACAACAGCCCGGCGGCCGCCAGCCGAAGCCATTGCGCCCGCGGCACCGCCAGCTTCACGCCGCGCCCCAGTGCCACCGCGACGAGGAACAGGCCTGCAAAGGTCATGCCGCTCGCCCGCAGCGTCCAGGGCGCGATCTCGGTCAGCGCGATCCGCACCGCCGGCCAGTTGAAGCCCCAGAGCAGCCCGAGCAGCGGGACGAGCAGCAGCGAACGACTGGACGGTTGCGACATCGTGCGACTATGCGCGGGCCGGTGCGCACGGCGTCATGCGATTTCGGCGGCAGCCCGATGCGCGATGGGCATCGGGCGGGCCGTCACGGCTCGCTCGCCTGCAGGATTAGCACCTGCGTCTCGCCGTAGTCCCGGCGCTCCAGCAATTCGAACGCGTCGGGCAGGGCGATCTCGGCGTCGCCGGCCTCCTCCAGCACGAGCAGCGCGCCGGGCGCCAGCCAGCCGCCCTCGCGGGCGGAGATCAGCGCCTTCTCGCCGAGGCCCTTGCGGTAGGGCGGGTCGCAGAACACGACCGCGAAGGGGTCCATGGCGCTGATCGGGCCGAGCTTGCTCGCATCGCGCCGGAAGACGCGGCTGTGGCCGGCGAGCCCGAGCGCCATCTGGTTTTCGCGGATCAGGCCGCGCGCCTCAGTGCCGTCGTCGACCAGCAGCGCGAAGGCGGCGCCGCGCGACAGCGCCTCGAAGCCGAGCGCCCCGGTCCCGGCGAAGAGGTCGAGCACGCGCGCGCCGTCGAGCGGGTCGTCATAGGCATGGGCGAGCACATTGAAGAGGGATTCGCGCAGCCGGTCCGAGGTCGGGCGGATGGTCCCGATCCCCGGCTTCGGGCCGGCCAGCGCCCGCCCGCGCAAACGTCCGCCGACGATCCGCATGCTCAGACCACGACGACGATGCGTGGAAATACGCCGTCATCCTGGGGCGACCGGAGGTCGTCCCGGGATCCATCGAAGGACACGACGGAGCCCGATGATGGATCCCGGACGGCGCGGCGTTCGCCGCTTGTCCAGGATGACGGTGTGGTTTGGGTGACCATTGGAATCGGCGCCGTCAGTCCCGCTTGCCGCCGGAGCGTGGACCCTTGGCCCCGCCGCCGGGGCGGCCACCACCCGGTCGCCCGCCACCGCCCGGCTTGCCGCCGAAGGGCCGGCCGCCACCCGGCTTGCCACCGGGCTTGCCGCCGAACGATTTGCCACCACCGGGCTTGGCGCCGAAGGGCTTGCCCCCGCTGCGCTCGCCGCTGCGGCCCGCGGGCCGTTCGCTGGAGCGCGCCGCATAGCTGCGCTTGGCGCCGCCCGGAGCGTCGTCGGAACGACGCGGCGGACGCTCGCCGCCCTCGCGTGGCGCCCTCTCGGGCCTGTCGCCGCCGGCTCTCTCGGGGCGCGGCGCCCGCGCGGGACGCTCCGTGCGCGGCCCGGCATCCTGCCAGGGTCGGTCCTGCGTGCGATCGCGCTCGCCGCTTTCGATGCGCGGTCGGCGCGCCGGACGCTCGCCGCCGCTCGCGCGCTCCGGCGCACGGGGGCTGCGCGCCTCGGCGGCTGCCGCGCCGCGTTCGCTGCGCGGCAGCCGGTCGGGCCTGCGCTTGGGGTTCACGCCGTCGCGCGCCGGGCGCTCCTCGCGGGGCGGGGCGCCGACACGCTCGACCAGCACACGCCGGCCCTTGGGATCGGCGATCGCCTTGTCGCGGCGGCGCACCACCTCGCCGCTGGCCTCGCGCGTCTGGCGCTCCGCCTTGGGGTCGGCGCCGCGGCGCGGCGGGGCCTTGCGCTCGCGCTGCGGCTCGGCCTCGGCATCGCGCCAGACGGTGCGCTTCCACGGTTTGTCGCTGCGGTCATCCTGCGAGGGCGTGCGCACGGCGTCGCTCTGCCAGCGTTCGGGCTTGCCGTCGCGCTCGCCGCTCTCGCGCCGGCGCGGGCGGTCCTCGCCGCTGGGTGCAGCCTTGCTCAGAGGCGGTCTCGGCGGGGCGGCCGGCAGCTCGTCGCGGCGCGGCGCCTCGAAATCGACGCCGGCCTTGGCCATCAGCTCCTCGCCGAGCTGGTCCTTCAGCACGCGCGAGCGGATCTCGTCGACCTCGCCCTCGGGCAGGTCGGCGAGTTGGAACGGCCCGAACGAGACCCGGATCAGCCGGTTCACATCGAGGCCGAGATGCTCGAGCACCGTCTTGACCTCGCGGTTCTTGCCCTCGCGCAGATCGACCGTGAGCCAGGTATTCGAGCCCTGCTGGCGTTCGAAACGCGCCATCACCGGGCCGTAGGAGACGCCGTCGATGGTCACGCCGTCGCGCAGCGTGTCGAGCCTGTCCTGCGTCACCGAGCCGAAGGCGCGCACGCGGTAGCGCCGCAGCCAGCCCGTCTCCGGCAGTTCCAGCATACGCGCCAGCCCGCCGTCATTGGTCAACAGCAGCAGGCCCTCGGTGTTGATGTCGAGCCGCCCGATCGACAGCACGCGCGGCAGATCCTCCGGCAGCGCATCGAACACGGTCGGCCGGCCTTCAGGATCGTGGTTGGTCGTCACCAGCCCGCGCGGCTTGTGGTAGAGCCACATCCGCGTGCGCTCGCGCGCCGGCAGCGGCTCGCCGTCGATCAGCACGACATCGTCGGGGCCGATATCCAGCGCCGGGCTGTCGATCACGCGCCCGTTCACGCTGACGCGACCTTCGAGGATGATCGCCTCGCTGTCACGGCGCGAGGCGACGCCGGCGCGCGCCATCACCTTGGCGATGCGTTCGGGCTCCTGGATCAGCGAGGGCAGCAGCTTGGCCTCGGGCGCCGGGGCCTCCTCGCGGGCGCGCCGCGGCCGGGCCGGGCCGTCGGAACGGGGCCGGTCGAAGCGGGGTTTGTCGGAGCGGGCTTTGTCGAAGCGCTTGGGCCCGGCGCCGGTTCCGCCTGCACGCTCGCCACGGGGCGCAAAGCCTTCGCGCGGCGGGCGGCTCGCACTGCGCTCGCCATCGGGGCGGGCCCGGAACGGGCGCGCCGGGCCGTCGGCCCGGGCCGGGCGCTCGGCACTGTCGCTGCGGCCGCGGAACGGCTTGCGCTCGCCGCCGGCCGCTCCGCCGGCCCGCGGCCCCTTGCCGCCGAAGCCGCCGCCGTCTCGCCCGCCACCGGTGCCGCCACCACGGCCGCCGGTTCCGCCGCCCTTGCGCGGGCCCCGGCTTTTCTGATTGTTGTCGTCGCTCATGATGGCTCCTGAGCGTGCCGCGCCGAAAGTGACAGGCACTTTCGCGAAAAGGTCAGCTCGAAATCTGGGTATAGCCGGCGCTTGTAGCAGAGCGTCCCTGTGCCTGCGAGCGCCAAAACGGAGGTCCCATGCCGCAATTGCGCCCCGTCCCGGCCCCCGATCCGATGGCGCTCGCCTTCGACGAGGCGCGCGCCGCCGCCGCGCGCGGCGAGGTGCCGGTCGGCGCTGTCGTGACCCGCGACGGCGTCGTGCTCGCGCGCGCCGGCAACCGGACGCTGGAGCTGAAGGACCCGACGGCCCATGCTGAAATGCTGGCGCTGCGGCTGGCCTGCGAGGCGCTGGGCTCCGAGCGCCTGATCGGCTGTGATCTCCACGTCACGCTCGAGCCCTGCCCGATGTGCGCGGCGGCGATCTCCTTCGCCCGCATCCGCCGGCTCTATTTCGGCGCCGGTGATCCCAAGGGCGGGGCGGTCGAGAACGGCGTCCGGCTCTATGCCAGCCCGACCTGCCACCATCAGCCGGAGGTCTATGGCGGCCTGCGCGAGAGCGAGGCGGCGGCGCTGCTGCGCGATTTCTTCAAGGGCCGCCGCTGATCTCTGGGGGGCCGTTTCAGCCGGCGAGAGGCTGGCGGACGCCTTCGACATGTCCGCGATCGGTCGGGGCATCGGCCTTGGGCCGGGCGGCACCGTCGAGTTGCAGCGCGAGGGCGTCCACCGCGGCCAGGGCCTCGCGCCGTGCGGCTTCGCTCTCGGCGACCGGGACTTGTGCATAGAGCGCGCGCGCAAAGGCGGCGACCCGGGTCACGGCGAGATAGGCCGCGTCCTCCAGAGCGGAGGACATCGTGACGAAGCGCAGCACGTTGTCGAGATGTCTCTCGGCGGCGGGGCCGAGGGTCTTGGCATTCAGCGCGCCGGCCCTGAAGACCGCGCTGCGCAGGGTTTCGATCTCCGACGTCAGATAGTTCTGCACCTCGTCGGGCATGGGCGCCTCCGCGACGGAACGTCTGTAAACAACCCCTTACCATGGGAAATCACGCCCTTCCCGCGTCGACCGGCCGGGCGGTTAGCCGCGGGTCAACGCAAACCCGACAATCCGCACGGATCAGGCTGGGGTCGCTCCGGCGAGGAGCCTGGCCCGGCGCTCGCGGCCGGTTGTGAGGGAGGAGGTCAGAGCGACCGTGAAGGACCGTATAGAGGCATGAACCAGCCGTCTCTTCGAAAGGTTATGGTCGCTCGAAGATCGTCGCTCGTGGGTCCGATGACAAGAGGTTCAGATTATCCGAATCGTTCATGCCTTGTTTTTGCCTTGTCAGCGGTCTAGTGGAGGCCTCGAACCGCTCAGCCAGACCATGCGATGGTGGCTTGAGCCTTCCACTCTCCCCCTCACGTCAGGTTAGTAATGCGTTGTATTGTGATGACCGTGATCTTCACGGTCGCTGTTCCTGTGCTTGCACGAGCGGACACTGCGCTGGAGAACGTCTCCTTCCAGCCCCAGGTCAAAGGCCTGCGCTGCCTCAAGGCCGAAACCGTCACCATGATCCGGGAACTGGTCGAGAAGATCGGCCCGATCCAGATCACCTCGACCTGCGGCGGGCGCCACGCCCGCAACTCCCAGCACTATCGGGGCAACGCCATCGACTTCCGTCCCCTGGCGACGACGCCGCGCAAGGCCGCGGCGGTGGCCAAGACCCTCGAGGCCGTCGGCGGCGTCGGCTCCTATTCGAACGGCCTCGTTCACGTCGATGTCGGGGACCGCGAATTCGCCTGGTTCGGCACCAAGCGCGGCAATCGCCGCCTCGCCTACAACACACGCGGCCGCTGAGGCCCCGGCGCGGCCGGCGTCAGCCGGCCGCGCGCAGCACCAGATAGCCGCCGAGCGCGAGCAGTCCGGCGAAGAAGCAGAGCCGGAAGGCCTGCGCCGAGATGCGCGCGCGGATGGCCGTTCCGGCCGACATCCCGGCGAGCGCCGGCAGCAGCGCCTGGCCCGACTGCAGCGCGACCCGCGCATCGAGGACGCCCGCCCCCAGCAGCCCGACCGACAGCGCCAGTGTCGAGACCAGGAAGGACAGGCCGAGCGCCTGCACGAGTTCGTCCTTGTCGAGGCCCAGCGCCTGCAGATAGGGCACCGCCGGCAGCACGAAGACGCCGGTGGCCGCCGTGGCGATACCGGTGGCGACGCCGACGAGCGGCCCCAGCCAGCCCTCGAATCCGGCTGGCACGCGCAGCTTCGCGGCCTTCAGCCCGACCAGCGCATAGAGCACCAGCGCGATGCCGAGGCAGAGCGTGGCGGAGCCATCCTTTTGCCGCTCGATCAGTCCCGCGCCCAGCCAGGTGCCGCCGCAGATGCCGGCCAGCATCGGCCACAGCCGGACGATGCAGCGGCGCAGGCCGGGCCCCGTCGCGAGCTGCCAGCCATTGGTGACGAGGTTGGGCACGACCAGCAGCGCGGCCGCCTGGGCCGGCGCCATCACCACGCCCAGGATGCCGATCGCGATCGTCGGCAGGCCGAGCCCGATCACGCCCTTGACGAAGCCGGCGAGCAGGAAGGTCGCCGCGATGAAGAGAATGAGGCCGCTGTCGATCATGCGCTGTTGTGGCACTGCGACCATGTCTTGTCGCGGCGCGATGTTACCTGGCGTGGATCGCCGGTGTCGCGCCGCAGACCGCGAGCGGTCATCTCGGCAGGCTGATGCAGGGCGGCCTGCTGGCCGTCACCGTCCAGGGCCGCCATCGCTATCATCGTCTGGCCGGTCCCGAGGTCGCCCAGGCGCTCGAGGGACTGATGGTGCTCGCCGGCGCCGGAACCGCAGGGCGCCGCCTGCCGGCGCGCGTCGGCGCGGAGCTGAGCGAGGCGCGCACCTGCTACGACCATTTCGCCGGCCGGCTCGGCACCGCCATCCACGACGCGCTCGTGGCGGGCGGGCATCTCGCGGTCGCGGAGGGCGGCTACGGCCTGACGGCTTCGGGCGAGGGCGTCTTCGCCGCGCTCGGGATCGCCCGGCCGGACAAGCCTCCGCGCCGCGCGCTCCTGCGCCCCTGCCTCGACTGGAGCGAGCGCAGGCCGCATCTCGCGGGGCATCTCGCCGCCGCGCTGGCCTGCCGCTGCTTCGAGACAGCCTGGGTCCTGCGCCGCAAGGACAGCCGCGCGGTGACGCTGACGCAGGCGGGCCGGGCCGCCCTCGCCGCCGCTCTGCCGGGCTTCGTCTGCGACGCGCCCGCGCCGGTCAGCCGCGAGCGTCCAGAGCCTGCGCCAGCCTGCGCTTGACCTCGTCCTTCACCGGCTCGGCGGCGTCGAGGATCGCCTTTGCCTTGAAGAAGTCGAGCCCGCCGATCCCGTCGGCCCCGGCGCGGATCAGGATGTCCGGCGGCTGGCGCTCGATCATGCGCTGCACGATCGTCCGCGTCAGAATCTGGCTGACGCCGAGCATCGCCTCCAGCGGGCTCGGAACCCGGGTCTCGCTGATGGTGGCGGGTGCGCTGGTGTCGACCGCCATGACGATCCGGCCCGGCGCCATCAGCCGGTCATAGGGCAGGGGGTTGATTGCGCCGCCATCGATCAGCACGCGCCCCTCGATCACGACCGGCCGGATCAGCCCGGGGATCGCCAGCGAGGCCGCGACCGCCGGCGTAAGCGGGCCCTTGCCCAGCCCAACCTCGGAATGGAGATGATAATCGGTCGCCGTCGCCAGGAAGGGCGTCTTCAGATCCTCGAAACGGTCCGGCACGGCCTCGGGCCAGAACAGGTCGAGCATCCGCTCGCCGTCGATCAGGACGGGGTTGCCGAGACCGCGCATCAGGTCGGTGAACTTGCCGACGCGGGCATCGAGCATCCGCGCGATCACCTTGGCCCGGTCGCGGAAGGCCATGGTCACATGTTCGCGCAGCTCGCGGCCCGACAGTCCGGCGGCATAGGCGGCGCCGATGATCGCGCCCATCGAGCAGCCGGCGATCAGGCTGGGCCGGACGCCGAGTTCGTCGAGCGCTTCCAGCACCGGGATATGGCTGAGGCCGCGGGCGCCGCCGGCCCCCAGCACGAGGGCGAGTTCGGGCTGGCCGGGTTGCGGCTGCCGCATCACGGCCCCGTCATGCGGCGTGCTGTCGGGCGGGCGGAGCTGGCTGCGCGGCATCACCGAGATCTGGCCCTTCGCCCCGGTTCAGGCAATGGGCTGCGACAGGAAGGGCGCGAGCGCCGCCAGCGTCGCCTCCGGGTTCTCCTCCGGCAGGAAATGCCCGCTGGCGATCGCCGTCCCTTCCGCCTGCGGCGCGAAGGTCTCGCGCCAGATCTCGAGCGGGCTCGCGCCCTTGGCGGGGATGCCGGCCTCGCCCCACAGGATCAGCACCGGGCAGAGGATGCGGTTGCCCGCGGCGAGATCGGCCCGGTCATGCTCGACATCCACCGTCGCGCCGGCGCGGTAATCCTCGCAGGCGGCATGGATCCGGGCGGGGTCGCCGAAGGATTCGCCATAGGCCTGCATCGCCAGCGGGTCGAACAGCGCGAGCGACTTCGCCCGCGTCCAGCTCGCGATGGTGTGGTCGAGCCAGCCCAGCGGATCGGCCTTGATCAGGTTCTCGGGCACCGGCTCGGGCTGGGCCAGGAAGGTCCAGTGATAGACCTGCATCGCGCGGCCGGCATTCATGCCATCCCACATCGAGACCGTCGGCAGGATGTCGAGCAGCGCCAGCCTCTCGACACGGCCGGGATGGTCCAGCGACAGGCGGTAGGCGACGCGCGCCCCGCGGTCATGGCCGACGACGGAAAAGCGCAGATGCCCGAGCGCCTGCATCACCGCGACGATGTCCTCGCCCATGGCGCGCTTGGTGTAGGTCTCGCGTCCACCATCGCCATGCGGCGCCATCGACCAGCCATAGCCGCGCAGATCCGGGCAGACCACGGTGTGGCTCTTGGCCAGTTCGGCGGCGATTTTGTGCCATTCGGCATGGGTCTGCGGAAAGCCATGGATCAGCACGACCGGCGGCCCCTCGCCGCCGACACGGGCGAAGATCTTGCCGACGGGCCCATTGATCCAGCGGCCGGAGAAACCCGGGAAGAGGCTGTCGAGATTGCTCATGGGCGGGCTCCGGTCGCGGCAGCCGAGACGATGTCGGTGTGGATGAAATCGCTCCCCTTGTAGAGCAGCGGTACATTCAGCGATTTGGCGAGCGCGTAGGAGAAGCAGTCGCCGAGATTGAGGCTGGCCGGGTGGCGGCCCTTGCCGAAGCGAACAAAGGCCTCAGACGCCAGGCGGCTTTGCTCCAGATCCAGCACTGCAGGCCGGACCTTGAGGTCGTCGAAGAGGGCCTCCACTGCGTGCAGCGGCGTCGCGGCGCGTTTGCCGATCAGGACCATGACGCATTCAGCGAAGGTGACGGCAGAACAGTGACAGTCGGACGTCTCGGCCAGCACTCTTTGGAAAAGGACAGCCTCCGGCTCGCCAAGAGCGATCGCGATGATGGCCGAACTGTCGGCGACGATCACGCTGGCAGTCCATTTTCATCATAGCCGAGGATCTCATCGGCTGTCCGGTTATCCGTCACCGGATAGGAGCGAAGACGCGCCAACGTTTCCTCGAGCTTGACGAGATCGATGCGCGCTTCGCCACGCGGGAGCTCAGCCAGTTCGCGCTCCGCGGCGAAACGCACCGCGTCCTTGATCGTGCGCCCCGTGCGCGCCGCGAGTTCCCGGACGATGCGGTCCGTCTCGGCATCCTTGATCAGGATCGCCATCGAAGCCTCCGTATATATCGAGCCGCGCCCTATATATATACGATTGCCCCGCGCTTGTCAGCCTTCGCGCTCGCGCTTGACCGCCTGCCAGCCGATGTCGCGCCGGCAGAAACCCTCGGGCCAGTCGATCGCGTCGACGCCGCGATAGGCGCGCGCCTGGGCCTCGCTCACCGTCTTGCCCAGCCCCACGACGTTGAGCACGCGCCCGCCGCTGGCGACGATGTCGGTTGCGCTCTGCTTCGTGCCCGCGTGGAACACGAGCACATCGTCGAGCGCCGCGGCCTTGTCGATGTTCCTGATGACGCTCCCGGTTTCCGGCTTGCCCGGATAGCCGCGCGCGGCCAGCACCACCGTCAGCGCGGCCTCGTCCGACCAGCGCAGGGTGATGTTGTCGAGCACGCCGTCGCAGGCCGCCAGCAGCGCCGGCACGATGTCGCTCCTCAGCCGCGGCATCAGCACCTCGCATTCGGGGTCGCCGAAGCGGACATTGTATTCGATCAGCTTCGGCCCCTGTGCGGTGATCATCAGCCCGGCGAAGAGCACGCCCTGGAACGGTGTCCCGCGCTTGATCATGCCGGCCAGCGTCGGCGCGATGATCTCTTTCATGACCCGCGCTTCCATCGCGGGTGTCATCACCGGGGCCGGCGAATAGGCGCCCATGCCGCCGGTGTTGGGGCCGGTGTCGCCATCGCCGACGCGCTTGTGGTCCTGCGCCGAGGCGAGCGGCAGGGCATTCGTCCCGTCGCAGAGCGCGAAGAAGCTCGCCTCCTCGCCGATCATCCACTCCTCGATGACGACCTCGGCACCGGCGGCGCCCAGCCCGCCCCCGAACATCATGTCGATGGCTTCGTTGGCCTGCGCCAATGTCTCCGCCATCACCACGCCCTTGCCGGCGGCGAGACCGTCGGCCTTGATCACGATCGGTGCGCCCTTCGCCGCGACATGGGCCTTGGCGGACGCCGCGTCCGCGAAGCGGCCGAAGCCGGCGGTGGGAATCCCGAACTCGGCGCAGAGCTCCTTGGTGAAGGCCTTCGAGCCTTCGAGCTGGGCTGCGGCCTTCGAGGGGCCGAAGACCTTGAGGCCGGCAGCAGCCAGATCGTCGGCGAGGCCGGCGACCAGCGGCCCCTCGGGCCCGACGACGACCAGGCCGATGCCCTGCAGCGTGCAGAAGGAGGCGACGGCGCCGTGATCGGCGATGTCGAGGACGACATTGTCCCCACATTGCGTGGTGCCAGGGTTGCCGGGCGCGATGAAGAGCCGGTCGCAGAGCGGCGAGGCCGAAATCGCCCAGGCGAGAGCATGCTCGCGGCCGCCCGAACCGATCAGAAGAATCTTCATCGTCGTTTCAATCCGCAGGGCTGGGTGGGCCAAAGGTGCGGGTGGGCAATAGCCGCCGTGGAGCGCAACGGCAACGCTTCTGCGGCCGCGCCGGCGCCGCTATGGTCGCGCCATGGACAGCGAATCGCCCAAACCCGCCGGCAACACGCCCGAATGGTCGGTCTCGGACCTCTCCGGTGCGCTCAAGCGAACGCTGGAGGACGCCTTTGGCTTCGTGCGCGTGCGTGGCGAGATTTCGGGCTATCGCGGCCCGGTCGGCTCGGGCCATGTCTATTTCTCGCTGAAGGACGCCAACGCCAAGATCGATGCGGTGATCTGGAAGGGCGTCTTCGGCCGGCTGAAGACGCGGCCGCAGGAAGGCCTGGAGGTCATCGCCACCGGCAAGATCACCACCTTCGCCGGCAAGTCGAGCTACCAGATCATCATCGATTCGCTCGAGCCCGCCGGCATCGGCGCGCTGATGGCGCTGCTCGAGGAGCGCCGCCGGCGGCTGGCGGCCGAGGGGCTGTTTGCCGAGGAGCGCAAGCAGCTCATCCCCTATCTGCCCCGCGTCATCGGCGTCGTCACCTCGCCCACCGGTGCCGTCATCCGCGACATCCTGCACCGGCTGGAGGATCGCTTTCCCCGCCATGTCCTGGTCTGGCCGGTGCGGGTGCAGGGCGAGACCAGCGCGGCCGAGGTCGCCGCCGCCATCGCCGGCTTCAACGCCCTGCCGGAAGGTGGGCGCATCCCGCGGCCGGACGTCATCATCGTCGCGCGCGGCGGCGGCTCGCTCGAAGACCTGATGGGCTTCAACGAGGAGATCGTGGTGCGCGCGGCCGCCGCCTCGCTGATCCCGCTGGTCTCGGCGGTAGGTCACGAGACGGACGTCACCCTGATCGACCACGCCGCCGATCTGCGTGCGCCGACGCCGACCGGTGCGGCCGAGAAGGTCGTGCCGGTGCGCGCCGAGCTGATGAGCCTCGTCGCCGATCTCGCGCGCCGCCAGGCCGCGGCGATGCGCCGCCTGTCCGATCGCCGCCGCAGCGACCTGCGCGCGCTCGCCCGCGCCTTGCCCAGCCTCGAGGCGGTGCTGTCGGGCCCGCGCCAGCGGCTTGATCTCGCCTCGGCCCGGCTCGCCCCGGCGCTGGCGGCCAATGCCCGCAAGCACGAACAGAAGCTCGGCCTCGCCGCCCAGCGCCTCGTTCGTCAATCGCCGTTGGCGCGCCTGGCGGCGCTGCGGGCCCGGCTCGAAGGCTATGGGCGCGTGCTGGCGCAGGCGCGCAACGCGGCATTGTCCGCCGAGAGCCGCCGCATCGCCGATGCTCGGCGGCGACTGCATGAACTCGAGCAACGTGCGGCAAAGGCCTTGGCCCGCGGTGTGACCCAGCGCGGCGAGCGGCTTCCGGCACTGGAAGCGCGCCTTCAGCGGGCGTTCGCGCAGAGCCTGATGCGTCGCCGCGAGCGCTGGCGGTCCTCGGTGTCGTTGCTCGCCTCGCTCGGCCCCGAGGCGGTTCTGGCGCGCGGCTATGCGCTGGTGCGCGACGAGGCCGGCGCCCTGATCCGCGATCCGGCACAGCTGCGCTCCGGCCAGGCGCTTGGCGTGCAGATTGCGGGCGGACGCTTCGGCGTGGTGGTCGCAGGCGGTGGGGAAGGGCTGTCGCGACCGACCCGCCCGCCGCGGCGCGATCGTCCGAAGGCGGGCCAGGGCGACCTGTTCTGATCGACGCTCGCCTCAGAGCCCCCTGAGGAACGCCTTGACGCGCTTGATCGCGTCCTCGCGCGCCTCCGGATTGGTGCCGACGGTCGCCTTGCCGGTGCCGGTCGCGGAGAAGGCGATGTCGCTGCGCTCCTTCACCTCCAGCCGTGGATGGTCGAAATCATGCAGCGCGCCCGGATAGATCACGATTTCGACCGTCTCGCCGCGGCCTCTGGCGGCCTTGGCGAGATAGTCGCAAGGGCCGGGCGGGGTCCAGTCGTCCGCGTCGCCGACGAGCATCAGCAGCGGCAGCCGCGCCATGAAGCTGCTCGACTCGGACTGCGCCCGGCAGCCCGGATAGAAGGCGATCGCCCGGGCGAAATCCGGCTGCTCGTCGGCCGGCCGGCGGTCCTTTCGGATGGCGGCCAGCACGCTCGAGCCGCCCCCGGACCAGCCGAGCAGGGCGATCCGCTCGGGTCGGACGTCGCTGCGTGCTTGCAGCCAGTGCCGCGCGGCGGCCGCATCCGCGACGCGTTCGCGGCTGGCCCGCACGGTGACCTCCTTGACGCCGCATTGCGAGCCCAGCCGGCGCGAGCCGTAGCTGTCCGGCATCAGGACGACATAGCCTTCCGCCGCGAGGCGCTCGCCCCAGTCGGAATGGCGCAGCGACATCTTGCCGCTTTCGCGGAACAGGCCGCCGCAGCCATGCAGGGCGACGACGGCCGGGAACGGCCCCGGCCCCTTCGGCCGGTAGAGCACGGCGTCGAGATCGCCGTCATAGCTCGGCAGGCGCACCCGCTCAAAGCCGCCGGCCAGCGCGGCGCCGGCCAGCAGCGACAGCCCCGCCATCGCCGCGGCGAGGCGCGCGACGCAGGCAATCACAAGGCTGGACTTCGTCGGGCGCAGCGCTATCACGGGACGGGATTATCCCGGCATTGCGTGCGCGGATCAACGGTTTAGATATATCGTCATGAACATGAGCGATCGCCCCCCGATGCCGGGGCCCGAAGCGGCCCTCGATTACGGCCATGGCGAGTTCCGTGTCGTGCGTCCGGGCGGCTTCGTCCGCTGCGCGGTGACCGGCGCGCCGATCCGCCTCGAGGACCTGCGCTACTGGTCGGTGGACTGGCAGGAGGCCTATGCCTCGCCCGAGGCGGTCCAGCTAAGGCTGCGCCGCGCCGGCCGGGGCTGAGGCCGCCGCCGCGGCCCTTGCCACCAGGGCGGCCATCGACTCCGGCTCGTCGAGGACGAGCCTCACCGGCACGCAGAGCAGGCGCCCGCGCTCGGAATCCGGCCAGAGCGGTGCGAGCTTGACCATGTCCTTCTCGGTCGTCGCGACCAGGCTGTCATAGAGGGACGCTTCCGCGACGATCGCCGCGACATCGTCGGGCGTATAGGGATGGTGGTCACCATAGGCGCGCTCGGCCACGATCCGCGCCCCCGCATCCCGCAGCGTCGCGGCGAATTTGTCCGGCCGCCCGATGCCGGAGACCGCCAGCACGGGTTGCCCGCTCAGCCGGGCGCTGGCCTCGGCCGCCGGCTCCAGCCGTGCGGTCAGGCAGGCGATCCCGCGCCGGCCCGCTGCCATCGCGACGGCCTCGCCGGCCGCTCCCTTGCCGATGACGAGCACCGTGTCGATCTCGCCGAGCTGTGCTTCGAGCGGCGCGCGCAAAGGCCCCGCCGGCAGGCACAACCCGTTGCCGACGCCCGAGGCGCCGTCCACGACGGCGAGCCGCCAGCGTTTGGCGAGGCTCGGATTCTGCAGGCCGTCATCCATCACGAGGACGCTGGCGCCCAGCGCCCGGGCGAGGCCAGCCCCGGCGGCGCGGTCCCGCGCCACCACGGTGCGGGCATGGCGTGCCATCAGCAACGGCTCGTCGCCGACGGCGCGCGCCGCATGGTGCTGGGGATGGACCTCGACCGGCCCGCGCAGCGAGCCGCCATAGCCGCGCATCAGGACGAAGGGCGTCTCGCCGCGCTGCGCCAGCATGTCGGCGAGCGCGATGGCTGTCGGAGTCTTGCCGGCACCGCCGGCGACGAAGTTGCCGACGCAGATGACGGGCACCCCGCAGTCGGCGCCCGGCCGCCGCATCCGCCGCAGCGTGATCGCGCCATAGACCCATCCGATCGGGGCGAGCAGCCGGGCGAGCAGGCCGGGCGGCCGCCACCAGAAGGCGGGCGCCCGCATCAGGCGGCGCCGTCGCGCTGGCCGAGCGCCATCCGCATCAGCAGGGGCTCGAGCGCCTGGATCGTCCGGTTGAGGGCGCCGCCGAGTTCGGCGCTGGTCTGGGCGGCGGCCCGCGCGGCCTGGCGCGCGCTGGCGGGGTCGCTCAGCCAGCGATGTACCGCTCCGGCCAGCCCCTGCGCATCGGCGACCTCGCGCGCTCCGCCGCCGGCGTCGAAGGCGGCGAAGATCTCGGCGTTGTTGTGGACGAAGGGGCCGTGCAGCAGCGCGCAGCCGAGCTTGGCCGGCTCGATCGGATTGTGCCCACCGATCATCGGCACCAGCGAGCCGCCGAGATAGGCCACCTGCGAGAGCCGGTAGAACAGGCCGAGTTCGTTGACGGTGTCGGCGATGTAGAGCTCGGCGTCGCGCTCCGGCATCTGGCCGGCGGCCCGGCGCGCGAGGGCGATGCCATTGGCCGCGGCCAGCGCCTCGATCTCGCTGCCGCGCTGCGGATGGCGCGGCGCGATGATCGTCAGCAGATGGGGCAGATAGGGCTTGATCGCGAGATGGGCGGCGATGACCTGCTCTTCCTCGCCCGGATGCGTACTGGCGGCGACCCAGACCGGACGCCCGGTGGTCAGGCCGTCGAGGATCGCCAGCGTGTCGGCGTCGGCGGGCGGTGCGGGCACGTCGAATTTCAGGTTGCCGGCGACGCTGACGCGCGGCGCGCCGAGCTGCGCCAGCCGCTCCGCATCACCCTGCGACTGGGCGAGGCAGGATTCGAAGCAGGAGAGCAGGAAGCGCGAGGTCCGCGGCGCCTTGTACCAGCGCGCGAAGGAACGCTCGGACATGCGGGCATTGACCAGGACCAGCGGCACCTCGCGCCGACGCGCCTCGACCAGGAGATTGGGCCAGATCTCCGACTCGCAGATCAGCCCGAGCGAAGGCCGCCAGTAGTCGAGGAAGCGACGCATGTAGCGGGGAACGTCGAGCGGAAGATACTGGTGGATCACGCCGGCCGGCAGCCGCGCCGCCAGTAGCGTCGCCGAGGTCACCGTGCCGGAGGTCACGAGCACGGTCAGCCCGCGCTTTTGCAGCCGCGCCACCAGCGGCAGCAGCGTCACCGTTTCGCCGACGCTGGCGCCGTGGAGCCAGACGAGGGGTCGGTCCGGCCGGCGCACGCCCGGATAGCCGCGCCGTTCGGCCAGACGCGTCGGATCCTCCTTGCCGCGGCGGCGACGCCAGAGCAGCAGCCCCGCCGCCGCCGGCTCGAGCAGGCCGGTCAGCAGCCGGTAGCCGGAGAGGATCGCGCCCTTGCCGCTCACGGCGCTGCTCCTGGCGCCGCGCTTTCGGCGGCGAGCCGTGCCTGCCGCAGCCCGGCGCCGGGGTCCTGCGCGCCGACCAGCGCATAGGCGCGGGCATGGACCGCGTCGAGGCCGGCTTCCAGCGCCAGCCGCGCCGCCTCGCAGGTGGCCTCGTCGGCCTCGCGTGCGACATGGATCGCCTCGCCGACGACGATGGCGCCGCGGCCGAAGGGCAGGCCGATCGAGGCCCGGTCCCAGCTCTTGAAGTCGATGCGCCGGCTCGTCACCACCGCGATCGGGTGCAGCGGGCGCCCGGAGGCCCGCGCGAGCTGGATGATGCCCGGCCCGACGATGCGGGCGCGCTTGGGGATATCGGCGGTCAGCACCATGGTCTCGCTGGCCTTGAGCCGCTTCAGCATGGCGAGGAAGGCGCTGGCGCCGCCCTTCTCGCGGATCTTCTTGCCGAGTGCGCCCGAGCCGCGGATCGCGCCGATGCCGAGCTGGCGCAGCGCGACCGCGTTGAAGCCGCCATCGCCATGGCGCGAGACCAGCGAGCAGGCCGGCATCCAGTCCGGCCGCGAGAACGGGATCATGATGTGCTGGCCATGCCACATCGCGATGATCAGCGGCAGGTCCGGGCGCACGCGATCATAGATATCCGCCGGCTCGACGACGAAGCGGTTGGTGCGCTGCACGAGGCGCAGATAGCCGGCCAGCATGCGGCCGAGCGCTTCCTGCGCCACGCGCGTCTTGAGAATCGAAAAGCCCATGAAGCTGGCGTCGAACCCTTCAGGTGTCGGGGTCGAGCAGGCGGTGGAGATGCACGATGAAATAGCGCGTCTGGGCCTGGTCGACGGTGGCCTGGGCCTTGGCCTTCCAGGCGGTATGGGCGCTCGCATAGTTCGGGAACACGCCGACGACGTCGAGTTTGGCGAGGTCCTTGAAGGTCACGCCCTCGAGGGAGCTGAGCTCCCCGCCGAAGACGAGGTGAAGAAGCTGTTTCTGTTCCGGTTCCGCCGCCATCGATCCCTCCAGCCCATGCTGTTGCCCGCGCGATCAGCGCGGCACCAGTTAAGCCATCCCTGTCCCCGGCGCGAGTGCCCAACGCCGCCACAGGGGCAGTCGTCGCTGCAAAACGCGCAAAATGATGTCAAAGGCGCTGGGACTGCGTGTCCCGAAGGCGCTGCATCGCCGAGAGCAGCGGCTCCGACAGGTCCTCTCCGCTGGCGACCAGCACACCATGGACCGGCGTCGCCCGATTGTAGACCACCGTCTCGCCCGCGCCGCCGCTCATCCGGCCGCCCGCCTCGCGCAGGATCAGATCGGCGGCGGCGAGGTCCCAATCGCGCGCATCCGCCGAGATCAGGCCGGCGTCGATCGAGCCGTCCGCGATCCGCGCGAGCCGGAGCGCGAGCGAGGGAATCTTGTCGACCGGCTCGAAGGGCTCGATCCGCGACAGCGCGTCGAGCATCGGCTTGGGACCGGCGATCCGGGCGGTGCCGAGGCTGCCGAGCCGCGACGTGGCGATGGCGGCGCCGTTCTTTTGCGCTCCACCGCCGCGCAGCGTCGTATAGGTCGCCGCGCTCGCCGGCGCGTGCACCACGCCCAGCACCGGCTCGCCCTCGTCGAGCAGGGCGACGCAGACCGCCCAGTCCGGCGAGCCGCTCATATAGGCGCGCGTGCCGTCGATCGGGTCGACGACCCAGACGAAGCGGCGCGACAGCCGCAGCGCGTCGTCCACCGTCTCCTCGGAGAGCCAGGCGGCCTCCGGCAGCAGCACCGAGAGCCGGATGCGCAGGAAGGTGTCGACGCCGATGTCGGCTTCGGTGACCGGAGAGCCGCCACTCTTGGACCAGGTCCGGGCGGCGGTCTTCGCGCCGGGCCGGAACAGATCGCTGGCGATGGCGCCCGCCTCGAGGCAGCTTTCGCGCACGGCCCTGAGCAGATCCGGTGCGATGGGTAGCGGGGGCGTGCTCATGCGCGTTCCCTACGGATGGCAGCGGCGCGCTTCAAGGAAAAATGCGCTTGCGGGCCGAAAGACTCCGTCAAGCATCATGCAGGAAACAGACCATCCAGAGGCCCCGAAAGGCCCGAACACGCTCCTTTAACCCAACCGCTTAAGCGCTCGGAGACGCCTGAGACCCAATCTCGACCTGCAAGCACGAGAGCCCCGGACTTCACAGAGGGCTCCGTAGCAGCAGGGATTACAGAGAGGCGTCCAATCCATGGCCAGAGTCACGCCGGCCGCCGGGGAGTTCGGCTTCATGCCGCAGCTTCCCGGCAGCGCGACCGACCCGACGATCGTGCCCCGCAATCCGATGCCGGCGCAGCCGGACGCGCCGCGCATCGAGCGGATCGGCTCCGTCCGCATCCTGCGCGGCGCGGCCGGATGGCGCGGCGTTTCGCTGCGGTTGGCCCATGCCACGGGCGATGACCAGCTCTTCCAGCTCGCCCTGACGGCGGGCGATGGCCGCTCGATCACGGTTGCCACCGTGGACGAGGCCGATGCCGTGGCGCTGTGGCGCGACTGCGGTCGCGCGAGCGGCATGACACTGCTGCTCGAAACCAGCGACGGCCAGATCTCGGAGCCGTTTCCGCAGATCGGCCCGCTCGCGCTCGGCCCGATCCGCGTCAGGCGCCGGCATTCCTTCCTGAACGGGCGCCGGCCGCGCTTCCTCGTGCGCCGCAAGACGGGGAGACTACAGGAGCGACCGCTCGTGTTCGGCGGCGGCGTCTTCGCCGACCCGGTGCGCTGAGGTCGCGGGCGTCAGCCGAGCTTGTCGAGGTTCCACGGCCTGCGCGGGTCGATCTTGGCATCGTAGAAGAAATCGAACGTGCCGCAGATGAACTGCTTGAAGGTCAGACCAGCAAAACCTCCCGGCCATTGCGTCTGGACATAGTACACGCTCCGGAAGACGGTCTTGGAGATGTGGTCGCCATGGCTCGAGCTCTTGCTCTTGTCCATCGCGACGGAGACGCCCCGCAGCGGTCGCCCGCCCGGATGGACGGCCATGGCGGTGGCCGGCGTCTCGGGCCTGAAATACTCTGGCCGGAGCGGGTACGGCGGCCGCGTCAGCCATTGCGACAGCATGTGGATGACCCGGTCCGTCGCCGGTTGGCTCGTCGTGTAGATCACGATCGATTCCGGCCGGCTTATTGCTCCGGCTTCCGTGTTGCGTTTCATGCTGTGGATCGCGTCGCCCAGCGAATCCGCCACCGACAGAAGTTGCTCGAAAACGTGGCGGATGTGGTTCGGGTGAATGTTGAGGTAGATCTTCTTGTAGGGGTCGCCCCCCGCTATGCGGCGGTTCTTGTTCGCGTAGCGCATCGTCGTCGTGGCGTCGGGGCCGATGACCGGAAACTGGTTGCCGTCCTCCGAGCCGGGCGCATAGATTTGCTCGTAGATCTCGTTGGCGCTGCCGATCTGGCCGCGGCAGCCTCGGTCGTAGACCCCTTGCAGGAAACCGATCAACCCCTGCGGGATCGTGAGCTCGCTGCCCCAGTGCTGGCAGGCCATCGGATTCCAGGCGTGATTGGCGCCTCCGGGGCCGGGCCGGCCCGGGCAGGACCGTGCAAAACAATGCGGCATGGCTGTCAGACTCCGGGATTTTCGCAGTATCGCGACAGCGCGCGGCGGCGGCAACCCGTCCCCGGCTCGTGTCGAGACGATCGCAAGCCGTCGCGCCTCGCGCTGTCCCGCACGTGACCGCGCCGCCGTCAGAAGCCCGGCAGGCCCGCGATGCGCTGCGCTAGCCCGTCCAGCGCAAAGCCCGCCGCCAGCAGCAGGCCGGCATGCCAGTTCGAGCGGAACAGCGAGAGCGCGACCGGCGCGCTCGCCCCCGCGAGCTTCGAGACCTGCCAGCCGAGATGGCCCGCGAAGGCGGCGAGCCCAGCATAGGCGAGCGGCCCGCCGCCCGCGCTCCAGGTCGCCAGCCCGGCCAGCACCACCGCCAGCGCAAAGCACAGGGCGATCGCTTCCCGCCCATGCGCGCCGAAATAGCGTGCGCTCGACTTGATGCCGGCGATGACGTCGTCCTCGATGTCCTGCATCGCGTAGATCGTGTCGTAGCCGACCGTCCAGACCACCGCCGCGGCGTAGATCAGAAAGGCGGGCGCATCGAGCCGCCCGAACACCGCGCTCCAGCCGAGCAGCCCGCCCCAGGAAAAGGCCAGCCCCAGCACGAACTGGGGCATGTTGGTGATCCGCTTCATGAACGGGTAGATCGCGACGATCGCCAGCGACGTGATGCCGGCCGCGATGGTGAAGGCGTTGAACTGCAGCAGCACGACGAAGCCGATGAGCGACAGCGCGACCATGAACACCGCTGCGGCCTTGGGCGTGACCTGGCCCGAGGGCAGGGGGCGGCCGCGGGTCCGCGCCACCTGCGCGTCGAGTTTGCGGTCGACGATGTCGTTGAAGGTGCAGCCCGCACCCCGCATCACGACGGCGCCGATCAGGAAGAGCAGGCAGTGCCAGAGGTTCGGAAAGGGCGCTCCCGAGGCGATCGCGGCCAGTCCCGCCGCCCACCAGCACGGCAGCAGCAGGAGCTGCCAGCCGATCGGCCGTTCGATCCGGGCGAGTTTTAGAAAAGGCCGCAGCCGGCGCGGTGCGCGCGTATCGACCCAGTGCCCGGTCAGGGCATCGGGCAGAGGAGCATCCGGGGACGGCGTCTCAGGGGGCGTGAGGGGATGCCCGGGCGCCGGAGCCGACATGGCGAACGCAAGCCCGGCTCAGAGCGCGCCCTGCGGAATGCGCATGCCGCCGCCGGTGATCGCATCGCCGCCGGCGAAGGGGTTGCCCGCGCCCTGCGCCTGCTGCTGGGCGCGCCGCAGCATCTCGGCCTGCTGCTTCACCGCGTTGCAGGCCTGTGTACGGACAGTCGCCGCCTTCTGGTTGTCGGCCTTCATGCCCTCGATGAAGGAGGGCGGAATCTGGCACCAGTCCTGGTTGTCCGTCGCGAACTTCACCGTGGACGTGCCGTTGCTGACGAGCTTGGTCATCGTGCTGCAGGCCTGCTGCGGCGTGAGCTTGCGCTTGGATTTCTGCGCGGCGTTCAGCGACGTGATGAGCGCCTGGCGCTCCTGAAGCAACGTCTGCATCTTCTCGCAGCCCGAGGCCTGCGCGCGGGCGGGAGCGGCATCGATGAGCGCCGCCGCCGCGAGGCCCATGGTCGCGATCAATCCGGAAGCCATCCTGCGCCGCATCTCGTTTCCGCTCCACATCCTGCGCGGGCGACAAGCCCTCGCGGTTCCCTTAACAGCAAGCCCGTGTTAGCGCCAAGGTCCTTTGCGCGCCGTGCCGGCACCGGGGCTTCGCCATGCAACCGCGCCGATACTCCGCGAATGTGGCGGTTTTGGCGTGGGTGCGGCCGGTTCGGCTGCGGCGAGGGGCCAGGACGCCTGCTGCGACGAAAGCGCTCGAACCGATGCCCATCCCCGATTTCGCACGCCACCGGCTGTTTCTGGAGCCAGCGCTCACGCAGGGCACCCGCCTTCCCCTCGAACGCGAGCCGGCGAACTATCTTATGTCCGTCCTGCGGATGAAGCAGGACGACACTGTGCTCGTCTTCAACGGTCGCGACGGCGAATGGCTCGCCGCCATCTCGGTCGAGGGGCGCAAGCAGGCCAGCCTCACCCTCGTCAGGCAGACCAGGCCGCAGCCGGCGGCGCCGGATCTGCACTATCTCTTCGCCCCGCTCAAACATGCGCGGCTCGATTACATGGCCCAGAAGGCGGTCGAGATGGGTGCCGGCGTGATCCAGCCCGTGCTGACGCGTCGCACCCAGGTCTCGCGCCTCAATCTCGACCGCATGCGCGCCAATGCGGTCGAGGCCGCCGAGCAATGCGGCATCCTCACCCTGCCCGAGATCCGGGCCGAGCGCCCGCTCGACGCCGCGCTTGAGGCGCTGGAGCCGGAGCGGCTGCTGGTCTTCTGCGACGAGGCGATGGCGCAGGCGAGCCCCGTGGCGGCCTTGGCTCAGGCGCAGCCCGGCCCGCTCGCCGTGCTGATCGGCCCCGAAGGCGGATTCGACGAGGGCGAGCGGCAGCGCATTCTGGCGCGTCCCGGCACGCTGCCGATCTCGCTCGGCCCGCGCATCCTGCGCGCCGACACCGCGGCGGTCGCCGCGCTTGCGCTGGTGCAGGCCATCCGGGGCGATTGGCCGCGCTGACACCGGAACGGTCGCCGGCGTTCCGCGTTCGGTCGAAGCGGGGGACGCATTCTCGACTCAATCCAGCGCAGTCTGGCCGCCGATCTTGCAGCTGCGAGAGCCGGCGATTCATCGCGGTCGATCGCCCGGCGAGCTGCGCCCCGCACGACGAGGATGAGGCCATGGACGCGAGCTGCCGCTTCGGTATCGAGGAAGAGTACTTTCTGTCCGATGCCGCCAGTCGTGGGATCGTGCGCCAGGTCTCGCCCGCCTTCATCGCGGCGGCTCATGAGGCCTTTCCGGATGAAGTGCAGCGCGAGATGCTGCAGTCGCAGATCGAGGTGGCGACGCCGGTCTGCAGCTCGATGGCGCAGGCGCGCGGGGCCCTGACGACGCTGCGCACGGGCCTGGCCGGCCTGGCGCTCGAGCACGACATGCTGCTGCTGGCCTGCGGGACCCATCCCAGCGCCGCCTGGTCGCGGCAGCGCGCGACCGACGCCTCCCGCTACGACGCTCTCATGCGCGATCTCCAGATGCTGGGCAGCCGCAACCAGCTCTGCGGGCTGCATGTCCATGTCGAGGTCGCCGACGAGGACGAGCGCATCCGCCTGATGGCCCGCATCATGCCGTTCCTGCCGCTGCTGCTGGCGCTCTCGACCTCCTCGCCCTTTTGGCAGGGCCGCCGCACCGGGCTCATGGGCTACCGCCTTGCGGCCTATGGCGAATTGCCGCGGACGGGGCTGCCTGATCTCTTCGCCGATCCCGCGGATTACCGTGCCTATGTCGACACCATGGTCGCGGCGGGCGCGATCAAGGATGCGAGCTATCTCTGGTGGGCGATCCGCCCGTCCAACAGGCATCCGACGCTCGAGTTGCGGATCGCCGACAGTTGCACGCGCCTCGACGACACGCTCGCCATCGCCGCGCTCTATCGCTGCCTCGTCCGCCATCTGCTGCGGCAGCCGGCGCTCAACCGGGAGCTGACCGCCGCCGCGCGGGCGATCGCGGCGGAGAACCTCTGGCGCGCGCAGCGCTACGGCATCCATGGCGGACTGGTCGACGAGGCCAGCCGCAGCATGCGCAGCGTGCCGAGCCTGCTGGAGGATCTCGTCGCGCGCCTCGACGAGGACGCGCAGGCGCTGGACTGCGCCGCCGAGCTGGAGGCCTGCCGCGCGATCGCGGCGCAGGGCACGAGCGCGGACGTCCAGCTCGCGGTCTATGAGGAGGCGCGCGCCCGGGCCGGTGGGCCGGCGGCGGGCCTCGCCGCCGTGATCGACTGGATCGCATCCGAGACCCGGCTCGACCGGACCGGCTGGGGACGGGGAATGCAAGACGGACCCGGCACGGCCTGAGCCCACGGGGAGCCCTGCGCCGGAGGGGATGCGCCCCCGCGCGAATGCGCAGGACAGGTCGTTGTCGCGGGTTCGCGCCTCGCCTATGTCTGGCGCACCCGGAGCCTGAGATCCGCCTCGCCAGACCGGCGCGGCGAGCCTGGCCGTCCTGTTGTTATGCCGGAGCACCCATGGCTCGCGACCTGTCCGATTCGACCCCGATCGGGTCCAAGACCGAACTGATGTCCTGGATCGCGGCCGGGGAGAAACCGCCCTCGGCCTTCCGGCTCGGCACCGAGCACGAGAAGTTCCCGTTCTATCGGGATGACCTGTCCCCGGTGCCCTATGAGGGGCGCGCGGCTGCTGGGGGACGCCCCGCCGCGGGCGGAATTCGTCATCTGCTGGAGGGGATGCAGGGCAAGCTCGGCTGGGAGCCGATCGTCGACGCCGGCCATGTCATCGGCCTCGCCGGTCCCGATGGCGGCGGCGCGATCTCGCTGGAGCCGGGGGGCCAGTTCGAGCTGTCGGGCGCCCCGGTCGAGACGCTGCACCAGACTGCGGCGGAACTCGCCGGCCATCTCGGCGATCTCAAGGCGATCGCCGAGGTCCATGGCATCGGCTTCGTCTCGCTCGGTCACTCGCCGCTCTGGACGCGGGCGCAGACGCCGATGATGCCGAAGAGCCGCTACAGGATCATGGCCGACTACATGCCGAAGGTCGGCTCGCGCGGCCTCGACATGATGTTCCGCACCTGCACGGTCCAGGTGAACCTCGATTTCGCGACCGAGGCCGACATGGTCAGGAAGCTGCGCGTGGCCCTGGCCCTGCAGCCGCTGGCCACGGCCCTGTTTGCGTCCTCCCCCTTCTCGGAGGGCCAGCTCAATGGCTTTCAGTCGATGCGCTCGGAAATCTGGCGCGACACCGACAAGGCCCGCTCGGGCATGCTCGCCTTCGCCTTCGACGAGGCGATGTCCTACGAGGCCTATGTCGACTGGGCGCTCGACGTGCCGCTGTATTTCGTCAAGCGCGGCGACACCTATCATGACGTGGCGGGCGCCTCCTTCCGCGATCTGATGGCCGGACGCCTGCCTCAGCTTCCCGGTGTGACGGCGACGATCTCGGACTGGGCCAATCACCTCGGCACGCTCTTCCCGGAGGCCCGCCTGAAGCGCTTCCTCGAGATGCGCGGCGCCGATGCCGGCCCGCCGGAACTGCTGAATGCGCTGCCCGCCTTCTGGGTCGGGCTGCTCTATGATCAGGCGTCGCTCGATTCCGCATGGGATCTCGTGAAGGGCTGGAGCGAGGCGGATCGCCAGGCGCTGCGCGACGCGGTTCCCGTTCAGGGGCTCGCCGCGACCGTCGCCGGCCGCAGCCTGCGCGAGATCGCGCGCGAGGTGCTCGCCCTGTCGCGGGCCGGGCTCGCCCGCCGCGCGCGGAACGACCGGAACGGCGTCGACGAGACCGGCTTCCTCGATCCGCTCGACGCCATGGTCGCCGCCGGCCAGGTTCTCGCGCAGGATCTGGTGGAGCGCTATCGCGGCGCCTGGAAGGGGCGGATCGAGCCGCTCTTCGAGGATTTCAGGCTATAATGCGCGGCTTCCGGCGAGAAGTCGCCCCTTTATGGGCATTGCAGTGATCAGATTAACGATTTGGCCGCGATTATCCGCTAGCGTCCAGTCTCATGAAAACGCTGCTCGCCCTTTTTGCTGATTTTGGTCGGGACCAACGCGGTGCCACGGCCATCGAATATGGGTTCATCGCCGCCTTGATGTCGCTGGCCACCGTGGCGGTAATCGCGCAGATCGGTGGCAAGGTGAACGTCATGACGTGGGGCGTGATGGCCGGCCTGAACTGACGCGCCGGCCCCTCGATCCTATTCCGCCGCCGTCTTGAAGCTCGCCAGATTGTCCAGGCTCTGGATGATGTGTTCGGCCAGGGCGTTCGACAGCACCGAGGGGTCGAAGCGCGTGCGCAGCAGCCCGATCTTGCAGGAGGGCAGCGTCGCGAAGCCCTCCGCCGGCCCCAGAATCCGCATGCCCGGGCGAACGGCGCTCTCGGGCAGGACGGAGACGGCGAGCCCCGCGACGACGGCGGCGCCGACCGCGGTCGAGTTCCAGCTGGCATAGAGCACGCGGAAGCGCCGCCCCTTGGTTTCCAGCGCATCGACCGCTGCCTGGCGCCAGTTGCAGGTGGGCCGGCCCAGCGCCAGCGGCAGCGGGTCTTCCTCATGCACGCCATGCCGGGCGGAGCTCACCCAGAGCAGCGGCTCGATGCGGATGATCTCGCCCTGTCCGCGGCTCTCGACATGGGTGATGATGGCGAGGTCGATGTCGCCGGTGGCGATCCGCTCGGCCAGCATCGGCGTCGGCTCGCAGACGACCGTGACCTCGGCCCGCGGGTTGGAGCGCGCGAAGCGCGCCAGGATCTCCGGCAGGTAGCGGTCGGCATAGTCGTCGGGCACGCCGAGCCGGATGCGCCCCTTGAGGTCGGCATCGGTGAAGCTCGCGACGCATTCTAGGTTCAGCCGCACGATCCGCCGGGCATAGTCGAGCAGCCGCTCGCCATCCTCGGTCAGCTTGGCATGGCGCCCGTCACGCCCGAACAGAGGCCGCCCGACGCGCTCCTCCAGCCGCTTCATCTGCATCGACACCGCCGACTGCGTCTTGAACACGATCTCGGCTGCGCGGGTGAAGGATCCTGTATCGGCGATCGCCACGAAGGTCTTGAGCTGGTCGGCGTCGAGCACATGAGCCATGGGGAAGCCTCGCGGTCGGTCCATCAATATCTGTGTTGTCAGGGATCATAAGCATTCGTTTGGCTGATGGCCAGCGGAAAGCTAGCCTGCTGTCACCATCCGGTCCTGCCAACGGCGCGTCCAGGCAGGACAGAGGTATTCACCGTCGCCCGTTCACAGGAGGCCGTCATGCTGCTCATGACATTCGCCACGAAGTCGCTCTCGTCCGTCTCGGCCGGTGCCACGCGTGTCGTGACCCTCACGTTCAAGCCGGTGAATGCCATCGTGAAAGCCCTAATCCATCGCCGAGAGGTGATGCGCCTGGGCGAACTCGACGAGCGCGCCCTCAAGGACATCGGGCTCGTCCGCTCCGATCTCGACGGCGCCCTCTCGGTGTCCTGGCTGTCGGATCCCTCGCTCATCCTCGCTGAGCGCTCCAGCGCCCGTCATGGCGTCGCCTCGCTTCGCCGTCAGGCCGCGCTCCAGCAGGCGGAGCGGGTCGCCCCGTCCCAGCCGGTCGTGCCCACCCGGCCGGTGCCGGTGGCGCCCGCGCGGCGTGCCGCCGTGGCCGAAACGGTTGCGTGCAGCGCCTGACCCCTTGGGGCTGCACGTTCCTGCGGGCGGAGGCTTCGTGCCTCCGCCCTTTTTCATGTCGGGCGGTCAGCGTCGGCTCGGCCCGCCGAACATCGTGTCGAAGATCGACTTCATCGCCTCCTGATGGCTGTCCTGCACCTGACGCCCGGTCTCGAACATCTGGTTGAGGGCGTCGAGGCCGATGGCGCCGGGCCCCGCGCCGGTCGAAGGCGCCGCGTCCTGCGGTTCGGGCTCCGGCGCCGGGCGCGCCGTGCGCCGCTCCGGCTCGGGCTGGGCCTGCGCGCCACCCAACATGCCGGTCAGGATCTGGCCGAACATCCCGCCCATCTGGTCCATGCCCATCGGCCCGCCCGGCATCTGGCCGCCGCCGAAGGGCCCGCCGCCCTGCGTCTGCCCGCCGGCGGGTGCCTGGGCGTTCCCGAACAGGCTGCCCAGAATCGCCTCGAGCGGGTTTGCCGGGCTCGCCGACTGCGGGGCCGGAGCCGGCTGCATGCCCGGCATCTGGCCGCGCATCATCTCGGAAAACTGGCCGAGAATGCCGCCGAGACCGTTGCTCTGCATCGATTTGGTCAGGCCACCCATCACCATCGCGGCGATGACCGGCAGCATCTGCTTCA
>NCCO01000205.1 GCA_002279705.1 Allobosea sp. 12-68-7
GCGCGCCGAAGGCCGCCCGCCGTTCGGCGCTGGGGCTGCAGGCGCCGACGACCTCGACCTCATCCGCGAGGTCGACGAGGCCCCGGGCATGGGGCGTCAGGGCCATGCCGAGCCCGACGATCCCGATGCGCAGCCTGCTCATGCTCTCACTCCGCCGTTCAGGGGCCGAGCCAGCGCAGCGGCGCCAGCGTCAGCGAGGGTCTTGCAGGGGCTCGGCACCGTCACCGGCGCCCGGCCAAAGGAAAGATCGCTCGGAAGACGTCGACCATACGGGCCCCGCCGATGTGGGCCGTGGTGAGAGACCATCACGCCAGGCGCTGGTGTCAATGCGCCGATGGCCAGGCTCATCCTTCGACCGATGCCGCGGCCGGCCCGCAGCCGCTCGGCGGCTCCGGATACCGGCCGACGCGGCCATGGACCCCTGACAAACAAAAACCCTGCAAGCCGGCGGCTTGCAGGGTTTTCGAAAATGGTGGGCGCGACAGGGATCGAACCTGTGACCCCTACGATGTCAACGTAGTTTTACGGATTTCCGAGACCCCATACAGGCACGGCTTTTTCGCCGCAAGCCGTTGAGCGAGCGAGGCATTCCATTCCACCGCCGTTAGCTCTCGTTCATGGCCGTTCACGGTTTCGCGGCCCCGAAACGCCTCTCGCGGCCCCAGCGTGGCCCCAAAATCAGGCCGCCGCAGCGGCGGCTTTCTGATACTCGACATGATGGTGGCCGTACGTTTCGAGCAACATCTTGAGGCTCATCGAAAGGAACTCGGCGACCTCGTGAGGCGGCACGCCCTTGCGAAGGAGCAAGGTCGCCCGGCTGTGACGAAGGACGTGCGGCGTCGGCATGCCTAGCGCCTTGTCATTGAGCCGGTTGCGCTTGTCGATATCGCGAACCTCCAGGCGTGCGTCGCGCGCGATCCGGTCGAAGCTTTGGCCGATACGCGCCATCGGCTCGCCGCGATAGCGGATGATCCGGTCGACCCACACGCCGCCGGCCTTCTCGACCTTCGCCTTCTCCGACATGTCGGTGTCGTGCCACTGACGCAGGATCGGCAGCAGCCGGTCGGGGATTCGGCACGGGTCGCCGCGTTTCTTCGTCCTGGGCGCGTTCGGACCGAGCCTGAAGATGGTCGTGGTCGCGAAGTCCACGTGACCGCGCAGGCCTTCGGGATCGGGCTGCCAACCGAGTGCGAGCGTCATCGCCGACCGCGAGCCGGTCGCGAACGCCAGCTCAAGGAACCGCTCGGCATGCGGCACGGGATCGCCGCCGTCGGTCCACTCGAAGCCCTTGGCGTGGTCGCCGCCGACGATGCGGCCGCCCCGGGCGATGCGCAGCATACGCTGGTATTCGGCGTCCGTTAGCCAGTCCGGATGCGAGGCGCCCTTCTCCGGCAGCGTGATTAGCGGTCGAGAATCCAGGTTGTATTTGCGATGCCAGGCACCGATCGCGGCGCCGAGGGTTTCGAGTTCGCGCCTGGCCGTCGCCTTCGATACGGCGCGACCCGACTTGGCTCCCTTCGCCACGAAGACGGTCCCCATGCGGCGCTTCGGGTAGGCGATGCACGAATCCTCGTCGACCTCGGACAGCATCTTGCCGCTCCAGAACGGCAGCAATGCCTTCATGTGATAGCCCGTGATCTCCGCGTTCGGCGTGCCGGCCTTCCGCTCGCCGTAGAACGCGAGGACGCGATCGACGCTGACGAGCGCCGCCCGCTTGAGCGTCGGATCGCCCGGCGTAGGGGCAACTAGCTCTCGCTCTTTCCGCGTCCGGTCGGCTTCGAGGAGGAACTGCGCGAACTGGCGATCAGCCTCGCGGCGATCGCCTGCGCCGCACTTAAGTCGGCGTTTGCGGCGCTCGCCGGTTTCCTCGTCCCAGAACCGGATGATCCACTGGCTCCGCCCGTCGTCGAACGCGAGGATGGCGTTTCGGTCTCGATTCTTTCCGGGGCTCGGCAACGCTCTCTCCACTCTCTCAACTGCGCTCGTGTGACGACGATCCTGTGGCCGTGACGCTCGGGCCGCAGGTCTCCGCGCCGGATCGCCCCGCGCAGATCGAGCACCGTCCACGCCGGGAAACCGAGGGGCCCGGCTAGCTCGGGCGCCCAGATCGCGGTCTCAAGCGGCATCGGAGCGTCGTCGCCGGCGAGCGCGGCCAAGTCGGCCTGGCCTTCGCTCAAATCGGCGGCCCCAAGATCGAAAACGAATTTGCTTTCCATGGCTTAGAGAGTCTCAAACCGTAGTGCTGCAGTCAATGGTCATTCACATGCGAGGCAAAGCGACCATTCGCTAGAATTGCGCGGATTCAATTGGGCAATCGTCAAATCCTTTGTGCCAGGCTGCCCAGATCAGAGTTTCGAGAGGGCACGCGTTTTCATGAGTCTCATCAGTTCAGCCATTGTCGGGAATGAGGGGGATCGACGCTTCGAAGCGTTCGATGCCGCCCTCGTTCGCGGGCTGCACTGCGCTGTGACCAGCGTGCTGACAGTGGCTGATACCGCCGCTCCGATTGACTGCGCGAATCTGACCGATGGCGGGCGAATAGCCCGTCCCGGTCGGGGCTCGGAATCCTCCGGGTCACGTGCAATCTCCTGTCGGAGTGACTCCAGTCATGACCATCATCGTCAACACCACCGCTGCGGCGGCTCGCTCCTTCGTGACCGCGAAGGTTTCCACGGATTTCGATCCGGACCTGTACTTCAGAGCTAACTTTACCGGTTCGCTCGCGCTCTCGGACCCTCGCGGTCCGGAAGCGTATCTTCGCGACACGTTTCGCTCTCACGACGTCGTCTTCGCGATCTACCCCCATCCGGCGCAGCCGGGTGCGTTCACGTCCGAGGTGATCCACGGTGCGGGCAAGATGGCTCGCATCTATAGCGGGGCCGAGCTCGACCTCCAGGTCACGGGCTGGCATTGTCAGTCCGCCGAGGAAGCGCGGCAGGTTCGGGCGGCTTTCTCGCGGGACTCTCACTACGACCGCGAGAAGCTTCGGAAGACGCAGACGCCCCATCATCGTCTGTCGATTTCGAACCTGCCGGGCCAGCAGCCGATTCCCAAGGCGCTGCGGGATCTCGCGCCCGAGGCGAACGAGAACCTGTTTCGGCTCAAGGAATGGCAAGCTGGGAGTGGTGACCCAGGGGAGTGGTATCGAGAGCTTTTCGAGGCTCACGATCGCGTCGTCCTGATGTTTCGCTGTCCGGATTCGCCGAGCCAAGTCGATTCAATCGTCGCGAAGGATCTGACCTTCGAGGGCGCCGAGATCGACGAATCGGGTCAACCCGTTCGGCGCACGGCGATGATCACCGCGCATCGAGCGCAGGCGATCTCGCTTCGCGAAACCTTCGGCAATGGCCCGCAGGTGCGGTCATGAGCGGCATCATCCCCGACTATATCGTCGAATTCCGCACCGGCCGCACTACTCCGCTGCACACCTTTCAAGGCGGCGACTTCGACGGCTTCTACAGCCACGCGCAGCAAAAGGCGCTCGCGAACCTGGGCAGCGCCGCAGCCGCGCGAGCCGGCGGCATGCCTGACGCTGAGATCCGTCGACGCATGATCGCGGCGATCAAAAAGGCCGACGTCGTCGTGCTGTTCTACCCGCCGCATTCCGACGACGAGCATGGCTTCATGATCGCCAAGGGCCGAAAGGCGCTAAAGCGGTACGGTAAGATGGCCGTTTTCCAGGCTTTCGATCTAGAGAGCCGCGAGGACGCCGTCGCGATCCGGAAGGCCTACGGCGACAAGGTGCGGTTCCGATGAGCGCCGAGCGGCTGCGGCTGATCTAGCCGAATAGCCGCAGCTGCTCGGGCTTCTGATACCCGCTGACCGGCTGCCTCGCGGCCTACACCGCGGGCTTCTTCGCCGCCTGAGTCCTTGCCTGCCGCTTCGCCCCGCCGACCATGCACGCCGCCTTCAGCGCGGCCTTATCCAGTTTGGGGATCTCCATCCCCCTGCGCTTGAAGACTTTCCTGATTGCTGCCTGGGAGACCTCCAACTCGCGCGACGCGTACCAGACCGACGACACGCGCTGCGTGGTCTCGATGATGCGGTCCGCGTCTTCGCGCTCCGGCTTGGCCGACGGCTTCGCGGCCCGGGCGCGGGCGTCCGCGAGCAGCTTTGTGAGCGAATCGACGCTCTGCGAATAGCGGTAATAGACCCCTTGGACCTCCTCGACGGAGCCCATGGATTCGACCTGCGCGATGAGGCGAGCCGGGTTCACGTCGGCGTACCAGATGTTGATGCTGTCACGCATAGTTGTTCACTCCAGGGATGCGGTGAATGCGGCAAATGCGGGTGATCCGATGGACGGGGACGCCCCGGCTTGCCGGCTTTGGCGGCCAGCCCCAAGGCCCTCCGACATGTCACTTATGACGTCCGAGACGGTGACCTCGGGCACCCGGATGACGGCGGCGGCATCGACGCTGATCGCCATCTCCGCGGCCGCCTTGGCGATGCGGATGCCCGCTTCTGCGCGGCGGCGTCCAGGCCCATGCGGTCCCAATGAATCCGGACGGTAGCGGCGAGCGCCCGATCTCCCGCGCGGCCGCGGAGCCATCACGCGGCTCCCAAGTCGAGCACCGCCTGGACCGGCTTCGCCATCGGCGACAGCTTCAGGCGCGGACGCCGCAGCTCGTCGCGAATGCGCTGGCACGCGATTTCGAAATACCTCACGTCGAGCTCGATTCCGACGAAGCCGCGCCCCTCGCGGACGGCGGCGACACCGGTCGTGCCAGATCCCATGAAAGGGTCGAGCACGACGGAATCCGCCGGCGCGAAGTCCGCGATCAGTTCGACCATCAGGGAAACCGGCTTCTCGGTAGGGTGGACCCCGTGCCGGTTCGGCCCATTGGTATTGTGCGTGTAGACGCCCCGCTTCCCGCCGGCGTTCCACTGGCTGAAGCCGCCCGGGCACCACGCCGCCGTGAGGCATTCGAAGCCCGTCGCCGGACCCTGACCATTCATCTGAGGCAACGCGTCTGGCTTCACCCACGCGAGGCCTCTTTTGTACCGCAATTTAGCCTTCTCGATTGCGTCGCGCCACGCCGCAACCGCCTCGACCTGGCAAAACGCGAGGAGCCAGCCCTCGCAGTTCTCCGCGGCCCAAGCGGGGATAAACGCCCGCAACTCGTCGTCGATCGCCTTGAAGTCGAGCTTGACGCCCTTGTTGATCTTGGCTGCGTGAGCCTGAGATTCGTAGGGCGGGTCCGTGATTACGCTTCCCACCGGGTCAATGCCCGGCAGGATTTCCCGGCAATCGCCGAGGTGAAGGACGACGTCGTCCGACATGTGCTCGACGCGGGCCATCAACGGACCTCCGCAACGACGGCTGCCGGCTTCAAGCCCAGGGCCGCCAGGAGCTGGGGGCCCGGACCGCGTCGGCCTTTGATGACGTTGTTAACGAACTGCGGGGAGACGCCGTGAGCCTGCGCCCACGCTGCTTGTGTGCCGGGGCCGTAAGCCCGGATCGCGGCCTTGAGGCGATGCTGGACCTCGGCGCACGTGATCTGCCGGGCGCCCATCAGGACCTCCCGAAGAGACGCTTGATGGC
>NCCO01000206.1 GCA_002279705.1 Allobosea sp. 12-68-7
ATCGAGAGCAGCCACGGCAGAACCGCGCGCGACGTCTCTGTCAGCCCGAGCTTCGCCACGCCGCTCGTCACGTAGAGATTGAGCCCGACCGGCGGCGTGCTGCTGTCACAGGGCATCCATACCCTCGACCTGATGTTGAGCCTGGCGGGTCCCATCGCTGAAGTCACCGGCTTCGCAACGACGACCTCGGTGCATCGCATGGAGACCGAGGACATGGTCTGCGCCGCGGTGCGCTTCGCCAATGGCGCGGTCGGCACCATCGATGCGACGACGGCCGCCTATCCCGGCTTCCCCGAGCGCATCGAGCTGATCTGCCGCCATGCGACGGCCTCGCTCGTCGGCACCGCGCTCGACATCGCCTGGCAGGACGGCACCCGCAGCGTGATCGAGGCCGACCGGAGCGCCGGTGGCACCGGCGCCTACCCGATGGCCTTCCCGCATGATTATCACCGGGCGGTGATGGCCGATTTCGCCGAGGCCGTCCGGCAGAAGCGCCTGCCCCGGATCACCGGCGAGGATGCGCTGCGGGTCCACCGCCTGATCGATGCGCTGATCGCCGCTGGCCAGAGCCAGGGCCGCGTTGCGGTCGAGACGGGCTGAGGGGGGAGACATGCTGCGTTTCGCCGCCATCGGCCTCGACCACCGGCACATCTACCACATGGTCGCCGAACTGATTGCAGCCGGGGCGCAGTGCGTCGGCTACTGCCCGCAGACTTCCGATCCGCGCGTGCTCGACGGCTTCCGGGAGCGCTTTCCCGATCTGCGCGCGCTGGAGCGCGGGCGCCTGCTCGACGACCCCGCGATCGACATCATCTGCTGCGCGGCGATCCCGCGCGACCGGGCCGGCATCGCCCTGCACGCCATGGCCAATGGCAAGGACGTGATGGTCGACAAGCCCGGGCTGACGACGCCCGCACAGCTCGCCGACGTGATGGATTGCGTCGCGCGGACGGGGCGGATCTTCTCGATCTGCTTTTCCGAGCGCTTCATCGTGCGCGCCTCGGAGATCGCAGCGAAGCTGGTGGCGGAGGGGGCGATCGGCGAGGTCGTCAACACCGTCGGCCTGGGGCCGCACCGGCTCAACCGCGCGATCCGCCCGGCCTGGTTCTTCGATCGCGCGGCCTATGGCGGCATCCTCATCGACATCGCCTCGCACCAGATCGACCAGTTCCTGCACTACACCGGCGCCACTGACGCACAGATCGTCGCGAGCGCCACCGGAAATCACTCTATCCCCGATGTCCCCGACTTCTCCGATTTCGGCGAGATCCTGCTGAGGAGCCGACATGCCAGCGGCTATATCCGCGTCGACTGGTTCACGCCCGACAGCCTGCCGAGTTGGGGGGACGGGCGGCTGACGCTGCTGGGCACGAAGGGCTTCATCGAGCTGCGCAAATATCTCGACATCGCCGGCCGCCCCGGCACCGACCATGTCTTCCTCTCCAACCATGAAGGCACGCGCCATATCGACGCCAGCGCCGAGCCGCTGACCTATTTCAGCCGGTTCCTGGCCGATGTCCGCGACCGGACGCAGACCGCGGCGAGCCAGGCCCATGTCTTCGCCGTGACCCGGCTTTCCCTTGAAGCCGAAGCCGCGGCCGCGCGGCTGACTCCGCCACCCAACCCCTCGCCATGTCTTCGGGCCTGAGGTCGCGAGCTAGTCAGGCTAGCCCCGAACTGTCGTCAGTAGCGGCCGAATTCCGAGTGGCAGCGCCGCGCCTGGAATGACGCATCGTGAAGCCACAGTCCGCCCGCACAATGAGGCTGCTTTCGGCGCGTTCTTGCTGAGCCACTCGCGCTTCTGGGAGATCTCACGCTCCTGGTCCGTGATGATCTCGGCGGCGAGCGTCTTGGTCGTCTCGTCATTGGTGAGAGCCAGCGCGACCTTGGTCATGTCGATCGCCCCCTGATGATGCGTGATCATTGTGGTGCGGAAGTCGACGTCGGCATTGCCGGTGTAAGGCAGGGCCATGTCGTGCATCATCTTCCTGTCGGCGCTCTCGACGGCCTTCGTCGAGACGACGTCCCCAGGTGCGGGCATCATCGTCGTCATCATGGCCTGCATGGACTCCATGCTCATCGTGCCTGCGCCCATCTCGCCATCCCCATCTGGCCCATGGGCGCTACGGCGCCAGGAACGGGGGTGGCGCCCTACGCAGCGCACGACGCGCTCAATGGTGGGGATGGGCGCCGCGCGCGATCATCAGGTGGTGCTCCTGATGATGCATGCCGCGGGTCATGACCCCGATGAACCCCAGCCCTTTCAGCTTGGCGAGGTCCGCGGCCGGAACCTTCACCGCCATGGTCGCGCCACCCTCGATCTGTGCCGCAGCAAGCTGCCAGCCACCGACGTTGTTCATCGTGGCGGCATGGGCGAGCGCCATGCGGCGAATGGCGTCCCGCACCGGTGGCGCGCCGGTCACGGTGAAGATCATCCCGCCATCGATGGGCTCGGCCTTGACCTCGGAGAGCAGCGTGACGGCGCTCATATCCGCCAGATGCTGCCGGAGCGCCTCGATGTTGGCCTTCGACCAATCGGTCTTCGGATCGGCTTCCAGGATTTCGACGATCTCCTGGATGGCCGCGAATGCCCCCTGTCCGGGCTGCACCGGCGCGGCGGCTGCAGCGCCATGCTGGTGTCCCATCCGCTGCGCCGGGGGCGAGGCATGGCCGGCATGGGAATGACCGGCATGGGATTGCGCCAGCGCAGTGGCTGGAAGGAGCGAGGCGACGAGAGCGAGTGCGCGGATCATGATGGTCTTTCCTGTGTGAGAGACCTTTTGCATGTCGCGGCGTCCTCGAACATGATCACGATCATGTACCCGACGCTTGCCACGATCCTCGCCCGGTTGCCGCTGCATGACTGCGCGTTTTCGGCCGGGGCGGCCCTGTTCCACCGGGGCGACAGCGTGGTTGGCCTGCACATCATGCGCGAAGGCACGGCTCACCTGATCCGCCACCAGGATGACGGTGCCGCTCTCATCCTGCAGCGCGCGCGGCCCGGTGCGGTGCTCGCCGAGGCGTCGCTCTATTCCACCCGGTACCATTGCGATGCCCGCGCTGAGACACCCGTCAGGACAGGGATGGTGCTCAAGCCGGACCTGCTGCGGGCGCTGGAGACCGATGTCGCGGTCGCCTCCGCCTGGGCGAGCCATCTGGCGAATGAGGTCCAGCGCGCACGGCTCCTGTCGGAGATCCTCTCGCTGAAGACGGTAAAGGCGCGGCTGAAAGCCTGGATCGCCTGGAACGGCGCCCTGCCGCCCCGGGGGCGATGGCACATGATCGCCACCGAAATCGGCGTGACCGCGGAGGCGTTCTACCGCGAGATCGCGCGGGAACGACGGGCCGCCAACAGCGCCGGCGACCGCTAGGGTCTCACGCCCCCCGTCAGCAGGCCTGAGGCTGTGCCGCGATGACGTCATGTGCGTCGGCGCCGAGGATTTCCTCCCTGAGCCTCAATGCGCGCTCCGCCGCATCTATCGAGCTTCTGGATTTTCGGGCGTTTCGTCTTGAACGTGGTCGGTTCCTGCTCGTTTTCCTCCAGTTCGGCGAAGGTGAATGCTGGACGCGGGTTTCCTCGACGATCTCCGTCTCGCAGGCGATGAACGCCTTGCACTCGTCGTTTCGGTCGGCGTTAAAATGTGAGTTGGTCTTTTCCTGCTGCCTCCGGTCGAGCCCTGCCGTTGCCAGCAGCGGCGCCTCGCCCTCCGCCTCGGATGCTCTCGCTGAGCACAGCATGATTGTCTCGCCGGTGATTGACGAAACGCAATGCAGGTGCGGCCGCCGTGATACAGGCTGACAGTGGGGTCTTTCCGGCACGTTGCGCCGATCTGGGATCGAAACTGTCCATGTCCAAGCGCCTCGCGCTGCCGGCTGTTCTGGTCCTCGTCGCGATGGCGGTGGCCGGCATCGTCTATGTCCGTAAGCTGAGCCCCGTCACCGTCGAGATCGCGCGGGTCGAGCGCGATGTCGAAATCCGGGTTTTCGGGCTAGGCAGCGTCGAGGCGCAGGTGTTGTCGCGGATCGGCTTCCAGGTCGGGGGCCGGATCGTTCAGCTCTCGGCCGACCAGGGCGAGATCGTCCCGGCGGGCACGGTGCTCGCCACCCTCGAGGACAGTTCGCAGCGCGCCCGTGTCGCCAAGGCGCAGGTGGCGACGCTGCAGGCGCAGGCGGCCCTCGCCAAGGCGCAGGCGCTGTTGCAGCGGTCGGAGGCCAACCTCCAGCAACGGGTGCTGGTGAACCAGCGCCGCCAGTCGCTCGTCGATCGCGGCAGCGTCTCGCGCGAGCAGGCCGACGAAGCCCAGACCAACGAGACGCTCGCCCAGGCCGATCTCGCCGTCGCCCAGGCCGAGGTTCGCGTGGCCGAAGCGGCCCGTGACGATGTCGCCGCCGCGCTGACGATCGAACAGGTGCTGCTCGACCAGCACCGGCTCGTGGCGCCTTATCGCGCCCGCATCCTGTCGCGCCTGAAGGAGGCCGGTGCCGTCGCCGGTGTCGGGGAGGTCGTCTTCACGATCATCGAACCCCATTCGGTCTGGGTGCGCGCCTTCATCGACGAGGCCGTGTCCGGCGGTCTCGCGATCGGGCAGAAGGCGCTGGTCCGGCTGCGCTCCGAGATGAACACCGTCGTCGAGGCGCAGATCGTCCGGATCGACCAGGAGAACGACCGGGTCACCGAGGAGCGCCGGGTCTATGTGCGCTGCCTGACCTGTGAGCCGGAGCATCAGGGCCGCTATCTCGGCGAGCAGGCCGAGATCGAGATCATCAAACGGGTCGTCCCGGACGGCCTGTTCGTGCCGCTACGTGCCGTGAGCGGCTTCGATGGTCGTGCGGGCATGATCTGGACGGTCGAGGACGGCAAGCTCCATCGGCGTCTCGTTTCCCTCGGAGACCGGCTGCTCGACGGTCGCGTGCTGATCGTCGACGGTCTGCCCGCCGGCGCGCGTGCGGTCACCTCTGTGCCGGCGGACGGATTCGCGGTCGGGCGCAGGGCGGTGGTCTCCGAGAGCACCCGATGAACCTCGCCTGGCGCGATGTCCAGCATGGGCTTGGACGGTTCATCCTCACCTGCGTCGGCCTCAGCCTGCTGCTGGGCGTCGTCATGGGCATGGTCGGCATCTATCGCGGGCTGGTCGCCGAGGCGCTCGGGCTAGTTCGCAGTGCCGCGGCCGACGCCTGGGTCGTCGAAGCGGGCAAGAGGGGCCCCTTCGCCGAGAGCTCGCGCCTGCCGCGCGACACGCGCGACGCCATCGCCGTCCATGCCGGCGTGGCGGCGGCCGGCGCGGTCGTCTACCAGACCGTCGAGTTTCCCTATCGCGGCACGAACCTGCGCGTCTTCATCGTCGGCGCGCAGATCGGGCGGCCCGGCAGCGAGGTCGCAATCGAGGAAGGCCGCCCCATCCTGAAGTCTCGGACCGAGGTGGTGGCCGATCGCAAGACGGGCCTCGCACTCGGCGAACGCATCCGCATCGGCCGCGACGATTTCACCGTCGTCGGCCTGACCGCGAACGCCACCAGTTCGGGAGGCGATCC
>NCCO01000304.1 GCA_002279705.1 Allobosea sp. 12-68-7
GCGGCCCCTATCGCGTGGCGTCGCAGGAACGCGGGTCCTGGCTGCAGCTGGAAAAGGCGAACAACTACTGGGTGCCGGGCCTGCCGCGCACCAACACCATCCGCATGGTGGTCTATGCGGATGAGAACCTCCGCCTCGCCGCGTTGCAGTCCGGCGACGTGGACATGATCGAATACGTGCCCTGGGCCGGCATGGCGGCGGTGGCGGCCGAGCCGCGGCTGAAGCTCGACACGCAGATGGGCCCGTTCATGGACATTCTGTTCAACGGCACCCGCCCGCCCTTCAACAACCCGCTGGTGCGGCGCGCCGTGGCGCATGCGGTGAAGCGCGAGGACATCGTCCGCGTCGCCTTCTCCGGCCGCGGCAAGGGGATCGAGGGCATGCCGATCGTGGAAGGCACGCCCTGGTATGATGCGGACCTTGCCAAGGGCCACGCCTACAACCCGGAACGCGCCCGCGCGCTGCTGGCGCAGGCGGGCTTCCCGAACGGGCTTTCCACCACCCTGCTGGCGACCTCGCAGTTCGGCATGCACAAGGACAGCGCGGAGATCACCCAGCAGTATCTGGCCGCCATCGGCATCCAGGCGGAGCTGCGGCTGACCGACTGGTCCACCCGCGTCTCCGCCGGCATCCGCGGCCAGTACGACATCGCCATCCATGGCGTCTCCGCCGATTTCAACGACCCGGACGGGCTGACCGTGGTGCTCGACACCTCGCTCTCCGCCGCGCATGGCCGGTCCTTCGGCCTGTCGACGCCGCGCACGGTGGAATTGCTGGCCAAGGGCCGCACCGAATTCGATGCCGCGAAGCGCGTGCAAATCTACAAGGACATGCAGCGCGCGGCGCTGGAGGAAGTGCCGATCGTGGCGCTGGCCTGGCGCGAGCAGGGCTATGGCTACGACCGCCGCATCGCCGGCTTCGCCAACCTGCCGGGGGCCCTCACCACCTCATCCGGCGCGTTGCTGGAGTTTGCGGCCTTCGCCTGATGTGGTGGCTCGCCAAGCGGATCGGGACGTCGCTGCTGCTCATGTGGGTGGTGGCGACGATCGTGTTCCTCGCGCTGCACATGGTGCCGGGCGAC
>NCCO01000305.1 GCA_002279705.1 Allobosea sp. 12-68-7
GTTAAGGTAGGCCGACGCCGCGCCCGGACCGCCATTGAAGGCGAAGCTGACGGGACGCCGCGGCGAGGCTGAGCCATTCTCGTGATCCAGCACATAGGCGATATAGGCGATCTCTGCGAGCGTCCGCCCATCCCGGTCGCGCACCGGCAGCGAGCCGGCGGTCGCCGTATAGCGCAGCGTGCGGCCGGGCAGGACGATCTCGTGCCGAGTGACGGAGGGCTGCGGCAGAAGCTGGTTCTGGACGGTTGACCGCGCGTCGGGTTGCCCCTGCGGCCGTGATTCCTGCGCGGCAGGCCGTCCCTGCGCTTGAACCGGCGACCCCGTCTCCTGCGACGCCACGTCGGTGCCGCCCGGCAGCGGGGCCGCGGCCAGACAAGCGGCGAGCAGCAGAAGGATTGGTGGAGGAATTCTCATGGAGCACCTCGATGTTGAAGCCGAAGAACCGCGGTAGAACGACAACGAGGCGGAATTCAGCGAGCTTGCATGACGTTACCCCTCGGGCTTGATCCGGGTTGAACTTCGCTCTGGCTCATTGAGGGGAGCAGAAGGTGAAGCGCCAGCCGTTTCGCGGAAGAGCAAATCATCGCGATCCGGTAGGAACAGGGATCAGGCGTGTTGGTCGCCGATCTCAGACGAGCGCGCATGACGGTCGCGATAGTCGCCTTGGATTCTGCGCAGCGCTTAGCTCTTTCCGCCATACGACCAGGCGGCCAATCTTCGTGTCAGTGGCGACGGTAGGCGTCGCAAGGCCTGTTTGAGTAAGGGCCTCCAGTTCAGCAGCCCATAATTGGCTGCCAGCCGGCCTTTCCAGGACAAAGGCAGTACCAGGTCGCTCACGGCCGTCAGGCCGTCGGCATGCTCGTGCTTGTAGGCGTCAGCCGGCGCCAGCAAGTCAAAGATGGCGTTACCGCGACGTTTGGCGGAGGCGAAGCTGTGATGCACCAGAATCCCGCCGACCCCCCCACGCTCATGCTCGGGATGCGTGGCGATGACGTGGCCGAAGCTGGTGCCCTTACAATCCAGGGCCAAGTCGAGCCCGATCGGCGCGCCGTCGCAGGTGATCATCGTTATGT
>NCCO01000207.1 GCA_002279705.1 Allobosea sp. 12-68-7
GCGCTGTCGAACGGCATCCGCTCGGCGGTCGTCGGCTGGTCGAAGACGCTGGCCGCGGAGGTCGCCTCGCAGGGCGTGACGGTCAATGTCGTGCTGCCGGGCCGCATCCACACCGAGCGCGTCGACCAGCTCGACCAGGCTGCCGCCGATCGCACCGGCACCACGCCCGAACAGGCCGCCAAGGCCTCGCGTGCGACGATTCCCGCCGGCCGCTACGGTACGCCGCAGGAGTTCGCCGATGTCGTGACCTTCCTCGCCAGCGAGCGGGCGAGCTATGTCACCGGCGCCAAGATCCGCATTGACGGCGGCGCGACGCGCAGCATCTGAGGGGCGACGGAACAGGAGGCGCCGGCTTGCCTTCTGGCGGCCGGCGTCATCGGCACGGGCTGGCTCAGGCCGCCTGCGAATAGGTGGCGCCGGACGCGTTCGCCGCGCCGAGCTGGTAGGTGCTGCCATAGGCCTGCGAGGCGCTTGCCGGCGGCGAGCCGGGCGGCGGACCCGACGGGCGGCCGCGCTGTTCGAGAGCCGCCTGGAACGAGCTCTGCTCGTCCTTCGAGATCGATCCGTCCGAACCCGTGTCGATCGCGTCGAACAGCTTGCTCAGCAGGTCGCTGGACGAACTCGTGCCCGACGAGAAGGCCGAGAGGAACTCGTCCTTGGCGACGCTGCCGTCGGAGTTGGCGTCGAGCTGGGCGAAGATGTCGGTCTCCTCCTCGCTCTCGCCGGTGCTGCTCTGGCTCTGCCCGCCGGCTTGGAGCCCAAACAGGAAGGATTGCAGCTGCTGCCGGGCCTGCTCGACCTTGGCCTTGAAGGCGTCCTGCTCTTCCTTGGTGACCGACCCGTCGCTGTCGCTGTCGATCGCCTTAAAGAGCTCTTCGCTCTTGCTGCTGCCGGCGCCCTTCGGGCCCCCGGCCTTGAATTCCTCGATGCTCAAACCGCCGCTGTTGTCGGTGTCGACCGACTCGAAGCTCGGAGGCTTGAGCGGAGGCGGGCGGAACCCGCCGCTGACGCCACTGATGCTGGACATGACTGGACTCCATCGCGTCACCGCCGGATGGCGGCACCTGCGATTGTCGCGCCGGAGCCCGTTGCGGAAGCCTAAGGGGCAGGGGCCCTCCGCATGGCATTTGGTAAGCCGGTGTTTCGCTGGGGCCGTGCGGCAACAGAGCGAAACACAATGGCGCCGGGAGGCCCTCAGGCGATGACCGCCGTCGCCTCGATCTCGACCAGTGCCTCGGGCTCGACCAGCGAGACCACCTGCACCACCGCCATGGCGGGGAAATGCCGGCCCAGCACGCCGCGATAGACCGGCCCGAGTTCCTTGAGGCTGGCGCGATAGGCCTCGATGTCGGTGACGTACCAGGTCATCCGCACGATGTCCTCGATCCGCCCGCCGCCGGCCTCGACCACGGCCTTTATGTTGCGGAAGGTGCGCTCGAGCTGCGGCAGGAAACCCTGAGCGAAGACGCCGTTCTCGTCCCAGCCGACGAGGCCGCCGGTGACCAGCACGCGGCCTTCCGCGACCATACCGTTGGCATAGCCGCGCGGCAGCGGCCAGCCCTCCGGCAGGATGGCGCGGGACACAGGTTCACTCGACATGGGCGTCGCCTCGGTTTCGACCGGCTTGAGGTGCCGTCAGGGTTTTGTGTGGCCAGGAGATATGGGCGGCCAAGAGAGCAGCGTCATCCCGGACGGAGCGAAGCGCAGATCCGGGATCCATTCCGGAACCCTCATCGGGAGCGCTCCGGAATGGATCCCGGGTCTCCCTGCGGTCGCCCGGGATGACGGCGCGATGGTGTTGAGCAGCATCGCTATTCAGGCGCCTGCGCCATCTGGCGCAGCGCGAAGCGCTGCAGCTTGCCGCTGGCGGTCTTGGGCAGGGCCGTGACGAAGTCGATGGCGCGGGGATATTTGTAGGGCGCGATAGCGGCCTTCACATGGTCCTGCAAGGTCTTGAGCATCGCCGCATCGCCGGCGACGCCCTCGCGCAGCACGACATAGGCCTTCACGATGTGGCCGCGCTCGGGGCAGGGCGCGCCGACCACACCACACTCCATCACGTCGGGATGGGCGAGCAGGCAGGCCTCCACCTCCGGCCCGGCGATGTTGTAGCCCGACGAGACGATCATGTCGTCGGATCGCGCCTGATACCAGAAATAGCCGTCCCGATCGCGGATATAGGTGTCGCCGGTGATGTTCCAGCCGTCCTGGACGTAGGCCTTCTGGCGCGCATCGGCGAGATAGCGACAGCCGATCGGCCCACGCACGGCGAGCCGGCCCGGCGTGCCGTCGGGCACGTCGCGACCGTCGGGATCGATGATCTTCGCCTCATAGCCCGGCACCGGGATGCCGGTCGAACCGGGGCGGATGGCCTCCAGCGGCGCCGCGATGAAGATGTGCAGCATCTCGGTCGCGCCGATGCCGTCCATCAGCATCAGGCCGGTCTTGGCCTGCCAGGCGTCGAAGACGGGCTTGGGCAGGGTCTCACCGGCCGAGACGCAGATCCGCAGAGAGGAGATGTCGCGCCCGTCGAGCTTGTCGAGCACGGCGCGATAGGCCGTCGGCGCGGTGAAGATCACGCTCGCCCTGTGCCGCTCGATCGCGTCGAGCAGGTCGGCGGGCGCCGTCCTGTCGGGCAGCACGGCCGCCGCGCCGATGCGGAAGGGGAACAGCACGATGCCGCCGAGCCCGAAGGTGAAGGCGAGCGGTGCCGAGCCGATGAAGCGGTCCTCCGGTGAGGCCTTCAGCACCCTGGCGCCATAGGTGTCGCAGATCACCAGCAGGTCGCGCTGGAAATGCATGGTGCCCTTGGGCTCGCCGGTCGTGCCCGAGGTGAAGCCGATCAGGCAGACATCGTCGCTGGCGGTGTCGACCGCCTCGAAGCGGTCGTATCCAGGTTGCGCCATCAGCGTCTCGAGTTCGCAGCCCTCCGCGCCGAAGGCGACGAGGCGCGTGAGCTCCGGCACCTGGCGCTGGGCGCCCTCCAGCTCGGCCATCAGGCGGTGGTCGCACAGCGCCACCGCGATCTTGGCCTTGCGAAGCGGATAGACCAGCTCGCCCGCCCGCAGCATCGGCATGGTCGCGACCACGACGCCGCCGGCCTTGATCACGGCGAGATAGGCCGCGACCATCATCGGCGTGTTGGCCGCGCGCAGCAGCACGCGATGGCCGGGGATCATTCCCAGATCCCGCGTCAGCACAGTGGCGATGCGGTCGATCCGCTCCGCGAGGTCGCGATAGCTCCAGGTAACATGGTCGCCGATGATCGCCGGCCGGTCGCCGCGCCCCTGCGCGACATGGGCGTCGACGAGCACGCTCACGGCGTTCAGCCGCTCCGGATAGCTCAGCCCGGCCTTGGCGAGGTCGATCGCCGGCCATTGCGCCGGTGGCGGCAGGTTGTCGCGCGGAAAACGGTCGATATGGCCGGAGCGCAGGAATGTCATGGCCGTCACCCTCGTCGAATCAGCTCTGGGCCTTGAGGAGGTCGCGCGCGATCACGACCTTCTGGACTTCCGAGGCGCCTTCGTAGATCCGCAGCGCCCGGATCTCCCGGTACAGTTCCTCCACCTTGACGCCCTTGGTGACGCCGAGGCCCCCAAGGATCTGGACGGCCCGGTCGATCACCCTCTGGGCGTTCTCCGTCGCGACGAGTTTGGCGAGCGCGGCCTCGCGGGTGACGCGCGCCGCCCCTCGGTCCTTGGTCCAGGCCGCGCGGTAGACCAGCAGGGCGGCGGCATCGACCTCGGCCGCGCTGTCGGCGATGGCGGCCTGGCTGAGCTGGAGATCGCCCAGCGTGCCGCCGAAGAGTTTGCGCGTGCTGGCGTGAGCGATCGTCTCGTGCAGCGCCCGCCGCGCGAAACCCAGCGCCGCGGCGCCCACCGTCGAGCGGAAGATGTCGAGCGTCGCCATCGCAACCTTGAAGCCCTCGCCGGGGCCGCCGATCCGGTTCTCGACCGGCACGCGGCAGGCCTCGAAACGCAGGGTCGCCAGCGGATGCGGTGCGATCACCTCGATCCGCTCGGTGACGCTCAGACCCGGACTGTCCGCCTCGACCAGGAAGGCGGAGAGCCCGCGCGCGCCGGGCGCCTCGCCGGTGCGGGCGAAGACGACGTAATGGTCGGCGATGCCGCCATTGGAAATCCAGCTCTTCTCGCCGTCGATCCGGACATGGCCGTTGCCGTCGGGCGCGGCGGTGGTCGCCATCGCCGCGACGTCGGAGCCGGCTTCCTTCTCCGACAGCGCGAAGGCGGCGATTCTTGCGCCCTCGCAGACGCCGGGCAGAATGCGCTGCTTCAGCGCGTTGGAGCCCGCGACCGTGATCGCGCCGGTGCCGAGGCCCTGCATCGCGAAGGAAAAATCCGCGAGCCCGTCGCGCGCCGCCAGGATCTCGCGGGCGAGGCAGAGCGTGCGCACGTCGAGTGTCGGGTTCAGCCCGCCATAGGCCTCCGGCACCACCGCCCGCAGAAACCCGCCTTCGCCCAGCGCCGTGACACGCGCGCGGCAGGCGGCGTCGACGTCGTCATGCGGCAGGCCGGGCAGGGTGGCGTCGGCCCAGGCCGACAGCTCGGCGGCGAAGCGGCGGTGCCGGTCCTCGAAGAAGGGCCAGTCGAGCGTGTCGCCCAGCATGTTTGCGGTCTCCCTCACCACCGGCCGTCTTTCCGGCCGCAGCGAAGCGGAGCGCCGGAATCCATCGAAGAGCGCTGCCGCCCTATGATGGATCCCGGAGCGGCGCTGCTGCGCAGCTTGTCCGGAATGACGGCGTCGGTGGTCCGGAACATCATCTCAGTTGCCCTCGAAGACCGGCTTCTGCTTGTTGGCGAAGGCGTGAAAGGCGCGGGCGAAATCCTCGGTCTGCATGCACAGCGCCTGCGCCACGGCTTCGGCCTCGATCGCGCTCTCGACCGACATTGCCCATTCCATTTCGAGCATGCGCTTGGTCATGGCATTGGCGAAGGTCGGGCCTTCGGCGAGCTCGGTCGCCAGCGCCTGCGCCTCGGCGAGCACCGCCTCCCTTGCGACGAGCCGGTTCAGGAAGCCCCAGCGCTCGGCCTCTTCGCCGCGCAGGGTCCGGCCGGTGTAGAGCAGCTCCGCCGCGCGGCCCTGGCCGATGATCCGGGGCAGCATCGCGCAGGCGCCCATGTCGCAGCCGGCGAGCCCGACGCGGTTGAACAGGAAGGCGATCTTGGTCTCAGGCGTCCCGAGCCGCAGGTCGGACGCCATGGCGATGATCGCGCCCGCCCCGGCGCAGACGCCGTCGATCGCGGCGATCACCGGCTGCGGGCAGGCGCGGATCGCCTTGACCAGTTCGCCCGTCATCCGGGTGAACTTGAGCAGCTCCTTGGTCTCCATCGCGACCAGCGGCCCGATGATCTCGAAGACGTCGCCGCCGGAAGAGAAATTGCCGCCAGCCCCCGTCACCACGATCGCCTTGACGTCCTCCTCCTTCTGCGCGGCGAGGAAGAAATCGGTGAGTTCG
>NCCO01000306.1 GCA_002279705.1 Allobosea sp. 12-68-7
GCAGCTCCGCGTCGAAACGCTCTACCGGCTCCGCGACCGCGCGCAGGCGCGGATCGGGGAACCGGAGGATCGGCCGGATCGTCAAGCTCAGGCGGCCTTCGCGGCAGCCTTTGCGGCGGCGGCGCCGTAATAGCTCTCGCCGGTCTTGGCCATGCGCTTGAGCTGGCGGTTGGGCCTGAAGCGCTCGCCATGCTTTTTGGCCAGGCTCTCGCAGAGCTTCACGAAGGCGGCCGCGCCCATATTGTCGATGAAGGACAGCGTGCCACCCGAATAGGGCGCGAAGCCGAAGCCGATGATCGAGCCGACATCGGCCTCGCGCGGATCGGTGACGACGCCTTCCTCATAGGTGCGCGCGGCTTCCAGCGCCTGCGTGACCAGAAGGCGGTGCTGCAGCTCCGCCATGTCGACCTGTTCCGGCGCCAGCCGCTTGCCGACCAGATCGGCGAGCCCCGGCCAGAGGCGCTTGGGCCCGGCTTCCGGATAGTCGTAGAAGCCCTTGCGGTTCTTGCGGCCGAGGCGGCCGTGCTTCTCGACCATGTCGGAGAGCAGCTTCTCCTGGGCGGGATCGACGGCGCCCTCGCCGAGCTGGGCCTTGGTCGCTTTCAGCACCTTGAAGGCGAGATCGACCGCGACCTCGTCATTGAGCGAGAGCGGGCCGACCGGCATGCCGGCCTGCTTGCCGGCCGCCTCGATCATCGCCGGCGGCACGCCCTCCATCAGCATGAGATGGCCTTCGCGCAGATAATTGCCGACGCAGCGATTGGCATAGAAGCCTCTGACGTCATTCACGACGATCGGCGTCTTCTTGATGGCGCGGACGAAGTCGAGCGCCATGGCGAGCGCCTTCTTGCCGGTCTTCTTGGCCATGATGACCTCGACCAGCAGCATCTTCTCGACCGGCGAGAAGAAATGGATGCCGATGAAGTTCTGCGGCCGCTGGCTCGTGGTGGCCAGCCCGGTGATCGGCAGCGTCGAGGTGTTGGAGCCGAAGATGGTCTTCGGCCCCACCGCCGCCTCGACCTTGGCGATGACCTCGGCCTTGACCTTGGGATCCTCGAACACGGCC
>NCCO01000307.1 GCA_002279705.1 Allobosea sp. 12-68-7
CTGCCCTGGGTGCTGCGCCTGTTCGGCGTCAAGATCGGCGAGGGGGTGTATCTCGACAGCACCGACATCACCGAGTTCGATTGCGTGACCCTCGGCGACTATTGCAGCATCAACGCGACCTCCAATCTCCAGACCCATCTGTTCGAAGACCGGGTCATGAAGATCGGCCGCATCGAGATCGGCCGCGGGGCCTCCATCGGCGCGCTGACCACGGTGCTATACGACACCAAGGTCGGGCCCTATGCCGAACTGGGCGTGCTGACCATCGTCATGAAGGGCGAGGCCATCCCGGCCAATTCCCGCTGGGCCGGCGCACCCGCGCAGCCCATGCAGAGCGCGCACTGAGCCCATGCCCTGTCATTCCGGCGGGACTTTCGGCTGCGGGCTGTCGCGGCCATGACTGAAACATCGCCCGCCGCGTCACCGAACGCCGCGTCACCCCGCGGCGGCACCCTGTCGCTCGCTGCCCTCTCCTGCCTGGTGGTCGGCTCCATGGTGGGGGGCGGGGTGTTTTCCCTGCCGCAGGCGTTCGGCGAGGCCACCGGCATCCTCGGCGCCCTCATCGCCTGGGGGATCGCGGGCACCGGCATGCTCATGCTGGCGTTCGTGTTCCAGACCCTGTCGCGGCGCCGGCCCGATATCGATGCCGGCATCTATGCCTATGCCCGCGCCGGCTTCGGGCCCTATATCGGCTTCATCGCCGCCCTGAGCTATTGGGCCAGCGCCTGCCTCGGCAATGTCGCCTTCCTGGTGCTCACCCAGTCGACGCTGGGCGCCTTCTTCCCGGCCTTCGGCAATGGCAATACCCTGCCGGCGCTGATCGGAAGCTCGGTGATCCTGTGGGGCTTCCACATCATGCTGCTGCGCGGCGTGAAGGAAGCGGCGTCCGTCAACACCATCGTCACCTTCGCCAAGCTGCTGCCGATCGCCGTGTTCCTGGTGATCGTCGCCTGGTCCGCGAAGGGCGAACTGTTCGTGGAGAATATCCTCGGCGGGGGCCAGCCCTCGGCGGCGGGGCTTTACGACCAGGTGCGCCAGACCATGCTGATCGTGGTGTTCGT
>NCCO01000208.1 GCA_002279705.1 Allobosea sp. 12-68-7
CACCGCAATCTCGCCCTGCTCGTCGGGCGCGCAGACCGACCCGTCGGGCCGGATGATCGCGACCCCGTGGCCGGGCACCGCCTTGCCGATGCAGCCGGGACGGCTGACGCCGATGGCGGCGCAGGAGGCCAGCACGAGGTTGCACTCGGTCTGCCCATAGGCCTCGTTGATGGTCAGCCCCAGCGCTTCATGGCCCCAGGCCAGCGTCTCCGCGCCGAGCGCCTCGCCGGCTGCGGCGACGGTGCGCAGCCGCAAGGCGAAACCCTCGCGCGGGCGTTCGATGCTGCGCAGCATCCGCAGCGCGGTCGGCGGCACGAAGGCGTTGCGGATGCGCAAATCGGCCATCAGCCGGAAGGCCTCTTCCGGCTCGAAGCGCGTCACCGGCCGCGCCACGACCGCGACGCCGAAATGCAGCGCCGGCAGCAGCATGTTGAGCAGGCCGCCGGCCCAGGCCCAGTCGGCGGGTGTCCAGGCGAGGTCGCCGGGCTGCGGCAGGAATTCATGCGGCATCTGCACGCCCGGCAGATGGCCGGCGAGGACGCGGTGGCCATGCAGCGCGCCCTTGGGATTGCCGGTGGTGCCGGAGGTGTAGATCATCAGGGCCGGATCGTCCGGGCCTGTCGCCGCGATCGTGCTTTCGGGCCGGGCGGCCGCGAGCAGGGCGCTTCAGTCGAGCGCATCGCCATCGGCGCCGTCCGTCGAGATGGTCAGCGAAAGCTCCGGCAGCGGCTGCGCGATCTGGCGGACCTTGGCGAGTCCCGGTGCGTCGCTGATCAGGACCTTCGCTCCCGAGTCCAGCAGCCGGTAGGCCAGGGCATCGACCCCGAACAGGGCGGCCAAAGGCACGGCAATGGCGCCTATTTTGTAGGCAGCTAGATGCGCGGTCAGGACGCAGCGGCCCTGCGGCAGGAGGATCGCGACCCGGTCGCCGGCCTGCACGCCACGCCGGCGCAACCCATCCGCCAGGCGGTCGGACGCCTCGCGCAAGGCGCCGAAACTGACCGGCGTGACCCGCCAGTCGCGCGAAACCTCGATGATCGCCGTGCGGCCAGGGTCCAGCGCCGCCCAGCGGTCGCAGACCTCGGTCGCGATGTTGTAACGGGACGGGATCTGCCAGTGGAAGGCGCGGCGCAGCGCGGGGTGGTCGCGAAGGTCGGGAAGGATCAAGGCTGTGGTCCGGGGGAAGGCGCTAAAATAGGCAGGAAGCGCGGTGTTGTCACCGTCAGCGAGCGCGAGGCTGCCTCGCCATCCGTGCGGGGGCATGGCAGGCTGCGAGGCGGGGAGAGGCCGGGCTGCCCGGCGGAACGAGGCCGATCAATGCAGGATGCCGCCGCTTTCCTGGCCATCATGGCCATTCCGCTGATTGCCGTCATCGCCATGGTTCGCCGTGGCGCGGCCTCGGGGGAGGCCTCGACGAGCGATGACGGCGGCGATGGCGGCGGCGGAGGTGACTGAGGAACGCGGCACGGTCAGGGCCGGTCCTTGGCCGCGAGTCCCGCGACATCGGCGATGATGCCGTCGAGCTCGAAGTTCTTCGGGGTGTAGACGGCCGCGACGCCCATGTTGCGCAGCGCGTTCTCGTCCTCGGGCGGGATGATGCCGCCGACCACGACGGGCACGTGCATGCCGGCGACGCGCAGGCGGGCGGTGACGTCGCGCACCAGCGGCAGATGCGAGCCCGAGAGGATCGAGAGCCCGATGATGTCGGCCTGCGTCTCCTGTGCCTGCGCCACGATCTCCTCGGGCGTCTGGCGGATGCCGCCATAGCTCACCGCCATGCCCGCGTCGCGGGCGCGCACCGCGATCTGCTCGGCGCCATTGGAGTGGCCGTCGAGCCCGGGCTTGCCGACGAGGAAGCGCGGTGTGCGACCGAGCTTCTCGGTGGCGCGGGCGACCGCGGCCTTGACCGTGGCGAGTCCTTCATTGCTGCCGAGCTTGTTCGTGTCGACGCCGGTGGGGGCGCGGTACTCGCCGAAGACCTCGCGCAGGGTCTGCGCCCATTCGCCGGTGGTGACGCCGGCCTTGGCGCAGGCGATCGAGGCCGGCATGACGTTGCGCCCCTCCTTCGCCGCGGACGAGAGCTCGCCGAGCGCCGCCTGTGCGGCGCTGGCGTCGCGGGCGGAGCGCCAGGCCTTGAGCCGGCCGATCGCCTCCAGCTCGACGGAATCGGGCACCGTCACGACGCTGCCCTCGCCGGCCGAGAGCGGGGAGGGCTCGCTGCTGGTGAACTTGTTGACGCCGATGACGATCTGCTCGCCGCGCTCGATCGCCTCGATGCGGCGCGCGCCGTTCTCGACCAGGGCCTGCTTCATGTAGCCGGTCTCGATGGCGGCGAGCGCCCCGCCCATGGCGTCGATCGTCGCCAGCTCGGCCAGCGCCGCCGCTTTCAGCTCGGCCACCTTGGCGTCGATCACGGTCGAGCCGTCGAAGATGTCGCCAAATTCGAGCAGGTCGGTCTCATAGGCCAGGACCTGCTGCATGCGCAGCGACCATTGCTGGTCGAAGGGACGCGGCAGGCCGAGCGCCTCGTTCCAGGCCGGCAGCTGCACGGCGCGCGCGCGGGCCTTCTTCGAGAGCGTCACCGCCAGCATCTCGATCAGGATGCGGTAGACGTTGTTCTCGGGCTGCGGCTCGGTCAGCCCCAGCGAATTGACCTGCACGCCATAGCGGAATCGACGCATCGCCTCGTCGGCGACGCCGTAGCGGCCGAGTGTGATCTCGTCCCAGAGTTCGACGAATGCCCGCATCTTGCAGAGCTCGGTGACGAAGCGCATCCCGGCATTGACGAAGAAGGAGATGCGGCCGACGAGCTCGGGGAATTCTGCCGCCGAAACTTCGGGCCGGGCGCGGATCGAATCCAGCAGTGCGATCGCGGTCGCCAGCGCGAAGGAGAGCTCCTGCACCGGCGAGGCGCCGGCCTCCTGCAGATGGTAGGAACAGACGTTGGTCGGGTTCCATTTAGGCAGTTCACGGGTGGTGAACACGACGATGTCGGTGGTCAGCCGCATCGAGGGGCGCGGCGGAAAGACATAGGTCCCGCGCGAGAGGTATTCCTTGACGACGTCGTTCTGCGTCGTGCCCTGCAGCGCCTTGCGGTCCGCCCCCTGCTCATCGGCCACCGCGATGTAGAGCGAGAGCAGCCAGGCCGCCGTCGCGTTGATCGTCATCGAGGTGTTCATCTGCGCCAGCGGGATCTGGTCGAATAGCGCCCGCATGTCGCCGAGATGGCTCACGGGCACGCCGACCTTGCCGACCTCGCCGCGCGCCAGGACATGGTCGGGGTCGTAGCCGGTTTGGGTCGGCAGGTCGAAGGCGACGGAGAGGCCGGTCTGGCCCTTGGCGAGGTTGTTGCGGTAGAGCCGGTTCGATTCCGCCGCGTCGGAGTGCCCGGCATAGGTGCGGAAGATCCAAGGCTTGTCGCGGTGAATGGACTTGTCGCGCTGTGCCGTCGGGCCGGCGGGGTCGATCGCGTTCATGCCGTTCCACCCTCTTTTCAGAGCAATCTCAATGTTGCACTGCGGCGAGAATAACGCCAGAGGGGCGGGGAAGTCGCTTGCGACCTTCGGATGAGCGCCGCGACGGTGCTCAGGCGGGCCGCTGGACGCCGAAGCCGGCCGTCAGCGTGAAGCTGCGCGCCTCGCCCGGGGCGAGCACGATCGCGCCCGTGCGCCGGTCGAGCGGCTCGTCGGGGTCGGCCGGCGAGGTCAGGCCGTGCCAGGGCTCGATGCAGATGAAGGGGCCGTTCGGCTTGGCCCAGATGCCGAGTTGCGGCAGATCGGCGAAGGCGAGCGCGATGCCGGGGCGGCCATCCGCACCATACCAGGCCCGGCTGCCCGCGCCCTCCGGAATGATCAGCGCATCGTCGGCGAAGAGCTGATGATCGAGGCTGAGCACGCCGTCGACGAAGGCGGAGGGGTGGAGGTCGGGCACGCGCAGGCCCTCCGCGTCCAGCCGCTGATGGCCGGGGCTCGCGCCATTGGCGAGATGGATGTGGTGCGGCAGCCCGGCGCTCTCCGGCAGCGGCCAGGGGAAGGCCGGGTGATAGCCGAAGCAGAAGGGCATCGGCGCCGTGCCGGGATTGGCGACCCGCGCCGTCATGGCGAGCGAGGTCCCCTCGAGCCGGTAACTCATCTCGAGGATGAAGGCGAAGGGATAGGCCGCGCGCGTCTCGTCGTCGTCGGTGAGCCGCAGCGTGCAGGAGGTGGCGTCCCGCGCGACCGTCTGGAACCGGGCGGTGCGGGCGACGCCATGGCTCCGGATCGGGTAGCGCGCGCCGTCGATCAACACCTGCCCGCCCGGATGTTTGCCGATCACCGGAAAGAGCAGCGGCGAGCGCCCGGCCCAGATCGCCGGATCGCCGCTCCAGAGCCAGTCGCGGCCCTGCGCGTCCCGGACGGACTGCAGCTCCGCCCCGAGCGGGGCGATTGCGACGGCGAGGGTGTCGTTGCGCAGGCTGATCATCGGCAGATCAATGCCCGGCACCGGGCAGGCGCGGCAGCGGCAGGAACTCGACGCCTTCCTCATGCAGCATGCGGGCATCCTCGAGGCTCGCCTCGCCATAGATGGCGCGGCTGTCGCTCTCGCCGTGATGGATCTTCAGGGCCTCTTCCGCAAAGCGCGGCCCGACATGCTCGGCGTTTTCAGCCACCTGCCGGTGCAGCTCCGCGAGCATTTGCCGGAGCGCGATCTCCGTCTCGCCCATCAGCGCGACAGGGGCGGCCTCGGTTGCGGCCGCGGCGACCGCCGGGCCGGCCGACGGCGCCGGTGCCTCGATCATCGTCTTGCCGCGGTCGGTGCGGGCGACATGGGGGGCCATGATCGCGCGCTCGACCTTGATGCTGTTGCAGACCGGGCAGGAGACGAAGCCGCGCCTGGCCTGTTCCTCGAAGCTGGCCGAAGTCGCAAACCAGCTCTCGAAGTCGTGGGCCTGCTCGCAGATGAGGGCGTATTTGATCATGGCGTGATGGCAGGCGGCCGGCCTGGCGGGCCGCCGGAACCGGACGTCGTGGGAGGAGTGGCGCTCACGCGGCCAGCAGCTTGTCGAGTTCGCCGCGCGCGTCGAGCGCGTGGATGTCGTCGGAGCCGCCGACATGCGTCTCGCCGATGAAGATCTGGGGCACCGAGGTGCGTCCGCCGGCCCGGGCGGTCATCGCCTGGCGCAGCTCCGGCTTGCCGTCGACGTCGATCTCGTCGAAGGCGACCCCCTTCCTGGTCAGCAGCGACTTGGCGGCCTTGCAATAGGGGCACCAGGAGGTGGTGTAGATGGTGACGGGAGGCATCGCGCGGGGTCCATCGGGTTGGGGCTGAGCCCAATGTAGGGGCTCGTCATGGTTTCGTCACCGGGCGAAACGTCCGGTCAGGTGCCGTCCGAGACGACGCGCGCGAAGGTCAGGATGTCGACCGTGCGCGCCCCGCCGCGCAGCA
>NCCO01000012.1 GCA_002279705.1 Allobosea sp. 12-68-7
ATGGGCGTGTTCGAGATCGAGGCGCTCTCGCACGGCACGGCCGCGGTGGCGCAGGCCCTCACCGATGTCGGCCTCGATCCCTCGGCGATGGACCGCTACCCGCACGAGTTCTCGGGCGGGCAGCGCCAGCGCATCGCGATCGCGCGCGCCATGGCGCTCGATCCCCGCTTCATCGTGCTGGACGAACCGACCTCGGCGCTCGACATGTCGGTGCAGGTGCAGATCGTCGAATTGCTGCGCGATCTGCAGGCCCGGCGCCAACTCGGCTATCTCTTCATCAGCCACGACCTCAAGGTCGTCAGGGCGATGGCCCATCGCGTGGTGGTGATGCAGAACGGCCGGGTGGTCGAGGAAGGTCCGGCCGAGACGATCTTCTCGCAGCCCCGCCAGGCCTATACGCAGGCGCTGCTCGCCGCCGCGCTGAACCTCGAACCGGCTTCGAGCGCCGCGGTCCGGGACTGACCATGGCCCGGGCGATCCTGATCGTGCTCGATTCCGTCGGCTGCGGCGGCGCCGAAGACGCGCATCTCTACGGCGATGCCGGCGCCGATACGCTCGGCCATATCGCCCTGGCCTGTGCGGAGGGTCGAGGCGATCGCGCCGGGCTGCGCAGCGGCGCGCTGGCCCTGCCGAATCTCGTGCGACTCGGGCTCGCCCATGCCTGTGAGGCCTCCACGGGGACCCCGCTGGCCGGAAGCACAAAGCCGGCCCGCCCCGAGGGCCGCTACGGCTACGGCGTCGAGCGCAGCCAGGGCAAGGATACGCCGTCGGGGCACTGGGAGATCGCCGGCTGTCCGGTCTCGTTCCCATGGGGCTACTTCACCGCTCTCGAGCAGTCCTTCCCGCCGGACCTGGTCGACGCGATCATCCGCGCCGGCGCCCTGCCCGGCATCCTCGGCAACCGGCACGCCTCGGGCACGGCGATCATCGACGACCACGCGGCCGAGCATATCGCGACCGGCAAGCCGATCTGCTACACCTCCGTCGACTCCGTGCTGCAGATCGCCGCGCATGAGGCGCATTTCGGGCTCGAACGCCTCTACGATCTGTGTCGCAAGGTGCGTGTGCTGGTCGATCCCCTGCGGGTCGGGCGCGTCATCGCCCGCCCCTTCATCGGGACGCCGGAGACGGGCTTTACGCGCACGGGCAACCGCAAGGACTTCGCGATTCCGCCGCCGGACGAGACGATTCTGGACCGCCTCGCGGCACGGGGCCGCCCGGTCGTCACCGTTGGCAAGATCGGCGACATCTTCGCCCATCGTGCCACGGGCGAGGAGATCAAGCCGTACGGCAACGCAGCCATGTTCGAGGCCGCGCTCGCCGCCTGGCGAGGCCTGCCCGATGGCGGGTTCTGCTTCGTCAATCTCGTCGATTTCGACACCGAGTTCGGGCACCGCCGCGACGTGCCGGGCTATGCGGCGGCCCTCGAAGCCTTCGACGCGATGCTGCCGCGGCTCGAAGTGGCGCTATGCCCCGGCGATCTCGCAATCCTCACCGCCGATCACGGGAACGATCCGACCTGGCCGGGCACCGACCACACCCGCGAGCATGTGCCGATCCTCGCCTTCGGCCCCGGCATCGCGCCGGAGCCGATCGGCCGGCGCGAGAGCTTCGCGGACATCGCGGCGACGCTCGGAACCTGGCTCGGAATAGGCCCGGTCGGACCCGGCCGCGGCTGGTAGCTCAGGCGGCGGCGCCCCGCTGACGTGACAGCCTCACGCTCAGGTCGTCAGGCGGTCCTTGATGCGACGCATCAGGCCATCCCTGACAGCGCGATAGGCATCCAGGACCTGGTCGCGCGATCCCTGCACGGCCGTGGGGTCGACCGTCGGCCAGTATTCGACATCCGCCGCGACGGTCCGGGTGAGATCCAGCGCCTTGTGATGCGCTTCCGGGGACAGCGAGACGATGAGGTCGAAGTTGAGGCCCTCCCACTCCTCCAGTTCCTGGATCGATTTCGGCTTGTGCTTGTGCGCATCGATGCCGATCTCGTCGAGCACCGCCAGCGCGAAGGCATCGACCTCGCCACGCCGTGCCCCGGCCGACTGGACATAGACCGATTTGCCGAAGAAATGCTTCGCCATGGCCTCCGCCATCGGCGAGCGCACGGCGTTCTGTGCGCACATGAAGAGCACGCTCTGGACCTTGCGCGAGGATGGCGGCTCCAAGCTCACCCCTTCCAATGCAGCGCATAGATCAGGGTGAAGAGACGCCGGGCGGTGTCGAAATCGATCTCGACCTTGCCAGCGAGCCGCTCGACCAGGATTCCCGCCGCCTCGTCGTGAAGCCCCCGGCGGCCCATGTCGATCGCCTCGATCTGCGACGGCGTCGCGGTACGGATGGCAGCGTAATAGCTCTCGCAGACCATCGCATAGTCCTTGACGATGCCGCGAAAGGGCGTGAGCGACAGGTGATGCGTGATCACCGGGGCTCCATCGGCTTCCCGGATCTCGAAGACCAGCCTGCGCTCGACCATGGCGAGATGGGCGAGATAGGGGCCGCCAGCATGCCCCGGCAGCACGAACCGGTTGCGCTCGATCAGATCGTAGATGGCGACGGCGCGCTCATGCTCCTGATCGGGCGACCCGCCTCCGAGCGAGGACGGATCGAGCGTCACGCCGACGAGGCACTGGTTCGCGGTCGTATCGGATTGGGGCATCGTTCCTCCGGTTGCAACGGGGGCGGCCATGCCTCCCTGGGCAGGGGCCCTCAGAGGTTCAGCCTGATGGTCACGGAACGGCCGTGCGCCTGCAAGCCCTCGGCCTGCGCGAGTTCCGTCGCGGCCGGCGCCAGAGCGCGCAGCGCCTCGGGCCCGCATTGCAGCAGCGATGTCCGCTTCATGAAATCGAGCACGCCGAGCCCCGAGGAAAACCGGGCCGAGCGCGCGGTCGGCAGGACGTGGTTGGGGCCGCCGACATAATCGCCGATCGCCTCCGGCGTATGGCCGCCGAGGAAGATCGCGCCAGCATTGCGGATCATCCCCGACAGGCGGTGCGGATCGGCCGTCATGATCTCGAGATGCTCGGGTGCCAGCCGATCGACCAGCGGCACCGCCGCCTCGAGATCGGCCACCAGCAGGATCGCACCGAAATCCTCCCAGCTGCGGCCGGCGATCACGGCGCGCGGCAGCGTCCGCAGCTGCGCCTCGACCGCACGCTCGACCCGCTCCGCCAGATCCGCATCGTCCGTCATCAGGATCGACTGGGCCGAGACGTCGTGCTCCGCCTGGGCCAGCAGATCGGCGGCGATCCAGTCGGCATTGGCTGTCCCGTCGGCGATGACGAGCACTTCGGAGGGGCCGGCGATCATGTCGATGCCGACCTGGCCGAAGACCCGGCGCTTGGCCGCGGCGACATAGGCATTGCCCGGGCCGACGATCTTGGCGACGGGCGCGATCGTCTGCGTTCCATGGGCCAGCGCCGCCACGGCCTGAGCCCCGCCGATGCGGTAGATCTCGTCCACGCCGGCCAGCCGCGCCGCGGCGAGGACGAGGGGGTTGCTCTCTCCCCGCGGCGTCGGCGCCACCATGACCACGCGCGGGACGCCGGCGACCTTGGCGGGGACGGCGTTCATCAGAACCGAGGACGGGTAGCTCGCCGTGCCGCCGGGCACGTAAAGCCCCACCGCCTCGATCGCGCTCCAGCGCCAGCCGCTGCTGACGCCGGCTTCGTCGGTGAACCACGCGTCCTGTGGCTTCTGGCGGATATGATAGGCCTCGATGCGCGCCCTTGCAGTCTCCAGCGCGTCGATCTGCGCCGGTGTGCAGGCAGCGACGGCGGCATCGGTCTCTTCGGCCGAGACGCGCAGGGTGGCGGCCGTGACGTCAAGAGCGTCGAAGCGACGGGTGTAGTCGATGACGGCGGCGTCCCCCCGCTCGCGCACCTCGGCGATGATGTCGGCGACGATGCGGTCGACCTCTTCGGAGACTTCCCGCTTGGCCGAGAGCAGATCGCGAAACGCCGCTTCGAAGGCGGTCTTGCTGTCGTCGAGCCTGATCGGCATCGCTGTCCCCGGCTGGTGCTGTTCGGCTGGTGGTGGCTGATTATCGACGCGTCCGCGGCGAAGCGCCTCAGGCGTCCTCGGGATGCTCCGGTTTGCCGAGCGCTTCCCAGACCGGGCCGAGATCCTTCATCTGCGCCTCGATGCACTCGACCGCGAGCCTGATCGCCGCACCTTCCGAGAAGTGCAGGGTGATTTCGCCCGTCGGCGCCTCACCCGCGGTGAAGCCGATCGCCAGCAGGCTGAGCACCCGGTCGCTCATCGCCTTGTCGATCCCCGTGCTGCGCACCGACATCACACGGTCGAAATGCAGGGCCGCCAGCCGCCGCCGATGCTGACCCCGCGCCGCCCCTTCCCAGTCGAACCGCCTCGCGGCGAGGGCGAAGCGCCTGTCCGCAGGCAGCCAAACGACATCCGCCACCTTCAGGACGGCATCCTGGAGGTGGGCCGAGAGGATCGCGAGATCATCGGCATCGAGCGCGATCAGCTTCAATGGGTCTGCGGCGTCATCCGACATGGCGGTGTTCTTGGCCGTGGCATCCCCTGACGTCAACCGCTGAGACGCTCGACCAGGGCGCCGCAGCGCGTCAACTTGGCCTCGAGGGCCTCGAAGCCGCGGTCGAGATGGTAGACCCGGTTGATCGTGGTCTCGCCCTCGGCCGCCAGACCGGCGATCACGAGCGAGACCGAGGCGCGCAGGTCGGTCGCCATCACGGGGGCGCCGGTGAGCTTGGCGACGCCCTCGACATGGGCGCAATCGCCCTCGAGCCGGATCTTCGCGCCGAGGCGGGCGAGTTCCTGCACATGCATGAAGCGGTTCTCGAAGATCGTCTCCCGGATCCGGGAGGTTCCCCTGGCCTTGGTCATCAGCGCCATGAACTGGGCCTGCAGATCGGTCGGGAAGCCTGGAAAGGGGTCGGTCTCGACATCGACCGCCTCGAGCGGCTGCCCGTTGCGGCGCACCCGGATGCCCTCGTTGGTCGAGGACACCTCGACCCCGGCCTTGACCAGGACGTCGAGCGCCGACTGCAGCAGGTCCGCCCGCGCCCCTTCGAGCACGACGTCGCCACCGGTCATCGCGACGGCCATGGCATAGGTCCCGGTCTCGATCCGGTCGGGCAGGACGGCGTGATGCGCGCCGCCCAGACGCGCGACGCCGGTCACGACGATGCGGCTCGTCCCGGCGCCTTCGATCTTCGCGCCCATCTTCGTCAGGCAGGCGGCGAGATCGTTGACCTCTGGCTCGCGGGCCGCGTTCTCGATGACCGTGGTGCCCTGCGCCAGAACAGCGGCCATCAATGCGGTGTGCGTGCCGCCGACGGTAACCTTCGGGAAGACGATGTCGGCTCCCTTCAGCCCGCGGGGGGCGCGGGCGATGGCATAGCCGTTCTCGATCTCGATCTCGGCGCCGAGCCGCTCGAGCGCCATCAGAAGCAGATCGACCGGGCGCGTGCCGATGGCGCAGCCGCCCGGCAGCGAGACCTTGGCCTCCCCCATGCGGGCGAGGATCGGCGCGATCACCCAGAAGCTGGCGCGCATCGTGGAGACGAGTTCGTAAGGCGCGCAGGTGTCGACGATCTGACGCGCTGTCAGCGCGATCGTCTGGCCCGTCTCGGCGGACTGGCCGATGCGCTTGCCGGCGATCGAGCGGTCGACGCCGTGATTCGAGAGGATGCGTGACAGCGCGCTGACATCAGACAGGCGCGGCACGTTGGCCAGGGTCAGCGTCTCGTCGGTGAGCAGGCTCGCGATCATCAGCGGCAAGGCGGCGTTCTTGGCGCCGGAGATCGGAATGGCGCCGTCGAGGCGCTGGCCGCCGGTGATGCGGATCTTGTCCATCATGAAGTCCTGCTGAGCCGCCCGGCGATCACCGGTGGCGAGGAATGTCTGTGTTCAGGACCGGTTGGAGTCGGCCTGGGCTCGTGGCGCCTCGTCCTGCGCGGGCGCCTCCTCCGCGCGACGAGCCCGGGCCTGAGCCTTGCGGCGCTTCAGGTTCTCCCGGAGGGCGGCGGCGAGGCGCGCCCTCTTCTCCTCATCTGCGGCTGTCTGGCGGTTCACGGCAACAACTCGGTACCGGGGTTGAACGCTCATATCGCGGCGAATTCGCGGCGCATCGTTAGCCGCCCGCGCCGCTTTGGACAAGCAGGACGGCGGCGCGGCATACCGATTGCTCGGCCTCGCTCACGGCTGCGTCGCGTGCCCCGCCCCGGCACGCGCGGAAGATCAAGACCTGACGTTAGGTAATAAAGATTAACGTAATTAACCATTCGAGCGAGATTTCATTTACAGTTTGTTAACTTCACGTACGTTGTCGGCATCGCACCAGACGCTTGGCGATACGGGATGAGCAGCATGTTTCAGTCAGTTGCTTCGGTCATGGACTTCCCTCCCGCAGCCCTGCTCGACAGCTGCGAGGTCATCGACGCGATCCGCCATCGGGCCGGCTTCCTGCCGGAGACGCAACTGGCCTACGAGCCCGCGATCCAGACGCTTTGGGTCACGATCCGGCCGGAGCTGAAGCCCGTCTTCACGCTGCAGCTGCTGGACAGCCTGGTGAAGATCCAGTCCGCGATCGTCGCGCTCTGGGGCGCGCCGGACCAGTATCATCGGGCGCCGGTCCGCTTCCTGGCCTTCCGCGGCAGGGGCCCGTTCTTCACACTCGGCGGTGATCTCGATTTCTATCTGGACTGTCTGGCCAAGAACGACCGCGCCGCGCTGGCCGAGTATGCCCGGCTTTCGGCGGCCGGCGCGGTGCTGAATGCGAGCGGCCTCAACGGCCTGGTCGTCACGCTCTCGACGATCCACGCCAAGGCGATCGGCGGTGGCATCGACGCGCCGCGCTCCTGCAACGTGATGATCGCCGAAGAGCAGGCCTCGTTCGTCTACCCCGAAATCAAGTTCAATCACTTCCCGATCACCGCCGTCGCCATCCTGTCGCGGCGGATGGGCGCGCGGGCGGCGGAACGGATGCTGATGTCGGGCGAGGAGATGAGCGCGCAGGCCTTCTTCGAGGCCGGCGGGCTGGAAGCAGTGGTGCCGACCGGCACGGGCGAGGCCTGGATCCGGAAATACGCCCAGGATTCGCTGCCCATGCACGCGGCCAAGACGGCGCTGTTTTCAGCCTTCAACCGGCGTGCGGGGGACCTGCAGCAGGAGCTCGACGAACTCGGCCGGATCTGGACCGACTGCATGCTGCGACTGACACCGAGCGCGATCTCGAAGCTGCAGCGGATCGCCCAGACGCAAGACCGGATGCTGGCCCGGATGTATCAGCGACCGGCGGCCGGAGGCCTCCAGCTCGGCCTCTGAACCCGACCGCCGTCATGGCGACGGGCTCGCGCAGCAACACCAAACATTTACCTCTCAGCCTTTAAAAGCTTTTAATCGGGGAGTTATTGCAGGCGCTGCGGCAGCGCTTGCGGCGGCCACCTAGGCGGGATGAGATGGCGCTCGGGCTGAGGGATTGGTGGAATGCCAGGCAGCGGCGCCCGGGCGAGGGCTTCGACCAGCCCAGCTACGCCCTGCTCGTCAGCTCCCTGTTCTCGTCGCCGGCCTCGATCATTCCCGGCGGCGTCGCGGGAATCCTGACCCCGTTCCTGTGCTGGATTTCGACCGGCCTGCCCTTGTTCGAAACGCTCACGATCGTGGTCGCGCTGATCGTGCTGTTGCGTCTGGCCAACTTCGTCGCCTATCGCAAAAGCGACCATTCCCGGGACGGCTATGAGGAAACCCGCCGCTGGGACCGAGATTATTTTCTCGGCGCCACCGCCTTCAGCGCCGTGCTCGGCTACAGCTGCTACGCCGCGCTGACGCATACGGACGATCCGGCAGCCCACATCACCTCGGTCGCCTCGACCATCGCCATCGCCTCGGGCTACGTCTCGCGCAATGCCGGCCGGCCGAAATTCGTCGCCGTCCAGTTGCTGACCTTCTGCGTGCCGATGGCCTTCGGCCTGATCCAGGCCCATAATCCCTACTATCAGTACATCGGCTATTTCGCTTTCCTGTACGTGGCGGCCAACATCGCCATCACCAACTCGCTGCACCGCAACCTGCTTGCGCTGAGCGATGCGACCAAGCAGTCCAAGGCCCTGGCCTCGGCGCTGCATTCGCAGAACCTGACGCTCGACGCTGCTCTCAACACCATGATTCACGGGCTGGCGATGTTCGACCGCGACCTCAAGCTCGCCGTCAGCAACGCGCCGCACCTGGCGCTCTACGGCCTGCCGGAGACCCTCGCCCTGCCGGGCACACCGATCTCCGCCATCGCGCGCTTCCTGGTCGAGCGGCAGGTGGTCGCCGCCGGCCAGCTGCGCGATCTGCGCGAGGCGCTGGCCGAAATCCAGGCTACGCAGCAGACGACGAGCCGGGAAATCCAGACGCGCAACGGCCGGGTTCTGGTCGTGACCTTCGCGCCGGCCGCCGAAGGCGGCGTGCTGATGTCGACGGAGGATGCCACCGAGCGAAAGGCGACCGAGGCGCGGATTGAGCAGATGGCCCGCTTCGACGAGTTGACGGGCCTCGCCAACCGCTTCGAGTACAACCGCACCATCACCGATGCCTTCGGGCGGCTGGAGCGAACCGGCGAGTCCTTCGCCCTGCTCTATGTCGATCTCGACGGCTTCAAGCAGGTCAATGACAGCCTCGGCCACGACATTGGCGACCGCGTGCTGATGGAGACGGCCGAGCGGCTGCGCGGCGCCATCCGCGGCAGCGACCAGCTGGCGCGCTTCGGAGGCGACGAATTCCTCCTGATTCTGCCGGCCGCGAACCACAGTATCGTCACCGCGATCGCCCAGCGCATGATCGACGCGATGACGCCCGGCTTCGCCCTGGACAACAAGACGGTCTACGTCACCGCCAGCATCGGTATCGCCATGGCGCCCACCGATGGCGCCAACCCGGCGGATTTGCTGCGCCACGCCGACACCGCGCTCTACAAGGCCAAGGCCGCCGGCCGCAACACGCTGATGTTCTTCAATCCGGCGATGGCCGAAGAGATGCTGGAGCGCCACGAACTCGAGGTCGACCTGCGCAAGGCCTGCGAGGACGGCTCGCTGGAACTGTTCTACCAGCCGATCATCGACCTGCGCACCGGCGAGGTGGTCTCGCGCGAGGCGCTGATGCGCTGGCGCCATCCGACGCGCGGCATGGTTCCCGCCGGCCAGTTCATCCCGATCGCCGAACAGTCCGGCCTGATCGCCACCATCGGCGACTGGGCGATCCGGCAGGCCTGCAAGGACGCCGCCTCCTGGGAGAAGCATGTCGGCGTCTCCGTCAACATCTCGCCCCTGCAGTTCCGCGAGCCGCGCCGCATCATCGAAGCGGTGAAGCTGGCCCTGATCACATCCAGCCTGCCATCGCAAAGGCTGACACTGGAGGTGACCGAATCGCTGCTGATCGAGGACAACAAGACGACGCTCGGCGTCATCGACGAGTTGCGCACGCTCGGCGTGACCTTCGCGCTCGACGATTTCGGCACCGGCTATTCCTCGCTCGCCTATCTCTCGACCTATCCCTTCGCCCAGGTGAAGATCGACCAGAGCTTCACGCGGACGGTCCACTCCAGCGAGGCGTCCAAGGCGATCATCGAGGCCGTGTGCCAGCTGGCGCGCCGGCTCTCGATGAATGTCGTGGTCGAGGGCATCGAGACCGAGCAGCAGCGGATCGCGGTCCAGCTTCTCGGAGCCCAGCGGGCGCAGGGGTATCTCTTCGGCAGGCCCGCGCCCCTGGCAACCCTGATGGAAAAGGGCCGTCACGTGGCCTGAACGGTCAGGGCGTGACGAATGGGCACGGTTCCCCGACCCTTCGCCACAGCGCAGAAAGCGGCTCGCGCGACGGTGCCGCCTTGATTCTGCTCGAGCGACGACGCATCAGCGACACGGGCCCTTCATCTGCCAGCCAGGGAGACGGCATGATCGCACCCGACGCCCCCTTCGCATCGCTGCCCGGGCGCGCGCCGCGCATGATTTGGCTGCGCATGGGAGCGTCTGCTTGAACGACCCTGCGACGCCCCCCCCTCAGTCCGCGCCCCTGACGCCGGACCTCTGCGTGATCGGCGCCGGGACCGGCGGACTCGCCTTCGCGACCGCTGCCGCGGCCTTCGGTGTCGCCATCGTCGTCGTCGAACGCGACCGGATGGGCGGCGATGTCGGCGACGCCGTCATCGAGGCGCTGGCGGCCGCCGGAGCGCGGGCCCAGGCCGTCCGTGAGGCGAGGCGGTTCGGCATCGTCGCGGCGGAGCCGGAGATCGACGACGCGCAACTGCATGACCACATCCAGCGCGTGCTGACAGCACAGGCCCCCAACGTCTCGGCCGAGCGCCTGACCGCGCTGGGCGCGACCGTGCTCCGAGGGGAAGCGCGCTTCGTCAGCCGCAGCACGGTGGTGGTGGCGGACCAGGCCATCAGGGCGAGGCGCTTCGTGATCGCCACCGGCGCCCGCACGGTGGCGCCGGCCATTGCCGGCCTCGACGGCATCCCGCATCTCTCGGTGGCGGATCTGGCCGCCCTGACGCGCCGGCCGGAGCGGCTGATCGTGCTCGGCGGCCAGGCCACCGGCGTCGCGATCGCGCAGGCGATGCGGCGCCTCGGAAGCCAGGTGGAATTGGTCGACGAGGGTGATCTGCTGCGGCGCGAGGATCCGGAGGCGGTCGCCAGCCTGCGCCGGACGCTCCTGCGCGAAGGGTTGGCGCTGCACGAGCGCGCCATGATCGAGCGCGTAGAGCGCGCGAAGGGCGGCGTGCGACTGATCATTGGCGATGGTGCCAGCGGCTCCGAACGAACGATCGAGGGCACGCATCTTCTGCTCGCCGGTCCCGCCCAGCCCGCTATCGACGGGCTCGACCTTGAGCTCGCCGGCATTCGCCGCGGGCCGGACGGGATCCAGGTCGATCGCGGCCTGCGCTGCACGAATCGCCGCGTCTATGCGATCGGCGACTGTGCCGGGCGCGCCCCCGGCTCGGTCGGGGGCGGTCATGTCGCCGAGGAGCAGGCCCGGCTCGTGCTGCGCAACGCCCTGTTCCGGCAGCCGGGCGCGTTCGCGTCCATGGCGGTGCCCCAGGCGACGCGCACCTTTCCGGCGATCGCCCGAGTCGGCCTGTCGGAAGCGGACGCCCTCGAGAACGGCCCGGTCCGCATCCTGCGCTGGCCCTATGCCGAGAGCGCGCGGGCCCAGGCGGAGCGGACCACGGACGGCTTCGTGAAGCTCATCACCGACGCGAAGGGCAAGCTGCTGGGTGCGAGCATCGTCGGCGCACAGGCGGACGAACTGATCGCGACCATCGGTCTGGCGTTGAAGCGCGAGATGAGCGCCGCTGAACTGGCGGAGCTGCTGGCGCCCTGGCCGTCGCTGTCGGAGGTCTCGAAGCGCGCCGCGGCCTCCTTCCTGGTGCCCCTCGCCACCAAGCCGCTTCTGCGCCGAATCATCGGCATCCTGCGCCGTTTCGGGTAGGTACGCCGCGATGCAGCCTCAGATGCCCGACAGGGAACAGATCTCGATCAGCCTGCCGCGCGGGCTGACGCGGCTCGGCCTGTCGGCCAAGCTGCTCGTCCTGACGGTGCTGTTCGTGATGCTGGCGGAGGTGCTGATCTATCTGCCCTCCGTCGCCAATTTCCGGCGCAACTGGCTCAACGACCGGCTCGCGGCGGCGCAGATCGCCGTGCTGGTGCTGGAGGGGGCGCCGCAGGACGGCCTGCCGGAGGGCAGCGAGAACCGCCTGCTGATGGGCGTCGGCGCCCGCGCGATCGCGGCGCGCGTCGGCGGGGCGAGGCGGCTGCTCAGCCTCGATTCGATGCCGCCCGCGGCGGTCTCCCGCACGGTCGACCTGCGCAGCATGGGCTGGGCGGAGGCGATCGGCGACGCGCTGGAGACACTGGTGATGCCGCCGGCCCTGATGCCGATCCGCGTCATCGGCGAGGCGGTCGGCGGGGCCGATTTCGTCGAGATCGTCATCGACGAAGCGCCGCTGCGGCACGCGCTGCTGAAATTCTCGGGCAATCTGCTGGTGATCTCGCTGATCATCTCGGGGCTGACGGCGGTTGCCGTCTATCTCGCGCTCAACTGGATGATCGTCGGCCCGATCCGCCAGCTCGCCGCCAATGTCATGGAGTTCGAGATCGACCCGGAGAATCCGCACCGGATCATCGAGCCGACGCAGCGGGCCGACGAGATCGGCGAGGCGCAGCGCGCGCTGGCGCGGATGCAGATGACGCTCGCGGGCGAGTTGCGGACCAAGAAGCATCTGGCCGAGCTCGGCCTCGCGGTCAGCAAGATCAACCACGACCTGCGCAACATGCTGGCCGCCGCCCAACTCATGTCGGACCGGCTGACCGAGACCCGTGACGCCAAGATCAAGAGCTTCGCGCCGCGGCTGATCGCGACACTCGGGCGCGCGATCGATTTCTGCCAGGCGACGCTGGCCTATGGCCGGGCGGCCGAGGCGACTCCCGTGCTGAAGGACGTGGTCCTGCGCCAGCTCGTGGCCGAGCAGGCCGAGATGCTGGGCCTCGCCGAGGTGGCGCGGGTCAGCTTCGCCAACGAGGTCCCGAGCGATCTGGTGGCCCCCTGCGATCCCGACCAGATGGCGCGCGTCCTGCTCAACCTGATGCGCAATTCGGTTCAGGCGCTGACGCAGGCCGGCGCGGAAGCCGGGCTGAGGCCGATGCTGGCCGTGCGGGCCGAGCGCGACAACGGCTCGGTCGTCCTGCGCGTCGCCGATAACGGCCCGGGTGTGCCCGAGCGGGCACGGGCCAACCTGTTCCAGGCCTTCCGCGGCTCGGTGACGCCGGGGGGAACGGGGCTCGGGCTCGCCATCGCGGCCGAGCTGGTGCGGCTGCATGGCGGCATGATCGCGCTGGAGCCGTCCGAGACCGGCGCCGTGTTCAAGGTGACGCTGCCGGCGCCCCGATCGGCCAGCGCCTGAGAGGCGCTGGCCAAACTACTGGCTCGCCCAGATCACCCGCGCCATGAAGGCGATCTCCGCGAGGAGCAGCACGCGGTCGCCATGCTCGGGATTGAGCGAGGCGAGCTCGACGGTCTTCGCGGTCTGGCGCTTGAGCTGCTTGGCCAGCACCTCGCCCTCGACGGTCTTGACGACGACGCGGTCGCCGCGGCGCACGGTCGCCGTCGGCGAGACGATGATGGTGTCGCCGTCGCGGTAGAGCGGCAGCATCGAATCGCCGGAGATCTCCAGCGCATAGGCCTTCTCGTCGGCGACGCCCGGGAAAGCGACCTCCTCCCAGCCCGTGCCCACCGGAAAGCCGCCATCGTCGAAGAAACCGCCGGAGCCCGCCTGGGCGAAGCCGATCAGCGGGATTGTGCGCGAGGGCGCCGCGCCGCGCCGCATCACCACGCTCATGAACTCCTCGAGCGAGGCGCCCGTGGCAGCCAGGATCTTGGCGATCGATTCGGTCGAGGGCCAGCGCTCGCGCCCGTCGGGCCCGATGCGCTTGGAGCGGTTGAAGGTCGTGGCGTCGAGGCCGGCCTTGCGGGCCAGGCCCGAGGCAGTGAAGCCATAGCGCTGGGCGAGCGCATCGATCGCGGTCCAGATCTGATCGTGGGAGAGCACCGCGCGCCTCGCAGAGATGTTGCCGTCAGCCGGGGATGACAATAGGAAATATCCCCTAGTCTATGAGACTTCAATCTGATTTTGATCCGGGCAGCGATAAAAATTGCCGAAGCCTCCTGACAGCCGCTAAGCCGTCCCGCAGCCACCATCCGCCGAGGTCACCCGTGCCGCTCATCTACAAGATCTGCCCCGACAGTCTGTGGCGCGCAGCCGAAGCCGAAGGGCGCTTCGACGGCGCCGCCATCGATCTCAGCGACGGCTACATCCACTTCTCGACCGGCGCCCAGCTCCGCGAGACCGTGGCGAAGCATTTCGCCGGTCAGCGGGATCTGCTCCTGATTGCGGTCGAGGATGACAAGCTCGGCGCGGCGCTGCGCTACGAGCCCTCGCGGGGCGGCGACCTGTTTCCGCATCTCTACGCGCCGCTCGGGACGCGGGACGTGCGCTGGGTGGCGCCGCTCGCACAGGGGCCGAATGGCGCCCACCTCATTCCGGAGGACGTCGCGTGATCGGCTCGCTCTTCAACCTCGCCCGCCCGCTGATCCACAAGATGGATGCCGAGACCGCCCACCGGCTGACGGTCGCGGCGCTGGCGGCCGCGCCCTCGCTGCGGCCGGCCCCGGATGATCCGGTGCTGGCGACCGAAGCCTTTGGGCTGTCCTTCTCCAATCCGGTCGGTCTCGCAGCGGGCTTCGACAAGCATGCCGAGGCGGTGGACGGGGCGCTCGGCCTCGGCTTCGGCTTCGTCGAGGTCGGCGGCGTCACTCCCCTGCCCCAGCCCGGCAACGCCAGGCCGCGCGTGTTTCGCCTGGTCGAAGATGCCGCCGTGATCAACCGCTATGGCCTCAACAGCGACGGCATGGAGGCCGTGGCGCAGCGGCTGGCGGCCCGGCGTGCGCGGGGCGGCATCGTCGGCGTGAATCTCGGCGCCAACAAGGATTCGGCCGACCGCGCGGCGGATTATGCCGTGCTGACGCGCAGGCTCGCGCCGCTCACCGATTTCGTCACCGTCAACGTCTCCTCGCCCAATACGCCGGGCCTGCGCGACCTGCAGGCCGAAGCCGCGCTCGACGATTTGATCGCCCGGGCGATCGAAGCGCGCGACGAGGCGGCGGCGGGCGGGCGACCGACGCCGATGCTCTTGAAGATCGCGCCCGACCTCACCCTGCCGGAACTCGACGGCATGATCGCGGTCGCACGGCGCCGCCATATCGACGGGCTGATCGTCTCCAACACCACCATCGCCCGCCCGACCAGCCTGCGTAGCCCGGCGAAGACGGAGACCGGCGGGCTCTCGGGCAAGCCGCTCTTCGAGGCCTCGACGCGCCTGCTCGCCGAGGCCTTCCTGCGGGTCGAACGCCAGTTCCCGCTCATCGGCGTCGGCGGCATCGACTCGGCGGAAGCCGCCTTCGCCAAGATCCGCGCCGGGGCCGATCTCGTGCAGTTCTATTCCGCGATGGTGTTCCAGGGGCCCGGGCTGGTGAAGACGGTCAAGGCCGGCCTCGCCGCTGAGGCGCGCCGGGCCGGGCTGCCGAAGCTTTCGGCCCTGGTCGGGCGCGATGCAGCCGCCATCGCAGCCGGAAAGGGCCTTTCGATCTAGCGCCGCTCTTTGCGGACGCTGCGGCGATTGTCGGGATGAAGCCGCGGCCGTCAGCGGCGCGCGGCGAAGAGGCGCGACAGCAGCCAGAGCGGCACGACGAGGAGCGCGCCGCCGATGATCCACTGGCCGACCTCGCTCAGAGCGCCGAAACCGAGATCGCCGAGAGAGCGCACGAATCGCACCGCGGCCTCGAACAGTGCGCGCGGTGAGAGGCCGAGAAAGGCCATGGCGGCCCCGACCAGCAGCGAGATGAAGAGCAGCCGCACGAGTACGCCGAGCGGCGAGCCGCCGAGAAAGCGTTCGATCCTGCCATTGGCCATGGTCCAGCAAGTCCCCGATCCGCGCCCATCAGGCGCCTGGATGGTTGAACCCCGGCTGAACGGGCTGTCAACCCGCTCGCGGGTCAGGAGGTCGCGGAGGCCCCGGCCGTGGCCCAGGCGGTGCCGGCGATCTTGGCGGCGGCGATGACCGCCTGCGTGCGGCTGTCGACGTCGAGCTTGGTCAGGATCGCCGAGACATGCGCCTTCACCGTCGCTTCGGAGACGCCGAGCTCATAGGCGATCTGCTTGTTCAGGAGCCCTTCGGACAGCATCATCAGCACGCGCACCTGCTGCGGCGTCAGCGTCGAGAGGTTGCGTACCATCGTCGCGGTCTCGGCATCGACGGGCGCTGTCAGGTCGACCCCCGGCGGCGTCCAGACGCCACCATCGAGCACGGCCCGGATCGCCTCGCCCATCTGCTCGACATCGGCCGTCTTGGGCAGGAAGCCGAGCGCGCCGAACTCGATGCAGCGGCGGATCACGGCCGGGTCGTCATTGGCGGAGACCACGATGACCGGAATCTCGGGATGGTCGGCCCGCAGGAAGAGCAGGCCGGAGAAGCCCTGCACGCCCGGCATGGTGAGATCGAGCAGGACGAGATCGGCGTCGCCGCCGCTGTCGAGCGCTTCGGTCAGCGCCTCCAGCGAGCCAACCTCGCTGACATCGGCACCTTCGAGGGCGGTCGAGACCGCCTGCCGGAGCGCGCCACGAAAGAGCGGATGATCATCCGCGATGACGATCCGTGTCGACGGCTGTCGTTTCATGGGATCCCATCCTCATGCCCGGTCCGCATTGTGCCTCAATCGGACACCGGTTCAAGCCATCGGCGCGAGCGGCCGCCGACCCGGCAGGCTGTGAACCATCGCGTGCCGGTGCGCAATCAGCCATTCGGCGGCAGCAGCGCCTCCAGCGCCTCGATGCGGTCGGCCTCGAGCGGGGGCTTGTCCCAGCGAATCCGGCTGATGCGGGGAAAGCGCATGGCGACGCCGGACTTGTGCCGCGTCGAGCGCTGCAGTCCCTCGAAGGCGACCTCGAAGACAAGCCCGCTGTCGCGCGTATGCGTGACCTCGCGCACGGGACCGAAGCGGTTGAGCGTGTGCTTGCGGACATAACGGTCGAGTTCGACGAGTTCCTCGTCGGTGAAGCCGAAATAGGCCTTGCCGACCGGCACGAGTTCGTCCGCCCCGCCCTCGCCCACGCGCCAGACGCCGAAGGTGAAGTCGGAATAGAAGGAGGAGCGCTTGCCGTGGCCGCGCTGGGCATACATCAGCACGCAGTCGACGAGCCTGGCCTCGCGTTTCCACTTCCACCAATGGCCCTTGGGGCGGCCCGGCAGATAGGGCGAATCGAGGCGCTTGATCATGCAGCCCTCGACGGCTTCCGCATCGGCGCCGGCGCCCGCAGCCGCAGGGTCGGCGCGCGCGGCGGCCAGCGACTCCCAGTCGCTGAAGGCGATCGGCGGGGAGAGGTCGACGACCGGGCTGGCGAGGCGGGCCACGAAAGCCTCCAGCCGCGTCCGGCGCGCCGAGAGCGGCAGCTCGCGCAGATCGTCCTCACCATCGACGAGCAGGTCATAGGCGCGGATATGCGCGGGGTGCTCGAGCAGCATCTTGGACGTCACGCTCTTGCGGTTGAGCCGCTGCTGCAGGCTGTTGAAGCTCTGGACCGCCGCCTCGCGCCGCACCAGCAGTTCGCCGTCGAGCGTGCCATCCTGCGTCAGCGCCTCGACCACGTCCGGGAAGGCGGCGGCGATGTCCTCGCCGGTCCGCGAAAACAGCCGCGTGACGCGCTCGCCATCGGGCCGCGTGCCGGTGACGGCCTGGACGCGGATGCCGTCCCATTTCCACTCGGCCTGGAATTCGGCCGGGTTCATCTTCTCGAAATCGCCATCCTCGATCGGGTGCGACAGCATCACCGGGCGGAAGGGCGCGGGATCGGTCGCCTCGGGCCGCGGCGCCCTGCCCTCGAGCCAGGCGAAAAGCGTGGCATAGGGCGGCTCGAGCCCGTGCCAGACCTGCTCGACCTCGTCGGCGGGGATGCCGCCGAGGCTGGCGGCCGCCGTCTTGGCGAGGCGCGCGGAGACGCCGATGCGTAGGCTGCCGGTGATCAGCTTCAGCAGCGCCCAGCGGCCGGTCTCGTCGAGCGCGTCGAGCCAGGAGGCGACGAGGCGGGGCAATTCGGTCTTGCCGACGCTGCGCAGTCCCTCGACGACGTCCGGCAAATGGGGCACGTCGTTCGCCCCCCGACGCGCCGGCCACATCAGCGCGACCGTCTCCGAGAGATCGCCGACATAGTCATAGGAGAGCGCGAACAGCACCGGGTCCGTCCGCTCGGCGATCAGCGCCCGGACGAGCCCGGCCTTGGCGTTGGGGAAAGCGAGCCCGCCGGTCATCGCCGCCAGGGCAAGACCACGGTCGGGATCGGGCGTGCTGCGCAGATAATCCGCGATCAGCGCCAGCTTGGCATTGCGGCGCGGCTCATAGGCCAGCCGGTCGAGAAGCCAGGCGAAGCGGTTCATGGTGCCCATCCCGGCCGTAGCGGCAGGCGGACCCGCCAGCCGACATTGCGGTCCCGCATCATTCAGTTTCCGTTCATGAAGGCGCCCGCAGGCTGATCTGTCTGAGGGGAGTCCACGTGCCAATGCTTCCTGCGATCCGAACCCTGGGGCTCGCCGCCGTCCTCGCGACTGCGCTGTCGGGCGTCGCCGTGGCCGGCTCCTTCACCTGCCGCGAAACCCCCATCGTCGCGCCGAACCATAAGCTGACAGCGCTCGCGCCGCGCGTCGCCGCCGGCGGCAAGCTCGAGATTCTCGCGATCGGCTCCTCCTCGACCGAGGGCGTCGGCGCCACCAGCCGCGACAGGAGCTATCCGTCGCGCCTGCAGACCCTGCTCTCGGCAGCCTGGCCCCGCATGCAGGTGACCATCGCCAATGCCGGCATCGGCGGCGAGATCGCGCCCGAGACGCTGGCGCGGCTGAAGATGGCGCTCACCGAGCGCCACTATGACCTCGTGATCTGGCAGGTCGGCACCAATGACGCCGTGCGCGGCGGCGACATGGCGGCGTTCCGGGCGATGATCGCCGACGGCATCGCCATGGTGAAACAGGCCGGCGTCAGCCTGGCCCTGCTCGACCCGCAGTATTTCCCCGGCATCCGGGAGCCGGCGCGCTACCAGAGCTATGTCGAGGCGATCGCCGAGGTCGCCAAGCGCGAAAGCGTTCCCGTCTTCACGCGCTACGAGACGATGCGGGAATGGCATGAGGCCGATGCCCAGGCCTTCCGAGCCGCGCTCGCGGCGGACAGCTTCCACATGAGCGATGCGGGCTATGACTGCCTCGCCCGCGACATGGCCGCGGGGCTGGTTTCGCTCACGGCGTCGGGCCGCCCTGTCGTCGCGCAGACGAAGTAGCTCCCCGGCCTCAGACGGCGACTGCATCGGCGCCCTCCGCGACGGCATCCGCCTCGCCCTCGTCGCCATAGCCCACGAGATGCAGCGGCTTGGCGCGCAGCCCCACGCTCGTGCACCAGTGGACGAGCGCGTCCGCCTCGCCATGGGTGACCCAGATCTCCCCGGCGCCGGTTTCGCGGATGGTGGCCTGGAGATCGTCCCAATCGGCGTGGTCGGAGACGATCAGAGGCAGTTCGACGCCCTTCTGGCGAGCGCGGGCACGAATGCGCATCCAGCCGGAGGCGAAGCTCGTCACCGGATCGGGGAATTTGCGGGCCCAGAGGTCCTGGATCGCGCTCGGCGGGCAAATCACGATCTCGCCGCCCAGCGTCTTGCGTTCGGCCGCGACGACCTTGCGGACCTCGCCCAGCTTGGCGCCCTCGGAGAGATAGAACTCGGTCAGCTTCTCCATCGCGCCGTGGAGATGGAGCGGGCGGTCGTAACCGGCCTCGCGGATCAGGGCCATGACGCGCTGCGCCTTCCCCAGCGAATAGGCGCCGACGATATGCGTCCGCTCGGGAAAGAGCCGGACCGAGTCCAGGAGCTTGCCGACCTCGGCATGGGCCGGCGGATGGCGAAAGACCGGCAGCCCGAAGGTCGCCTCGGTGATGAAGATGTCGCAGGGGACGGGCTCGAAGCCGGCGCAGGTCGGGTCCCGCTCACGCTTGTAGTCGCCCGAGGCGACGATGCGCAGGCCGCCGGATTCGACGACGATCTGGGCCGATCCGAGTACATGGCCCGCCGGCACGAAGGTGAAGTCCACCGGCCCGATCCGCACCGTCTCGCCCGGCACGGCCTCCTGCCGCTGAGCCGTAAAGCCTTCGCCACAACGCAAGGCCATGATGGCGAGCGTCTCGCGCGTCGCCAGCACGGCGCCATGGCCGGCGCGGGCATGGTCGGAGTGGCCATGCGTGATCAGAGCCCGCGCCACCGGCCGCACCGGGTCGATGTAAACATCGGCCGGAGGGCACCAGAGGCCGGCCGGCGTCGGGATCAGCAGATCGGAGGGGCGCATCGTCCCCAGCGCGTTGCGTCTGGCCAGCGTCATACTCCTCAGATAGACCGGCGCGCATGATCGAAAAGGCCTCGACCGCGCATTCCGCCAGTTCCGGCGATCCGACGCTGGACCGCCGCTATGGCTGGGCCGAGGCCGCCTTCAAGGAGGGAGACGCGCAGGCCTGCGTCGAGATCCTCGACCAGACGCTGGCGCAAGCCTACCACTTCACCGCCGCCTGGCATCTCTATGGTCTCGCGCAGGAGGCGCTCGGCCACAAGGAAGAGGCGGCGACGGCCTGGCGGCAATGCCTGACGCTCGACCCCAACGACCACTTCGGCGCGCGGCTCGATCTCGCCCGGATCGGCGCCATGGCGGCGGAAGACGCCACCTCCGAGAACTTCTCCGGCACGCTGTTCGACACCTATGCCGAACGCTTCGACGGCCATTTGACGCAGGCCCTGCATTACAACGCTCCCGAGCTGATCAAGGCCGCGCTGGCCCGGCACTGCGACAACGCCGGCCGCCCGTTCCGGTTCGAGACCGTCTTCGACCTCGGCTGTGGGACGGGGCTGATGGGCGAGGCGATCCGCGCCGAGAGCGGCTTCATCGCCGGCTGCGATGTCTCGCCGCGGATGATCGAGCGGGCGCGTGCCAAGGCCCGGCCCGATGGCGGGCCGCTCTACGACAAGCTGGCCGTGGCCGGCCTGACCGCTTTTCTCGCCAGCCGTCCGGATGGCTGCGCCGATCTCGTGCTCGCGGCGGATGTTTTCGTCTATCTCGGGGAACTCGCGCCCGCCTTCGCCCAGAGCGCGCGCGTGCTGAGCCGCGGCGGCCTGTTCGCCTTCACCGTGCAGAGCCATGAGGGCGAGGGCGTCGTCGTCGGGGCGGATCGGCGGTTCGCGCATGCGGAAACCTGGCTGCGGCTGCGGCTCGAGGCGGCCGGCTTCCCCGTCCTGGCGACCGAGGCCGTGAGCACACGGCAGGAGCGCGGCGTGGCCGTGCCCGGCCTGCTGATGGTGGCGGAGAAGCGGTGAGGGCGTTCCGCTTGGGGCCGTTAAGGGTCATTGGCAGCTGGCTCGTCTGGAGCCAGAAACTCTTCGAATGCAGGTAGGTCAAACGGAACGGAACGATAGTCCGCAGCAATTCTCGGCTCAAACTTGGTGATGAAGCCATACTGCCAACCGGTCATACCGAGTTTCCGCTCGTAGATGCTGAAGCCCTCGGGAAATTCACAAAACCCGGGCTTGGTTTTCAGGCGCTTGATAGCTGCCTTCGCATCTGCCTTGGTCTCATAGACGCCGATATGCAGTTCGGTTTCCGCCCGGTATGAATACGCTCGCTCGAACCACAAATCGAAAACGATCTTGTTTTCTGCAATGACTTTCATAGCCGACCAAGCTCCGCTTTGATGGAGCTATAAGGATGGCTGGGCAAAAATCCCTTAAGGGTCGAAAGCACGCATTGAGGATTTGTTGCGATACTGCTTCGCCATGAGCGTCAGCAAAACCCGCATTATGTATATCGAGAACAAGTCCGAGGGGCTGAATGGACCCGCGCGGATTGGCCGGGTAACCCTGTCCAAGTCGGGGCAATCGCTGCGCTACGGCGAGAAAGAATTCCAGCGGCTAGGCGGGCGGGGCTTCAAGGCCAATTACTTCGATGCCGATACCGGAGAACACTATTGGATCTCTGGGCCTCGCAAAGACGGTGCCGATCGGCTCTATCCCGGCAGCACGATGCCAGTTGAGATCGATGCAGACGTTGCGGAGGAGTACTGGCGAGATATCCGGGCTCTGCCGACACGGGAATGACGGCAAAGCGACCGGAAGCGGCCATCTCGACGTCCCCCGGCGATACCGTTCTCGACTTCACGGCCCATAGCGGCTCCATCCGCCTTATTCCCCTTTCGTTCTCCCTCACCACCCCCTATCTTCGGCCGGCATGGCCACCCTCCCCGCTCTTCCGCCCGCCTTCACGGACTGGTTCGCCAGCCGCGGCTGGAGCGCGCGGCCGCACCAGCTCGCCTTGCTGGAGGAGGCCCGCGCGGGCCGCTCGACGCTGCTGGTGGCGCCGACCGGGGCCGGCAAGACGCTGGCCGGCTTCCTGCCCTCGCTGGTCGAGCTCTCTCAGCGCGAGGGCAAGCACGAGGGCCTGCACACGCTCTACATCTCGCCGCTGAAGGCACTCGCCGTCGACATCGCGCGCAATCTCGAGGCGCCGATCCGCGAGATAGGCTTGGCCGTCACGGTCGAGACCCGCACCGGCGACACCTCGGCCGCCAAGCGCACGCGCCAGCTCCGCACGCCGCCCGACATCCTGCTGACGACGCCCGAGCAGCTCGCGCTGCTGGTCTCGCATCGCGATGCCGCGCCCTTCTTCGCCAGCCTGCGCCGGATCGTGCTCGACGAGCTGCATGCGCTGGTCACCTCCAAGCGCGGCGACCTGCTTTCGCTCGATCTGGCGAGGCTGCGCAGCCTTGCCCCGCAGGTCAGCGCCGTCGGGCTCTCGGCGACGGTGCGCGAACCGGCCGATCTGCAGCGCTTCCTCGGCGGCAGCGAGACGCCGGCCGGGCTGGTGACGGTGAAGGGCGGGGCGGCAGCGCGCATCGGCATCCTGCAGACGCCGACCCGCCTGCCGATGGCCGGCCACACCACCGGCCATGCGATGGGCGCGATCTATGCGGCCATCAAGGCGCACAAGCTGACGCTGGTCTTCGTCAATACGCGCATGCAGGCGGAGTTCGCCTTCCAGGCGCTGTGGACGATCAATGACGACAATCTGCCGATCGCGCTGCATCACGGCTCTCTCGACGCCACGCAGCGCCGCAAGGTGGAGGCGGCGATGGCCGAGGGGCGGCTGAAGGCGGTCGTCTGCACGGCGACGCTCGATCTCGGCATCGACTGGGGCGATGTCGACCTCGTCGTCAATATCGGCGCGCCGAAGGGCGCAAGCCGGCTGATGCAGCGCATCGGCCGCTCCAACCACCGCATGGACGAGCCCTCGCAGGCGCTGCTCGTCCCCTCCAACCGCTTCGAGCTGCTGGAATGCCGGGCCGCGCTCGATGCCGTGGCCGAAGCCGCGCAGGACACGGCGGATGCCCGCATCGGGGCGCTCGATGTGCTGGCCCAGCATGTTCTCGGCGTCGCCTGCTCGGACGGCTTCGACTCCGAGGCGCTCTTTCGCGAGGTCTGCACCGCCTCCCCCTATGCCGGGCTGGAGCGGGCGGATTTCGACGCGGTGGTGAACTTCGTCGCCACCGGCGGCTACGCGCTGAAGAGCTATGAGCGTTTCGCCAAGCTGCGCCAGGACAAGGCCGGGCATTGGCGCGCCAGCAACGCCCAAATCATCCAGCAATACCGGATGAATGTCGGCACCATCGTCGAATCGACCATGCTCAAGGTGCGGCTCGGCCGGGCGCGCGGCGGGAAGCCCGGCCAGCCATCGCAGGTGACGCGCGGCGGGCGGATTCTCGGCGAGGTCGAGGAGTATTTCGCGGAGACGATGACGCCCGGCGACACCTTCATCTTCGCCGGCGAGATCCTGCGCTTCGAGGGCATCTCCGGCAACGAGGCGGTCTGCTCCCGCGCCCCGCCCGGCACCGACCCGAAGATCCCCTCCTACAACGGCGGCAAGTTCCCGCTCTCGACCTTTCTCGCCGCGCGCGTGCGGGCGATGCTCGCCAACCCCGGGGAATGGGACAGCCTGCCCGAGGAGGTTTCCTCCTGGCTGCATGCGCAGCGGCTGAAATCGCGCCTGCCCCAGCCCGGCGAGCTCCTGGTCGAGACCTTCCCGCGCGGCGGGCGGTTCTACCTCGTCGCCTATCCCTTCGAGGGGCGGCTGGCGCATCAGACGCTCGGCATGCTCCTGACCCGCCGGCTGGAACGCGCGCGGATGCGGCCGCTCGGCTTCGTCTGCAACGATTATGGCATGGCCTGCTGGGGGCTCGGCGACATGTCCGCCGCGATCGCAGGCGGGGCCCTGAGCCTCGACGAGCTGTTCTCGCAGGACATGCTGGGCGACGATCTCGAGGAGTGGCTGGCGGAATCGGCGCTGATGAAGCGCACCTTCCGGCAATGCGCCGTGATCGCCGGCCTGATCGAGCGGCGCTTCCCGGGCCAGGAGAAGAATGGCCGCCAGGTCACGATGTCGACCGACCTCGTCTATGACGTGCTGCGCCGGCACGAGCCCGAGCATGTGCTGCTCAAGGCCGCACGCGCGGATGCCGCGACGGGCTTGCTCGACATCAAGCGCCTGGGCCAGATGCTGACACGGATCAGCGGGCGAATCGTGCATCAGCCGCTGGATCATGTGTCGCCGCTCGGCGTCTCCGTCATGCTCGAGATCGGCCGCGAGGCGGTCTATGGCGAGGCGGCCGACGAGATCCTGGCGGAGGCCGAGGCGATGCTGACCGAAGAGGCGATGGCGTGAACGCAGTGGCGGCGAGCGACCGGGCACCGGCCGAGGCAGTCTTCCTGCTCGGCCGGCTCGTGGTCGTGCCCGATCATTCGGGCGCGCTCTGGCTGCCCGACGAGCGCACACTCGTCGTCGCCGACCTGCATCTGGAAAAAGGCTCCTCCTATGCGCGGCGCGGCGTCTTCCTGCCGCCCTATGATTCGGCGGCGACGCTGGC